>JBAUIB010000339.1:0-21896 GCA_049680585.1 Phormidesmis sp.
ACTCCAAGGTCTGAGAAAATTTCTCTTCTATCTGTCCTAGGCGCTGCTGCGCGGCCTGCTCTCTATCGGCGGCAGATTTGGCCAGTTCGCCGATTTGTTCGCCGAGGCGGGCATCAAAGCTGTTGAGCTTTTCGAGAATCACGTCGCGGCGGCCAAAGACTGTGTTGCGTACGCCTGTGAGTTCGCCGGTAAAGCTGTTTTCGATTTCTTTGAGCGATCGCAATAGCTGCTGTCGTTCACTGCCAATGCCTGACTGCAGATCACCCAGCTCTTGAGCAAACTCTTTCTGCAACTGTTGAACAATTGCCAACGCCTGATCTCGCTGCTCGCCGAGATCGCCTTGCAGCTCAGCCAACTGGCTAGAAAATGTGCGTGCCGTTTCACTCAGTTCACTATACAGCTCACTCTTTTGCTTGCCCAAATCGCTGCCCAAGTTTGCTAGCTGAGAGCGAAAGCCTTCAGCCGTCGCCTGCAGCTGCATAATCGTATGTTTGCGCTCTTCGCTAACGCCCGCTTGCAGTCCCGTAATTTGCTCTTTAAAATTCTCAGCGACTCTGTCCATATCGCCGAGGATAGTGCCTTTGCGACCTTCGACATCGGCCTTAAGCGTGGCAAACTGAGTCAAAAAGCCATCAGCAGACTGCCGGAAGCTCTGCATCATGTCGGCTTTACGGCTCTCGACCTCACTGCGAATGGCGCTGAACTGCTGCTGCAATTCTTCGCTAGCCCGCTGAATGTTTTGCAAGGCGAGCTCTCGGTGGCCCAAGGCGCTAGCTTGAACCTCTTCTAGCTCACTGACAACGGCTGCTTCGGAGTGCTTCAAGCTCTCTAGGGCCTGATCTCGCTGCTGTTCAATTTTTGCTTTGGCAGCCGCTTCTGCTTCAGACAGCTTCGGGCCAAACTCACTGCCCTGCTTTGCGATTCCTGAGAGCACCCGATCTTTTTCGGCTACTGTCTCTGCCTGCAAGCTACCCATCTGATCAGAGAGCACCGATTCTTTGCGATCCATCTCATCAAAGAAGGCCGTTTTGCGGCGCTGAGTTTCTTCTTTAATGACGCCGACATGACGAGAAAATTCAGCTTCAGAGGTGGTAAAGCGCTGCAAAATTCGCTGACTTTCGACTGCTGTATCTGTCTGCATTTCTTCTAGACGCTGCTTAGCTTGAGCCTGAATGTCTGCGGCGGTTTGCGCAAACTCACCAGCAGTCATTTCTAGCTTGCTATTGAGATCGTCTAACTGCTTCTCCCAATCTTTAGCCGCTTGCAGCTTAAAGGCATCTAGCTCTTCGATCAGATTGTGCAAGACTTCGCGCTGAGCTACGATCTCGCGCTGAAAATGACTAGAGCGGCCTTGCAATTCTCCAGAGAGTTCGTCCGCATCTGCCAGCACGCGGTTGAGGCTGCGAGTCGCGTTGTGCACTTTGTTTTCTAGCGCCGTGAGTTCGTTGCTCTGAGCGCTCATAATGCTCACCACCTCTCGGATGGCTGACTTACGCAGCGCCCACAGCATAAAAATGCCAATGCCCAACAGGAGCACTAGCGCTCCTAGCATCACCGCAAATAAGGTCGTGGCTCTGCCTAGTGCGGCTTCGGTTTCGCGCTGCTGCTGGGTTAAGTTAGGGGAGTTTGCAGAGGGAGGAGCCACCTCGGTGGGAGGGGCTGTTTGTGCCAGGAGGCTTGTCTTCGTCTCTACTGGCTTTATAACCTCGGCGCTAGAGATTGCTGCACTCATCACCCAAAAGGCAAGCAAACTGGTTAGCCCACTTCCAGTTGCCATTATCCAGCGCCATTTTTTTTGATTCCCCTGCATGGGTGACCTCTTATATCTTTGGCGCGTGGCGATCGCCGCTTGCTCTTAGCCATTCTACCTGAACCGTCAGGGTATCAGATCTATGGTTCTGGTGCGTCTGTACCGCTATGATTTAAATGGACTAAACATGAACTGCAAAGCGCTTCAAGCGCTACCTTTCGCCAGCCGCCGCTCACCTCTATTTCAATAAAGTTGTATTTCAATAAAGTTGCTCATGGCAGATTCTATCGCCCAGCACTACCATCAGCGCACAAAGTACGATCCCGAGACTATCAGCGCCAAAAGTGGAGGCCCAGCCGGCGGGCTGGACTGGTCTCAGCAGCCAACGCCATACAAGGACTACAAGCTAGGCCACAACCTAGATCTCAAGCCCTACTTAGAGAAAGCGCCGAGTACAGCTGACGATGACTGGCGCTGGTGGCAGCGGCTGTCACGCCTACTGATTGACAGCTATGGGCTAACCGCCAAGGTGATGACATTTTCGGGTAAGCCGATGTATCTGCGCTCTGCGCCGTCGGCAGGGGGCCTGTACCCGGCAGAGGTCTATCTGGTGTCGCGCGGGACCTCGCGGCTGCCAGCGGGTCTGTATAACTATCAGGTGCGATCGCATTCGCTGCTGCGCTTTTGGGACGATCACCCTTGGCAAGCGCTACAGACGGCCTGCTTTTGGCATCCCGCGCTAGAAACAACTCAGATTGCGCTGGTCGTGAGCACCATTTTTGAACGCTCGGCCTGGCGATATCAAGACCGGGCGTACCGGCGGGTGTTTCTCGACTCGGGGCACCTGCTGGGTAATTTGGAAGTCGCGGGGACGCTGTGTGACTATCGACCTCATTTGATTGGTGGCTTTGCTGATGAACTTGTCAATCAGCTGCTGTATTTAGATGGGGATACAGAAAGCGCGATCGCTCTGCTTGCGCTGGCCGATCTCTTTGAAGTAGCGCAAAATTTACCGACTGCTCGCAGCGCCCTGCCCTGCCCTGTGCACACAGACATAGAATCGGTCCCCGACGGTCAGCTGCTGAGCTACCTGCATGAAAATACGCTCATATCACCGGAATCAGGCTTTGGTCAGCAGCAGCAAAAAAAGATTGACTCGCCACTTCCCCCCGCGCCTAGCCCTTCTAAGCGCGAAAATCAAGTACCTGCGGCGGATAAGCCTGCTGCCGATAAATACAATTTTCCGTTCGGCATTACAGTTTCGACCAAGACGCAGCCGATTTCGTGGGGCGATCGCCTAGAAGCATTAGAAGATACGCTCCTCACCCGCCGCTCTACCCGTCGCTACACCCAAGTGGCCCTCAACCGAGCCGATTTGTTTGCCCTACTCGACTTCACCTATCATCCTGAGCACTATCGCCTGCAGGCTTTTGATCACCAGCCTGACTTCTTTGACTTGAGCTTGATTGAAACATTTGTCGCTGTCTCTAAAGTAGACGCGCTGGAATCTGGCTGCTACTACTATGCGCCCCAAGCCGAAGAGCTTCGTCAGATCCGCTTCAACCAGTTTCACGAAGAGCTCCATTTTCTTTGCTTAGGGCAAAACCTCGGTCGAGATGCCGGAGCCGTCATTTTTCACACGGCAAACCTCGCTGCCGCCGTTGCAAAATATGGCGATCGCGCCTATCGCTACTTGCATATGGACGCTGGTCATCTGGGCCAACGCCTGAACCTGGCTGCAACCCGTCGTAACTTGGGCGTGAGCGGCATTGCTGGCTTTTTTGACGATCAGGTCAACGAACTGCTGAGCATCCCAGCTGAAGAGGCCGTTTTATACATCACCACAGTCGGCCAAAAGTGAGGTAACCGCAAAAGCTGAGATACCACCGCTCAAATGCCGCCCATCTCACGGACGCTACGGGCGATCGCAGACACATCCTCATCACCATAGCCCCGCGCAATCAGCCCCGTCTCGGCCTGTTCCACATAGGCTGCTATCGGCAAGGGGATACCCAGTTCGCGGGCGGCTTCTAGTGCGATCGCCAAATCCTTGTGATGCAGGCGCACCCGAAACCCTAAGGGATATTCGTTGTTGATCATGTTGCTAGAGCGATGAGTCAGCCCCCAAGAGGCCGCGGCGCCACTACCGACCGCCTGTACCACTTTCTCCATATCCAGCCCCGCCTTCAGCCCCAGCGCCAACCCCTCAGCCACCGATAAATAAGTGCCCGCTGCAATCACTTGATTGATCGCTTTAGTCGTTTGCCCCGCACCAATTGTGCCGACATGAGTAATGGTGCGTCCCATCGCACTCAGCACTGGCATCGCCCGCTCCACGTCAGCCGCTGCCCCACCGATCATGATCGACAAACTGCCCTGTTGCGCACCCTCCGAGCCCCCAGAGACTGGCGCATCGAGCATCGCAATGCCTTTTTGAGCGAGAGCTTCAGCAATACGCCGGGTAACGCTAGGACTAATCGTAGACATATCAACCACCAAAGCGCCTGGCTGAGCTCCTTGAACAACACCCGCCTCGCCCAGCAGAACAGCTTCTACATCGGGGCTATCGCTCACACAGGTCACGATAATCTCCGCAGAGCGCGCAGCCTGCTGGGGAGAATCAGCGATCGCCCCACCAGCCTCTACTATCGCCTGTGCCTTTTCACGAGTGCGGTTGTATACGGTAAGTGAGTGGCCTGCTTGTAAAACGTTGAGGGCCATCGGCGCGCCCATTGTCCCCAATCCGATAAATGCAACTTTCATAAGCGATACAAGCTGTGAGTGGAGGTCACTATCCTAACAATCTCTAGGTTGTTGCTAAATTAAAACAAAGCACAAAAAATCCTCAGCTAGGCCGAGGATCTCTTGGAAACGACTGCCTACTCACTATCTGCTTACAGTGAGTAGGCACTTATAATTTGTCGCTTCACTATTTCTCTAAATTTTTCAGAAACACTGTTTCAGAACTATCTCAGAGAAGAACTGGAATTAGCCTTCGGGCTCAGCAGCACAAGGGTCAACTTCTGGCTCTTCCATTACTTCTGGCTCTTCCATTGCTTCTTCAGTGGCATCGGGCTCAACAACTTCTGTTTCGGCCTCAGGTGCACAGCTGGCGAGTGTAGATACGCCTAGAACGGAAGCGGCTGCAAGCGCGGCTAGGTACTTAACTTTCATTGTAGTTTCCTTATCCCTATAAAGGTGTGATATTAGCTTTTGGCAACGGTAAAATTACCGTCTCGCTGACAAACTTAGTCGCTGTAATTATGGATTGTCAAGCCGAGAAAAAGGTGAGAATCGACCGAAGCCAAGGCGAACAAGGATAAGAGGGTTTATTACTCTTTTGTCATTTTTGTTTTTCTCCTTTCAGATGCTTCTGATACAGACCGTCCTCTTCTTTAGTTTTAGATGCGATAGTTTTAGATGCGATCCAAAAGATGAGACTCTCTATAATGTCTTCTATCTTAAGAAGGAAAACCCTTCTAGGATAGATCCACAGTCAGATCTAAAAATCTTCTATTCTGAGAAGGAGAAACTTTCTTCCTGACTTATGGCCATAGTTCAACAGTCTGCCTTCAAACAACCTAGCTTGATAAATAATGCCAAATAATGCCGGCTCAAAAACGACGCTTTTTTTTCTTCTTTAGCTTCTGGCGTTCTCGCTTCTGGCGGGCTGACTTCTGATGTCCAACTTTTTTATGGCCCGCTTTTTGGCGAGCAGATCTATAGCGGGCTATGCGAGAGCCTAAAATATCGCTAGTGAAATGACTGATTGCGCCCAGCTCTAAGCCAAGTAACAAGGTCAACCACTCAGTCCGATAACGCTTGAGCATGTAGCTGAACATGGCCTTTAGCGGTTGCCAAGCTAACTGCGCGTCCCAGAGAAGGTTGAGTGCGAAGACGAGAATGACGGCGAACAAAGCAATCCAGGCAGCTAGATAGACCACTCGTAAGGCAGTGCCAATAATCGGGCCATGAGAAAGCCTAGAGCGATGTTTGAGTGCCCGCTGATAGGGCAGCCAAATCCAACGCATAGGGCCCCATCGCTTGTACTGAATGGAGTGAATATCTAGATCAGGGCCAAGCATAAGGCCGCCCACTAAAAAAGACATAGATACGATCAGCGTCAGCGAAAAGCTAACCGTTAGCCAGGCGGTTATTCCGGTTACAAAAGGGAGACACCAAAGGGTAATACGGTCGTGGACGCGGCCTGAGGGCATAAAGGTAAAGAGCAGAAGAGCGTTGCCCTACACAGTAATACAAATGTTTCGGCAAAAAGCGAAAAAGATGGGTTTTGTTATGCGGCTTCTTCTGTTATTATCTTAATCCGAGTGCGGAAGCACGTTATCCCAGGAGTCTCCAGAAATATCTGGCGTATTCTTTCGGGCGATTAGCTCAGTTGGTAGAGCGCCTCCCTTACAAGGAGGATGTCGACGGTTCGAGCCCGCCATCGCCCATAGTGTATAGATTTACACTTGTATGCATCATGCGAACTAACATCGATATTGACGATGCTCTGCTGGAAGAAGCACTTTTGCTTACTCAGGTTGAGACTAAAGAGGAGCTGGTCGATCTTGCCTTGCAAGAGCTAATTCGAGCTCGAAAAAAGAAAAACTTGTTGGATCTAGCTGGCAAAATTCAGTTCAGCGAAGGCTATGACCACAAGGCGGTGAGAGCGACTCGCAGTGCTATTGATTGATACCTCTATATGGATTGATGTTTTTCGAGGTAAGACAGGTGGCCAGCAGCAAAAGCTCACTGCTTTGATTGGAAAGCAGACCTTTGTACTTAGCCGATTCACTCAACTAGAGCTTTTGCAACGATTCGCAGCCCGATTGACTGCTGTATTGCGCAGATTGCCTTAGAGTACCAGTGCCTGCTTGTTCACAACGATAGAGATTTTGAAGTGATTTCTCAGGAACGTCCGCTACAGCAAATGCGATTTAGATAATACTAGATGCCCTCTAACGCTTCTGATGAGTCTTCGTCTAAGCCTTCTCAAAAGAGGCTACCGCTTCAGTTTTGGATTGTTGCTTCGATTGCGTTTATCAATTCAGTTAGCTTCACTATCATCATTCCGGTGCTGTATCCCTACGCGAAGCAGTTTGGACTGAGTGATTTTGAGGCGAGTTTGCTAACGACGGCCTACTCGCTCTCGCAGTTTTTGGGTACGCCTGTGTTGGGGCAACTGTCAGACCGGTGGGGACGTAAGCCGCTGCTAGTGATCAGTTTGCTGGGTACGGTGGCATCCAACTTGGTGGCGGCGATCGCAGGTATTCCGCTGCTGCTGTTTGGCGCACGCATTCTAGATGGCATCACTGGCGGCAACAACTCGGTGGCCCAAGCGCTGGTGAGCGACATCACCTCGCCTGAGCAGCGCACTCAGGCATTTGGCATATACAGCGGGCTGTTTCGCTTGGGATTTGTCGCCGGTCCGCCGCTGAGTTATTTAGCTCAAACGGTGCCGCCGCTGCCGGGGGTCTCTGCTTTGGGGATGAGCTTTTTAGTGTCGGCGGTGATCGCTCTGATTGCCGCTGTTCTCTGTTTCTTTTTTCTGTCCGAAACGCGCTCAGCTCCTGATCCGAGCGATCGCACAGCCGCCCAAAGCGCTCCTAAGAACTTCGACTTTACCGGCCTATTCACCGCTCTCGGACGTCCGGTCGTTGGCCGCATTTTGCTGATGACTTTTCTTAACGGCTTTACCTTTACGATTTTTACCTTTGCTTTCCAGCCATTTTTTATCAACGTGCTGGGACAAGATGCCAAGAATTTGGCGATCGCCTTCGTCGCGTTTGGCATCCTTGCCTTTGTCTCTCAGGTATTTGCCCTAGAGCCCCTGCGTAAGCGCTTCAGCATCGTCAACGTACTTGTCGGGGCCCTGATTGCCCGTGGCGTGCTGTTTCTGCTGATGCCAGCGCTGCCCAATATTATGGCTTTCTCAGTGCTGCTGGGATTTTTTGGCTTGGTCAATGCTTTCCCCATGCCGCTGATTGACTCTATCTTGAGCACCCGTAGCGATCAGCGCGAGCAAGGTGAAATACTCGGACTCAATGCCTCCTACCTCAGTATGTCGAATGCCCTCGGTCCGGCGGTTTCGGGTTTGCTGGTGAGTGCCTTTGGCTACGCGATGCCTTTTTGGATAGCAGGCGCGCTAACGGTGGCGATCGCAGCTTTTGCCATGACCCTAAAAACGCCAGAGACGAAGGTGATCTAAGCAGTCCGCTGGCTACTGGGTAGGGCATCGCTCAGCTTGAGATACTTGCGCTGATAAGGCTGCCATTGCTGCCACAAAGCCAGCCGTGAATTTTGAAAATTGGCTTCAAGGGTAGGGAGTGTTTGCGCCCAATCAGGACCAATTTCCGCTGCGAGAAACTGACCGATCACGATTTGATCTTGTAGCTGACCTAGCGTCTTTTGCAAGGTGCGAAATTCTCTGATTTGAGCAACGTAGGTAATGCCGTAGAGTCCCCGAAAAAACTCAGCTTGGTAGCGCACTCGCTTGATCTGTTTGCGCAGATCATGCAGCCGTGCACCGTCTTGAGCAAGAGCTTGATTGAGCTGAGCTAAGGTGATGTTATCAATCGGGGTTAGCTGTTCGCCGCGTTTTTGGGTGGCGACTTGCCAGCCGGGATGCTGTAAGAGCTCTGTGATCGGCGCGACGAGACTTTCGGCGGCGTCGCGACTAGCGCTTTGCTGAGCCTTGGCAGAAAAGGCGGGCTGCTTTTCCCACTGCTTAAACTGGCCGATGAGCGTTTTGTAGGTGCTACTCTTCAAGGCTTTCTTGAGCTTAGAAAACTGCTTTTTTCGGCGCTTCTTGAGGGTTTTAAGCAGGTGATGTATTGCCTTTTTCTCTTTTTTGCTGAAGCGACTAGCGTCTGCGGTATGGTCGGCGATCGCCTGCTTAAACCACTGCCCCATCACGTCTAGATCGCGTACGTTGCCCAGCGCCTGAGTCAGCTTTTTAAAGGATTTAGCGGGCTTTGCAATACTGAGTTTTTTCTGCGTGTTCTTTTTCTTTTTTTCTTTCTTAGAGGCATCTAGCTCAATCACATCGGCAAAGAGAATGAGCGCTGATCGCATTTGCCGAGTGCCGATCCGCATCTGGTGGAGCGGCTCTAGGTCGCTGTCGGCGAGCACTTGCGATCGCAGCTTAAATATCCGCTTCGCTTGCCGGGTAATGACCTGATAGGCATAGCCACCGAGTAGGGATTCGTCTTTGGCGATCGCTTCAGGTGCTTGCTCAAGCGTCGGTTGTTCAAGATTCATATAGACAGCGTGCGGTTGCTTAGATCTTTGGTTATTTTTTCCTTAACTACATGTTAACTTTATTTTTTCAAAGCAATGCATGAGGGGTTTTCACAGCTATGCATTGAGAGCTAGTATGAAAGATCTTGAGGTAATCACGATACACTCACCGCCTTCACGATGCTCCCCGCTAGTTGCCTATATTTACCTTCCTCAATAGTATGAATAAAAGGCCATCTGGCTCAGCAGGGCTAGAAGCTAAAACGATTTGCGTGGATTTGCCGAATAGCCAATCAATTCAAATTCGGTGAACTCAAATTCCAAATTATTAATAATTTAAAGTTAGGTAGACGTGGCTTATACAAGTGCTGACAGCGCCCAGAAGATGAAGAAGGGCGGCGTTTCAGAGTGGTTTTCAAACGTACCCGCCGATTTGCTAGCAGGTGTGGTCGTTGCGCTAGCGCTGATTCCAGAAGCGATCGCTTTCTCAATCATCGCGGGCGTAGATCCTAAAGTCGGCCTCTATGCTTCATTCACAATGGCGGTGACGATCGCCTTTTTAGGCGGCAGACCCGGCATGATTTCAGCAGCGACGGGCGCGATGGCGCTGCTGATGGTAGAGCTGGTCAAAAACTACGGCTTGGAATATTTGCTAGCAGCCACCTTGCTGACGGGTTTTTTACAAGTTGTCTGGGGCTCTTTGGGCATTGGCCGAATTATGAAATACGTGCCGCGAGCTGTGCTGGTCGGCTTTGTCAACGCCCTGGCTATCTTAATTTTCAACGCGCAGCTCCCCCAGTTTGAAGGGCAAGGGCTGCTGATGTACGGTATGGTGGCCGCGGGGTTAGCCATTATCTACATTTTGCCGCGCTTTATTAAGGTGATTCCGTCACCGCTGGTCGCAATTGTTGTCCTCACCTCTGTGGCCCTAGGTTCCGGGATGAATTTGCCGACTGTCGGTGATATGGGTGATCTGCCGTCAACGCTACCTACGTTCCGACTGCCTGATCTACCGTTTAACCTCGCAACGCTAGAAGTGATTTTGCCGGTAGCGCTGACGATGTCTGCGGTGGGCCTACTAGAGTCGTTTTTAACCGCGTCGGTACTCGACGACATGACCGATACCAACAGCGATAAGAACAAAGAGGCCAGAGGCCAAGGGATGGCCAATTTGATCACGGGGATGTTTGGCGGCATGGCTGGCTGCGCCATGATCGGCCAGTCGGTGATCAACATTAAGTCGGGCGGACGGCAGCGGCTATCTACGCTGAGCGCAGGCGTCTTTTTGCTGTTCTTTATTTTGGTGCTGCGCCAGTGGGTCAGCTTGATTCCCATGGCCGCGCTGGTCGCCGTGATGTTTATGGTCTCTATCAGTACCTTTAACTGGGCCTCGCTGATCAATTTTCGCAAGATGCCCAAAAGTGAGACGGCGGTCATGCTGGTTACGGTCGTGACCACGGTCGTGACTCATAATCTGGCGCTAGGCGTGATCGTCGGGATTGCGTTGAGTGCGATCGCCTTTTCTCGTAAAATCGGCAAGCTCATTGACGTTCGCGCTCAGCTCAGTGATGACGGCAACACACGCACCTACTACGTCTTCGGGCAGCTTTTCTTTGTCTCTGCGAACAATCTCATAGAGTCATTTGACATCCATGAGCAGATTGATAAAGTCGTGATCGATCTAACCCACTCTCATCTGTGGGATCAATCAGCAGTCATCGCCATTGATAAGGTGGTGCTAAAGTTTCGAGCGCACGGCTCAGAAGTCAACTTGGTAGGGCTTAACGAAGCTAGCGCCACACTGATAGAGCGTCTGGCCGTGCACGACAAGCCCGATGCGATGGCGTTAGTCGGTGACCATTAATGTCACAAACTCCTATCGTTCCCAGATTTTTCTGGGATTTATCATATATTTAACCCCCTTTAAACCTAAGGTTAATACCCTAGTAACCAACTGACCTCAATCCCTTAAGCTCAGCGGCATAACCTACTTCTTAGCCAAGATTTTGAGCTTAGGAGTTTTCGATAATGGTAACGAGCGCAAAGAAGCTGTTCAGCAGCTTCAAGACTGTTAGCCTCGGTGTGGCATGTGCAACAACAGCTACCGCCGCGACCGTCGGGCTAACAGCAGCAATGTCATTTGCTCAAAGCAATGTCATTGAGATTGACGGATCGAGTACCGTTTTTCCCATCACCGAAGCGATGGCTGAAGAATTTATGGCAACGACTGACGATGTCAACATCAGTGTGGGTGTCTCGGGTACAGGGGGCGGCTTCAAAAAGTTCTGTGCAGGCGAAACGGTTATCTCTAATGCCTCACGGCCAATTAAAGATGCTGAAATGGAGCTCTGCTCGGCTAACGGCATCGAGTACGAAGTCATTCCGGTTGCTTTTGACGCGATCACCATCGTGGTGAACCCTGAGAACAACTGGGCCACTGATTTGACAGTCGAGGAGCTCAAAATGCTGTGGGAGCCCGCAGCAGAAGGTACGATCACTAGCTGGAATCAGATCAATCCTGACTATCCAGATGCTCCGATCAATCTCTTTGGTCCAGGCACAGATTCGGGCACGTTCGACTACTTCACTGATGAAATCGTGGGTGAAGAGGGTGCTAGCCGAGGCGACTATACCGCTAGCGAGGACGACAACGTCCTAGTACTGGGTGTTTCTCGCGACCAAAATGCCTTGGGCTACTTCGGCATGTCTTATTACCTAGAGAACCAAGATAGCCTGAAGGCGCTAGGTGTTTCTAGTGAAGACACGGGTGGTATTCCCGTGATTCCTTCTCCTGAGACCATCACAGAATACAAGCCCCTCGCCCGCGAGATCTTCATCTATGTCAATACCGAAGCACTGGCTGAGCGCCCTGCCGTGAACGCATTTGTTGAGTACTACCTCAGTAATGCTGAAACTATCGTGCCTGAGGTCGGCTATGTAGCGCTGCCCGCAGAGAGCTATGAAGAATCCCTCGACAGTCTCTAGTTGTTTGATGCGCATACTCTAAACGCTCACGCAGCCTACAGCCTCTCTTCAGTTTTTCTCGAAGACCTTTCAGTATGCATTGAATTTCATACCACCTTGGGACTTACCGTCACTTGTGCAGCAATGCGGTGAGTCCTGAGGGTTTTTGCGTGTTTAGCGTTCTGTGTCTAATGCTTTGTGTTTAGCGCTTTGTGTTTAGCGCTTTGGTTTGGCCTACTATAGCGTTTCTCACCTGGCTTGAATACGATTGTTCTGTTGGAAGCCTTGCAGAACAACAGGCCAAGTGACTCGCGTTACCCGAATGCATCCGGGTAACGCTATATGCCTAGCGCTGTGAGCTGAGCTTTACGGCATCTGTTTTCTCAAATTTTTTCTAATTTCAATCCGCGTTCTCTAGACTGTTTTCTAAGCTATGATTTCTTCCGCTCAAGATGGCTCTCATAGTGCTGTCTGGAAAAAGTTGTTATACCATCCGCTGACCTGGCTGGCAGTCGGTCTGCACGCTCTGCTGCTGATTATACCGTTTGATCCTAGTATGCCGTCTGCTGCCGAGCTAGCCTCTGAAGAGGCGGAGCCCGAGGCGATCGCTGTCGACATTTTGAACCTAGCGGATATTTCGAGCACCCCCCCTCCCCCAGGAGAGTCCTTGCCGTCAACCCCGCCGCCAGCCCCTCCCAATGCGCCACCTGCACCCGCACCCCCCTCAGCCGCTGTTCCCCCATCTGTTAGCCAGACACCGCTACCAGCGCCTGCCGCTACTAACCCAGCTGCTAGTCCAACTCAACCAGCGGCCAATCCAGCCGCCGCGCCTGCCGCAGATCCGGTGCCGCCAGCTTATGATCCTGGCCAAGACCAGACCCTATTTATTGACAACCTAGGTGCGCTGAACCTGCAAGACTACACCGATACGCAAGGGCTCCCCCCCGCGAAGTTTTTTCATCGACCCGAGAATGCTGGCTACTTTATCGACGGAGAGGTACCCGCTGCGGGTGCACGCTCTGCTAGATGGATGGATAAGAGCCCAGATGCTGTTTTAGCCGAGCTCAAAGCGAACTACACCGCGAGTGGAATTGTTTTTAATCAGCTAGGCGACTATGGCGGTGAGGTGCTCTATGAGCTGGTAACCGCTGCAGGTGAGCCCTTTATGTATATTAGTTTGGCTCGCCTGTCAGGCTCTTCTCTGCTGGTGATTTGGCAGAGTAATCCGCTCGCTCAGGCAGCGCCCCAGTGACAGCCACATGTTCGCTATGCTGGCCTCTCGCTATACTGGCCTTTCGCTATGCTGGCCTTAGGTATAAAGAGTTCTGACAACGCCCCCGGTACGATTTTCCTATGAAGGTTGCTAAATTTATCTATCCTATGTTTTTGGTAGCCTTGGGGCTGCATGGCCTGCTGCTGTTTATTCCGACTGGTGGCGACGCTGAATCGGCGAGCACAGAAGAAGATGTGGAGCTCAGCGATCTGCCAACCGATCAACCGTCTACAGATGAGCCACTAGCCGGTGAACTGTCCGGCGGCAAACCATCTGCGAACAAAGATTCGTTAATAGTCCCATCCGGTTCATTACCAGTGCCGGACCTCAATGTCTCTCGAAGGACTGTTCCCGCTGCTGGCAAACCGAGCATCGCTGGTTCAGCAACAAGTTCAACGGCGAGTCGATCATATGCGGTTTCTCGTCCGGTGATCGCTCCCTCAGCGCCAGCCGCCCCTCCAGCACCCCGCCCCACCCCGCCCCAATCGAGTACACAGCCAAACGCCCAATCTGCTGCATCGCCAGCTAGTCCACCAGCTAGCCAGTCCGCCAGCCAGTCCGCCGGACCAAATCTCCCTGATCTAACTGCCTCAGCGCCCGCCATAGACGATTCTTCAGCCAGCGCTAGCCCGCCTACCGCCAGCAACGGCGCAGCGCAAAACCCTGTGACTAACCTCATTGCAACCGCAAAAGGGGCTGTTTCAGACGCCCTCAAGTCGCTACAGAACAACTTGCTAGAAGAGCTGACTTACTCAGCGCGCAATACTGAACCCGCCGATGCAGATCGCAACTTAAAAGCCTGGCAAAGTGACCTCAGCCCTTCAGGGAGCGTTGAATTTGCTGGCAGCCTTGATCCCGAAGGCGCTGCTGGTCTCGCCCAGCTACAGTATCCAATTGAAGACTCCAAACAAGCCAATCGACGAGCCTTCACCGCCTGCTTAGACCCTGTGCCGAACAGTGCAGAAGTCGGCATCGCGTTTGACGGCCAAGGCGACCTTCTCGGTGCTCCTGCGCTGCTTCGCAGCACTGGCTATCCGGCTTTGAACAATGAGATTCTAGCGACTGTCGCCGATTACGACGCGTTTCCGGCTAACCGCGAATCTAAGGCTTACACCATAGAATTCGCAGTTGACTACGCCGAAGAAGACTGTGTGAGCCTGTCAAAACTGATAGAGAAAAACTGACAGACTGGCTGAATCGTTAACCCCAGATCTTTAAACCTTGCTGCGATCTGTCAAAATTTCGTAGCCTGATTCGGTCACTAGCACGGTGTGCTCCCATTGGGCCGACAGCGATCTATCTAGGGTGACGACTGTCCAGCGATCGCTCAGCGTCCGGGTATGCTTCGTGCCCGCATTCAAAATCGGCTCAATCGCCAGCGTCATCCCAGGCTTGAGCGCCACATTCGGCGCGCGCTTGGTGCGAAAGTTAAAGACAGCCGGCTCCTCATGCAGATTACGCCCGACCCCGTGACCTGTAAAGTCTTCAACGACCGTGAACCGATTGGCCTTAATCGAGTCCTCAATCGCTCCGGCAATATCCAGTAGCGTGTTGCCGGGTTTGACCTGCTCAATACCCGCATGCAAAGCCTCTTCAGCCGCCTCGATCAGGCGCTGCGCGGCGGGCTTTACCTTGCCCACTGCAATGGTGATGCAAGAATCCCCATGAAAGCCTTCATAATACGCGCCCGTATCAATCTTCACCACATCTCCCGCTTTAATCACTTTGCGCTTGCGCGGAATGCCATGCACCACCTCGTTATTAACGCTTGCACAGATAGACGCCGGAAACCCGTGATAGCCCTTAAAACTAGGCGTTGCCCCCATTTCTCGAATCCGCCTTTCAGCGTGATCATCTAGATCCGCCGTGGTCATCCCCGCTTCGGTGATGTCGCCAATTTCTTTGAGCACCGTTGCCACAATTTTAGACGCTGCGCGCATCGTCTCAATTTCTGACTGCGACTTCAGCTCAATGCGCCTACCGGCCTTTACGTTCAGCGCAGGCGGAAAGGAGAGAGTCGGCAGCAAGTCAGTCAGAAAATTCATGACAGTTAAATAGCGGTTATGAGGAAAGGCAGCAGAGTCTGCAGGGGTGCTCTCTATTCTAGCGGCCAACGGTAAGCAAAAAGGCCGCAGCAGATCGCCAAACCAGAATCGCTAAGCTAACAAATCTAAAAAGAAAACTTCTTCCCATTCCCTCGCTATTGCCTTATCATTAGAGACTGTGCGCTTTTTGAAGGCTGTAATGAACGCTGAAGCAATTATCCGCTCGATTGAAGCGGAGCAAATTAAAGATGATCTTCCAAAGATCTATGTTGGGGATACGATTCGCGTCGGTGTGCGAATTATCGAGGGTGGTAAAGAGCGCGTCCAGCCCTATGAAGGCACCGTGATTGCAATGCGCAATGGTGGAATCAATGAGACCATCACAGTGCGACGTGTATTTCAAGGGGTTGGCGTAGAGCGAGTATTTTTACTGCACGCGCCAAGGGTTGCTAGTATTAAGATCATTCGCCGAGGCAAGGCTCGCCGGGCCAAGCTGTATTACTTACGCGATCGCATTGGTAAGGCAACTCGCCTCAAGCAGCGGTTTGATCGCTCGTTGTAGATGCTACGCTATAGTGGCAAAACCCATAGCTGCTATGGCGATGACATATGCGTCCTTAGTTCAGTTGGTAGAACGTCGGTCTCCAAAACCGAATGTCGGGGGTTCGAGTCCCTCAGGGCGTGCTCTTAGTTCGCAAAGTGGATCGAAAAGTGATCACTGGGTGATCGCATGATGATCACACGGTATGACTGAAAACTCTGCCCGGAAGTGTCCAGTGCGCTAACTTTAGCGACAGTGGTTTATCCTTCGGGCAGGTTTACTGTCTATACCCGCAGGCGAGCAAAGTAGGGGTAGGTGAAGCCGATTGAGCGAGAGACAACTGAGCGAAAGACGATTGAGGCTCAAGCAGTTAGCTCCAGGCAGTTGAACATTCATTTGAATCGGGCGAGGAATCATTACCAGTGGCCAAAAAAAATGCTAAACAAGCTGGCAAAGCCCCCCAAAAGCCAGCGCAAAAACCGGATTCAAAGGCGGTTGCTTCGTCTGATTCAGACAGCTTTAAAGCAGGTGAGTTTGCCCAAGGCACCCGCGAAGAGCTCGCTAAGGTGATTTGGCCCACCCGTCAGCAGCTGATTAGTGAATCTGCCGCGGTTATTTTGATGGTCGGGCTCTCAGCTACACTCATTTATTTAGTAGATAAGCTGTTTGGCTGGGCATCTAGGCAGATTTTCTAGCTGCCTGAGCTTAAGTGTGGTCTTGAGTTGATAGTTTTGCGATCATTGCGCTAGCTAGCGCCTGCTTTTTGAATTTCTGCTTTTTACTCCTATGGTTTACGCATCCGACGATTCTAATTACGACGAGTCCTCAATAGGCACAGACGAAGCGGACTTCTCAGCGGAGGAGCAAGAAAACGCGCAGCCAGCCCGTAAGGAAAGGGCTCGCTGGTACGCGGTGCAGGTGGCTTCAGGCTGTGAGAAAAAGGTCAAGCTAACGCTTGAGCAGCGCGTAAAAACGTTTGATTTGTCGGCGGCTATCTTAGAAGTCGAGATTCCTCAGACCCCGGCGGTCAAGATGCGTAAAGATGGCTCGCGTCACAGCATTGATGAAAAGGTTTTTCCGGGGTACGTACTGATCCGCATGCTCCTAGATGATGACGCTTGGCAAGTTGTAAAAAATACCCCTCACGTGATTAACTTTGTGGGGGCTGAGCAGCGACGGGCCCAAGGTCGTGGCCGCGGGCATGTAAAACCGATGCCGCTGAGCCCAGGTGAAGTCAAGCGCATCTTTAAGCAGACTCAAGAACAAGCGCCCGTTGTCAAAATTGACATGGCCGCAGGTGATAAGATCACTGTTCTCTCTGGGCCGTTTAAGGACTTTGAAGGTGAAGTGATTGAAGTGAGCCCCGAGCGCAGCAAGCTTAAAGCCCTGCTTTCGATTTTTGGTCGCGACACCCCGGTTGAGCTTGAGTTTAATCAAGTTAAGAAAGAGAGTTGATGTGGCTTCGACTACGCTCAGCCACCCGGTTGGCTCATCAGGTTTGGCCTTGCTTGAGATCTCAGTTGTGTCGGACAGCGGCCGAGGGCTGAGCGGAGTCGTAGGGCTTTGCCCTTCTCGAAGAGTAGCCCGGTTTTCACAAAAGTTCAGTTAGTAAGAGTTAATCAATGGCAAAGAAGGTAGTTGCGCTCATTAAGCTGGCGATTCCGGCTGGCAAGGCGAACCCTGCTCCACCGATTGGCCCGGCGTTGGGTCAGCACGGTGTCAACATTATGGCGTTCTGTAAAGATTACAACGCTAGAACCGCTGAAAAAGCAGGCTTGATCGTTCCGGTTGAAATTTCTGTTTTTGAAGACAGAAGTTTTACCTTTATCCTCAAGACGCCGCCCGCGTCCGTTTTGATCAAAAAGGCTGCAAACATTGAGAAGGGATCTGGTAATCCTAAAGTTGACAAGGTGGGCTCGATTACCCGCGCTCAGCTTAAGGAAATTGCTGAAACTAAGATGCCTGATCTCAATGCGAATGACATTGAGATGGCAATGAACATCATTGAAGGCACTGCCCGTAATATGGGCGTTGAAGTCAAGTAAACGAAAACATTATTTAGGGGAGAGGCCAGCGCTTCGTTACTGACCCTAGGAGAGAACAATGGCTACTAAACTGTCTAAGCGCATGAAAGCGCTGTATGAAAAAGTTGATAGCGACAAGGACTATCAGCCCGTAGAAGCGATCGCCCTACTCAAAGAAACAGCCACCGCAAAGTTCACTGAAACCGCAGAAGCTCACATTCGCCTAGGCATCGATCCTAAGTACACCGATCAGCAGATCAGAACAACCGTGGCGCTGCCCAAAGGCACCGGCCAAGATGTCCGAGTGGCGGTCATCGCGCGGGGTGAAAAGGTGACTGAAGCCACTGACGCGGGCGCTGATTTGTCAGGCTCAGAGGAGCTGATTGACGACATTAGCAAGGGGATGATGGACTTTGATGTGTTGGTTGCCACCCCAGACATGATGCCCAAAGTCGCGAAGCTGGGCCGGGTGCTTGGCCCTCGTGGCCTGATGCCTTCGCCTAAAGGCGGTACCGTGACGTTTGAACTGGCAGAGGCGATTCAGGCATTTAAAGCCGGAAAACTTGAATTTAGAGCGGACAGAACAGGCATTGTCCATGTTATGTTTGGTAAGGCTGATTTTCCAGACGAAGACTTGCTAGAGAATCTGAAAGCGCTGCAAGAGACGATTGATCGCAACCGCCCGTCGGGTGCAAAAGGTCGCTTCTGGCGAACGGTTTCTGTCTCATCAACGATGGGGCCTTCTATCTCAATTGACGTGCAGGCTCTGCGCGATTTGAAGATGGATGAGCTCAAAGCAGGCGAGTAGTCTGGCTCGTGATAGTCTGGCTCGTGATAGTCTGGCTTGCGATTTAGGCAGACTGTCTAGGTCAGCAATCTAGGTAAGCAACCTGGATAAACAGTCTGGAATGATCGCAATTCGTAACCTTAGCGCTTAATATGATTCAATCTCACAATTGAATAGTGCTGCCAAAGACAGCAGGTGTCGTCACAGGATTTTCCTGGACTGCTTAATTTCCTGCCGAGGTTGCGTTAGAAGGTTATTTGCCCTGTCAGTTTTAAGCTGGCATCAGTAAAACTTCGATACGTTTGCCTCGATCTGGCCGGTTGGATCGAGGCTTTTTGGTGGCTGAAAAAATAGGCGTAAAGACCTGCCTAGGCTCGCTATACCTAGCTGGCTAGGGCAAAAAATCTAAGCAAAAAGGAGGTGAAATGGAATGGGAAGAACGTTAGAGAACAAAAAGGAGCTCGTCGCTGAGCTGCAGGTGCTTTTAGATCAATCAGAGTCTGCCTTTGTGATTGACTATCAGGGGCTCTCTGTCGGTCAGATCGGGGATTTGCGCGATCGCCTGCGCGAGTCTGGAACGGTTTGTAAAATTTCGAAGAACACATTGCTCAAGCGAGCGATCGCTGAGCAGGCGCAATGGCAAGAGCTAGAGTCTTTACTCAGCGGAACCTCTGCAGTATTGCTCACCCAGGAAGACATTGGCGGGGCAATCAAAGCCTACAAGAAGTTCCAGAAAGATACCAAGAAAACTGAGCTTAAAGGCGGTGTGCTAGAAGGCAAGCTACTGAGCCAGAAAGATGCTGAAGCGCTCGCTGATCTGCCCACGAAAGATGAGCTATACGCGAAAATTGCGATCGCCATCAACGCTGTGGCAACCAAAGTGGCCCTGGGCATCAAAGAAGTTCCCGCTTCGATTGGCCGTGGCATCAAAGCATATGCGGAGAAAGGGGAAGAGTAGCTTTCTCCCTTCGGAGACGCTTTGCGAACGGCTACGTTCAGCTCCCAGGCTTTTAGCCTAAAAGCTGTTGCTATTTGAAACAATAAAGCCAACCCATTGACTGAGCGTAGCCGAAGTCAAATCATCTAAATCAACCAAATTCAAGGAGAAATACACATGTCTGCTGCAACTGACGAAATTTTGGAAAAGCTGAAAACACTATCTTTGCTAGAAGCTTCTGAGCTGGTTTCCCAGATTGAAGAAGCCTTTGGTGTAAGTGCTGCGGCCCCTGTTGGCGGCGTCATGATGGCCGCTGGTGGCGTTGCTGCGGAAGAAGAAGTCGAAGAAAAGACCGAATTCGATGTGGTCCTAGACGAATTCCCTGGCGATAAGAAAATTGCGGTACTGAAAGCGGTTCGGACCATGACAGGTCTGGGCTTGAAAGAAGCGAAGACAATGGTAGAGTCTGCACCGATTACCGTCAAAGAAGGCGTACCCAAGGATGCTGCTGACGAAGCCAAGAAGACATTGGAAGATGCGGGCGCTAAGGTCACGGTTAAGTAGCAATAGAGCTGCAATAGAGTAGAGAGACTGTTTAAAGGTCATCTCTCGATATAAGGCAGAAGGCTAGCAACTCTAGCTTTCTGCTTTTTTTGTACCTTTTCTATTGCATTAGTCCGGCTATTTATGTCTAGCCCGATATTTCTTTTTAAGCGACTGTGCTGAGAAATAGAGCAGCGCTTTACCATAGGGAAACACATTGCCTATGGACCCGATCATGCCGCCAGCTAATTTGAACCCACAGCAGAGAATGGATGGGACAAGTGCTGAGCCATCTATGCCGCTAGATATTTTACCCACCGAGAATCAGACGGTTGGGGAAGCTTTAAAGGAGAGTAAACAGCGGTTTCGGGCGACGTTTGAGCAGGCAGCGGTCGGAATTGCGCTGGTAGGACTACAAGGACAATGGCTGCGGGTAAACCAAAAACTGTGTGACATTATCGGCTACACCTCAGCCGAGCTAGCCCAAAAAACGTTTCAAGAGATTACTCACCCGGATGATTTGGAGATAGATTTGGCCTATGTGGAGCAGATGCTGGCAGGTGATCGCAAAACCTATGCAATGGAGAAGCGCTACTACCGCAAAACAGGAGAAGCGATCTGGATTAATTTGTCAGTTTCGCTGGTTCGAAAGCCTTCTGGCGCCCCTAAATATTTTATTTCGGTCATAGAAGACATTAATGATCGCAAACGCGCTGAAACTAACTTTAGAGCAAGCGAACAGCGGTTTCGACAGGCCATTATGAATGCGCCTTTCCCCATTTTGATTTATGCGGAAGATGGCGAGGTGATGCATGTGAGTGAGGGTTGGACTCGTCTAAGCGGCTATGGCGCTGATGATATTCCCACTATAGAAGCCTGGACGCAAAAGGCTTACGGCACGCAACAGGCAGTCGTATTGAACCATATCAACCAGTTGTTTGCGCTAGATCGAACTGTAGAAGAAGGTGAATTTGAGATTCGCGCTGAAGATGGTACGCAGCGCATTTGGCAATTTAGCTCATCGCCGCTAGGACAAATCGCCGATGGCCGGCGGTTGGTGATGTCAATGGCTGCAGATATTACCGATCTGAAAGAAACTCAGCTAGCGCTGACCGAAAAGCTGGCTCAGCAAGCGGTTATCTCACGACTGGGGCAGCAGGCACTGAAAATCAGTAATTCGCCTGATTTGTTCAAGCTGGCAGTGTCTATGCTGTATCAGGTTCTAGATATTGACTATTGCAAGGTTTTAGAGCTTTCAGAAGATCGGCTGTCTCTCAAGCTTGTAGAAGGTCTTGGCTGGTTACCTGGCATCGTGGGGCATGCCAGTGTTGAGAACAATGTGCGATCGCAAGCGGGCTATACATTGCAGGCTCAGCGCCCTGTCGTTGTCCAAGATTTGCGTAGCGAAATTCGCTTTCAAGGCCCTCAGCTATTAGCGGACCATCGCGTTGTCAGCGGCATCAGTGTCATCCTCTACCGCCAGGAAAATGAACCCTTTGGGGTCTTAGGCGTTCATTCACAGCGACAGCAGCAGTTTTCTGAAACAGACGTCGATTTTGTCCAGTCTATCGCGAATATCTTAAGTACTAGCATTGAGCGCCATCAGTTCGAGCAAAAAATCAGCGATCTCAACCGTGACCTAGAGCAGCGAGTTGTCCAGCGGACCCGTCAGCTAGAAGATGCTAACGCAGAACTAAAGGCATTTACCTACACCGTCTCTCACGATTTGCGAGCGCCGCTTCGCGCGATGCA
Source organism: Phormidesmis sp. (assembly GCA_049680585.1). Classification (GTDB taxonomy): domain Bacteria; phylum Cyanobacteriota; class Cyanobacteriia; order Phormidesmidales; family Phormidesmidaceae; genus Phormidesmis. The sequence continues at coordinate 21,859 of JBAUIB010000339.1, forward strand.
GGGGTTTGCCCAAGCACTGCTTGAAGACAACGAGGGCC
>JBAUIB010000340.1:0-3294 GCA_049680585.1 Phormidesmis sp.
CTCTTTGGAACATTAGAAAATCCTCAGCTAGACGGTCAGGCCAGATTAGACGGGCTCGCGGTCAACCAGCTATTGTTTGAGCCATTGGTCGGCCCGGTTGCTTTTTCGCTAGCAGACGGGGGACGGATAGATTTGCGAGGACAGACAGATCGGCTTCAGCTAGTGGCGGCTGAGTCTGCGCAGGCTCCGCTGCCCTTTTGGCCAAAATCTTTTGAAGTGCGCAATCAAGACTTTGTAGCAAACGGCTATGGCGAAGGCAGTCAGATCCATGCCGATGTTGTGCAATTGCCGCTAGAGAGATTGGACCTTCAGCCCGCGCTCAAATATGGCTTTGGCAGGGTGGGGGGGCTGCTAGAAGCGAGTGTAGATGTGGATCTTGCCAATTTTTCTAATCCTGTTGCTGAGGGCACATTGAGCATCACGCAGCCGACGCTATCGCCAGTGGATGCCGAGCAGCTAACAGCTAGCTTTGCCTATGCCAACAACACCGCTACGCTCAAGCAGGGAGAGTTGTTGTTTGACGACAGCCGCTATCTGCTGACAGGCAGCGCCAATCTCGCGTCCGACATTGGCTCCGACATTGGCTCCGGCATTCAGTACGAAGGAGCGCTGACCATTGCCGAAGGCCGGATTGAAGATCTGGTGCCGATTATCGAAAAGATTGATCTGAGCGCCTTTGGTGTGGGCGTGCCGCCAACGCTGTTAGGCTCGGCGGCTGATTTGGCAACGGTGCCTGCGGGCGTGCCTCAAGCCGCCACTTTATTAGGAAAGTTGGAAAGCTTTGTGGCTTTTTTAGAAGCGCATCCCGAAGTAGACAGTGAGCCATCAGAGCGCGTGCTAGCGTCTTTAGAAGAATTAACGGGAGAATTTTCAGGCGTTGTTGAAGTCGCTGGCAGCTCTCTGGCTTTGGCCGACGCGACGGCTGATTTTGATATTCAAGGAGATAGCTGGCAGTGGGGTGCAGACACACCGCCGAATGAATTTGCGCTGCGAGGGGAAGTCGAGCAAATGAGCCTGGACATTGACACCGCTTTTATCAATGCAGGGGAGACGGAGATTGCACTTTCTGGCGGCGGCAATTTGAATCAGCTGAACGGAGAGCTGACGATCAACAACTTACCCGTAGAACTCGCTGAGCTGATTTATCCTTTACCGGCTAGGGTGGAAGGCGATCTGAACTTGGTGACGACGTTTGGCGGCAGTTTGGCGAACCCGATTGTTGACGGTGAGGCGGTTGTTGTAGATACGCAGGTCAATGGCTATTCGCTAGAACAAGTAGAGGCAGACTTTAACTATCGCAATGCCATTTTTAACCTGGAGAGCGAGGTGGCCGTCTCTTTGACTGACAGCCCGATCACAATAGAGGGAAGAGTTCCCTATGCTCTGGCCTTTATGACGGTGCAACCTACCACTGAGCAGATCGCGATAAACGCCGTGGTGCCCAATGACAACTTTGAAGTGATCAATGCGCTAACAGATGGTCAGGTGCTTTGGCAAAGTGGCCAGGGTGAGGTGTTGACGCAGGTGAGCGGCACCTTGGCACAGCCTGTTGTGGCAGGTCGAGCCAGTTTTCGAGAGGGGGCAATTAGCAGTCCACTTTTGCGCGATCCGCTGACGAGCATTAATGGAGAGGTTCGCTTTAATCTAGAGCAAGTTGATATTCAACAATTGCGAGCCACAGTAGGGGAGGGAAGTATCGCCGTGGCGGGCGGACTGCCGCTGCTACCGTCTGGTGAATCAATTTTGGGGGAAGCATTTCAACTCTCTCAAGTAAAGCAAGTGCAGCCGCCTCAGACTATTCCTGCTGATTTGCCCACTAATATTGATCAAAACAATGGCGGCTTAGTGGTTGCGCTCGAAAATCTGCCGGTTGATTATAGCGACCTGCTACGGGCAACGATTGAGGGACGGGTGCTGGTGATGGGTGCGGTGTTGGCGCCAACCATCAGCGGCGCGGTTGAAATTGATGATGGTCGAATTGAGGCCAATCGGCTGCTGGCTCAGGCGGGCTCTCTCAATCTACCGACGACAGCAGAAGTCGAAGAGATCAGTCCTTATCGGGCTGAGTATTTGGAAATCGATCCGCTGGCACCGCAGCCGAAGGAAAAAACACCGGGTATTTTAGAAAGAGTGACGCTTCAAAACTTCGCGCTGGCCTTTGGCGATCGCCTCACTATCACCGGTCAGCCCTTTTACAACATCACTGCCCTAGGCGATATCACCGTCAATGGCCCACTAAGCGATCTGCAACCGGCTGGCACGATTGCGCTCAAGTCAGGCTGGATTAACCTGTTCTCAACGCAGTTCCGACTGGATCGCAACGCCCCTAACACCGCGACATTTACGCCTGAAAATGGCCTAGATCCGGTGGTAGATGTGGTGATGCGAGCCAGGGTGCAAGAAGCCGATGTCACGCCTGCACCGCCTGCGGCTGGGGGATTTGCTACGGCTGATGTGAATGAAAGTCAGGTGGAGACGATTGGGGATGTGCAATACATCAGCGTGGAGGCGGTGGCACAGGGCCCTGCGAGTGAATTGAGCGATCGCCTCTCGCTGACCAGTAGTCCGCCGCGTGAGCAGGGAGAGCTATTAGCCCTAGTGGGCAGCAATGTATTTTCAGGGGTGACGGGCGCTTCGCTGACGCAGGTGGCTGGCTTTATCGGTGGGGGCAGCTTGGCTAGCTTTGGCGATCGCATTGCCGATGCAGTTGGACTGAGATCTTTCAGCGTATTTCCGACCACAGATACCGCTGATGACAGTTCGGTAGGCATCGGCATTGGGGTGGAGGCCACGGCTGACATTAGCAGTCGTTTTGGAGTCAGCATTTTTGAAATTCTCAATAGCAGCAACCCGCCTCAGCTCGGTCTACAGTACCGCTTTACGGATGATCTCGATTTGCGCGGCGCTTCCAACCTAGACGAGACTGAATTCAAGCTAGAGTATCGCATCGAATTTTAAAGGGTCTACAACTAACTCACTGTCTGATCGCTCTTCCCACTTGGCTTTCCGGTTGTCTTCCCGCTGGCCTTCTGACCTATTTTCCGGCATTTGTCGAGCTGCTTCTAGCGCCGCGAAGTCAAACAGACTCGCATCAGCTAGCTGCGAGGGAGCCACATTTTGCAAACTGCGGAATAGTGTTTCAGTGCGTCCTGGCCACTGCTTTTCCCAGTCATGCAGCATTTGTTTGATCGTAGCGCGCTGCAAATTTGCCTGAGAGCCACACAAAGTGCAGGGAATCAACGGAAACTGCCGGTAGCGGGCATAGCTAGCCAAGTCTTTTTCGGCGCAGTAGGC
>JBAUIB010000341.1:0-1584 GCA_049680585.1 Phormidesmis sp.
CTCATACCTGGAGACCAGATCTCATGTTTATCTCTTGCGTTGCGGGCGCTCAAGCGTCCACAAATTCTGTTGGAAACTCTGCTGATAATTCTGTTGGCAGTCCTGGGGCGGCATTCTGTTCCTTACCACCAGAGGGTAACGGCAACAGCGATCGCACTCATGCTGAACCCGTGCGCCATATGCTGTTCGGCTCTTTGCCAGCGGTGCGTTCTACCATTCGCCACCTGCATAAGCTAGGCTACGCCGAACCCAACGACTGGAGTCAGCCAATTTCTACTGGCAGATCCAACGAGGTAACGGCGATATTGACCAAGCGAGTGAGAATTTCATCGAGCTGAAGCCCGTCAGCTAGTCGAACCTGACTCTGGGCGGCTGAGCCAGACTCATAGAATATGACCGATTTCAGTCATAGCAGAGGCCGCTTTTGTCCGCCTTTTGTCAGGGAAACTAGGTAAGATAAGCCCAATATAAAACGATTAGCTTATCTATGAATGCTGTGAACGCGGTTGCGAACGGACGATCTGCTGGCTTGCCCTCACGCCCCTCTGAGGGTGTTTATCCTAGCCAGGATCGTCTGCGCTCGGCTGTTCGCGCGGGTGAATTTGTGGTCACTGCTGAGGTGATGCCGCCGAAGGGGGGCAACCCTAGCCACATGCTAGAAATGGCTGGGCATCTCAAAGATTGGGTGCATGCGGTGAATGTCACAGATGGCAGTCGCGCCGTGCTACGGATGTCGGCGCTGGCCTGTTCGGTGCTGCTTCGTCAGGCGGGGATTGAGCCAGTTTGTCAGATGACGGGGCGCGATCGCAATGCCATTGCCCTCCAGGCCGATCTGATGGGCGCTCACGCACTGGGCATTCGCAACGTGCTCGCGCTCACAGGCGATCCGATTAAGGCGGGCGATCACGCCAAGTCAAAGGCCGTTCACGAGCTAGAGTCGATTCGGCTGCTGCGGCTGATTCGTCAGCTTAACAGCGGCACTGACTACCACGACAAGCCTATGAACGATGGCAGCTTGGACATTTTTCCGGGAGCGGCGGTCGATCCGCAGTCGCAGAGCTGGTCGGGTTTGCAGCGCCGATTTGAGCGAAAGCTGGAAGCGGGGGCGCAGTTTTTCCAGAGCCAGCTGATCTCAGATTTTGACCGGCTAGAGACATTTATGGACCAAATTGCGGCGGGGTGCGATCGCCCCATCCTCGCCGGTATCTTTTTACTCAAATCCGCTAAAAACGCCGCCTTTATCAATCGCTGTGTCCCTGGCGTCACTATCCCTGATCACATTATTAATCGACTAGATGCCGCCGAAGAGCCGCTGCAAGAGGGCATCAAGATCGCCGCAGAGCAGGTCAAATGTGCCCATCAGCTTTGCCAGGGCGTGCACATGATGGCCGTCCGGCGCGAAGATCTGATTCCGCAGATTTTGGAAATGGCAGGTGTGGAGCCGCAGACTGAGAAAGAGGGTGAGCGATCGCCGTTAAAAGCATTGAGCATTCGGTAGCGATTGTAACAGTTGACAGGCAGGGATTCTGCGAATAGAAGCGCACAATAGAGGCACCCGCTGGCCACACGCATCAAGGCATAGAC
>JBAUIB010000342.1:0-4446 GCA_049680585.1 Phormidesmis sp.
TGCCCACATCGCGCAGCGCCTGCAAAGCGGTCATTGCCGCACCCGGAACCGCCGCCGCTTCTTCAAAAGTGAGATTGTTGGGCTTCAGGCTCAAAGCGTCTTCTGTGGCAACCACATATTCGGCAAAGGCACCAAAGCCACAGTCTGATATATCGCCAAAGACTTCATCCCCCGCCTGAAAGTCTATGACATCTTTGCCGACAGCTTCTACCGTACCGGCGATATCGAACCCAATCGTCTTAAATTTTGGCTTCAGCAGCCCGCCGAGCATTAGCCGAATGAAAAAGGGCGAGCCCCTCATCAAGTGCCAGTCGCCCGCGTTAACCGATGCGGCATGAACCCGTACCAGCACCGTATCTTTTTGAACTGCGGGCCGGTCTACTTCTGTTACGCTCAATACGTCTGGTGAACCGTATTTTTCTTGTGCGATCGCCTTCATCAAATCATCCTCCAACAAACCTAACGTAAACTGTAATAACTGCCATTACGCAAGCCGCATGAACTGTGTTTTGATGAAACACAGTTCATGCCAACCCTTTTTCCATCCAAACCACAAAATAGCCAACATCCAGACAATCTCAGCAGTGGCAAAAAAGCAGTATAAGAACACAGAGGCCGTAACAAGGTCACAGAGATTTCCACTATACTTAGCGACTTATTTCACAACAGGTCTTTTTTGTTTAGGCCACTTCCATGCATACCAAATAACTAGTAGTAGAAGAACGACTTCTACAACAGCACCAAATCTCATGAAATTCAAAGCCTCTCCTACCAAATTAAATAATGTGTAAGGAATATAAACCGCAGCCACGATTATGTTTGTCCAGCGATTTACTTTAGCTGGCAAGGCACCAGAGAGGAAAATCATTAGCGCCGGAATCGTCACTGAAACTAGTGCTCCCAATAGAAACGCTTGAGTAATTTGAAATTGCCACACCTTTCCTGCTATTACGTTTTCTATAAACCCTGGCTTATAGAAGGCAAAATAATCAACATAGATGTACAGAAACATAAAGCTTGCCCAAAGGGCGGCGAGCTTCAGTTTTACATTGAGCTTGATGTCTTCCAACGCCCTTTGTGGTACTTTTTGTGAGCTCATATTCATACTCCTTTTTTGGGTGGTCCATTTTATTAAAGGACAGAGAAAATAGCGTTGGGATCAGTCCCGACACTCTTTTCTCTGATTAAGCGGTTGTACTTATGGATGAGAGTCCAAGTCGTACCGATAGGGTTCTCTAGTTTTTTGGAGAGGAAAAGCGTTTTTCTCACTAATAAACAATAGTTGTGTCCGAAAAAACGTCACGTCCACAATAAGACTTGCGGCGCATACATACGCTGTAAGTCTATATTAAACTTACAGCGTATGTAATAATCAAAGCAGGACAACAAAACTTAGCAATTAGGCTGAGTGGTCGGCTGTTCATAAATGACCACAGTCAAAAAAGGATGACCCCAAAAAACACTGCCAAAAAATCAGATCGCATTCCCTTAAGTAGAGAACGAATACTGCAGCAGGCGCTCCGGTTAGCCGATGAAAATGGACTCGAGGCACTCTCTATGCGAAAGCTTGCTCAGGCGCTGGGCGTAAAGGCGATGTCTCTGTACAACCACATTGCCAATAGAGACGATGTGATAGATGGCATAGTCGATAGCATTGTGAGTGAAATAGAAGTGCCAAAGCCCGGTGTTGACTGGAAGGAGGCTATGCGACGACGCGCGATCAGCGCTCACAAGGTGCTGCTGCGCCATTCCTGGGCGACCATGCCGCTGGTATCGCGGGTAAATGTAGGCCCTGCCATGCTGCAATATACTGATTCCACCCTGGGGTGTCTGCAAGCAGCGGGTTTTTCCTATGAAATGGCCGATCATGTTCAAAATGTCCTCGACAGCCATATTTACGGGTTTACACTTCAAGAGTTGAACTTTCCTTTCGATCCCGCAGACTATTCAGATGCAGCCGCACAGTTTCTGCCACAAATTCCTGATAGTGAATATCCTCATATCAATAAGCTGGCAAAACAGGTCATACAAGGAGACTATGACGGCCTTCATAAGTTTGAGTTTGGGCTTGACCTCATTCTCGACAGCCTAGATCGGCTCACAAAATGACCTTGCTGTCGATTTTCTGTTGTGTTCCAAGCTACTCCGCTACAAGGTTGAGCGCTGTTGAATGGCTATGCATACGATTTTAGACAATACGATTTTAGACAAAAAGATGAAGCTGAATAGCAGCAGTACGACAAAAATCTATCAGGAGGCGTCTCAGCAATGCAGCTCTCAGCACCAAAACGGCGAATTATTGGCCTCACAGGCGGTATCGCGACGGGCAAGAGCACGGTATCAGCGTATCTCACCAGCCGGTATGGATTGCCGGTATTGGATGCGGATGTCTACGCGCGGCAGGCAGTGGCAAAAGGCAGTGAAATTTTAGGGGCGATCGCTCATCGCTACGGCACTGACATTCTCTTGACAGATGGCACACTTAACCGCGCCAAACTCGGACAAATCATCTTTCACAACGCCGAGGAGAAAATCTGGATAGAACAACAAATCCATCCCTTCATCCGCAACAAATTTAAAGCGCTCACCGATACATTCGCGCCTGATCAAACCCTGGTATATTCTATTCCGCTGTTGTTCGAAGCCAATCTCACCCATTTAGTCACTGAAATTTGGGTCGTTGCCTGCGATCCGGCTCAGCAAAAAGAACGTCTGATGGCTCGCAATCAGCTCTCAGCCAACGAGGCACAGGCTCGCATTGATGCCCAGATGAGCCTGGCAGAAAAGTGCCGACAGGCAGACCATGTTCTTGACAATTCTGGCGATCAAGCAAGTGTATTTTCACAAGTTGACAATCTGCTGAAGCCGATATCTTAGGTGTTTTTTTGCGATAACGCGAAGAACTTTTGAGACGGTTACCGAGGGCTGAGCGTAGTCGTAGAGCTTTGCTCTTCTCGAAGAGTAGTCCGACTGGGTTGTGGCTTCGACTACGCTCAGCCAGCGTAAGTTGTTCTCTACGGCTTACGCTAAACACGTACTGCCCTAGCGACATATCTCTTTTCATAGCGACATATCTCTTTTCGTAGATTTCGTTCCATCTTTCATCTCCCAAATGACAATTGCTGTGTTCCGTTCGTCACGGTTTAGCTCAGTGATCTTCGCCTGCGCCTGCAAGAAATGAGCTAACGTTCGTGCTTTTTCATCTTCTAAGAGTTTGTCTGGCAAGAGGAGGGCGCCGATTCCGTTCGGGCTTAAAAGGTTGAAGCAGCGCTCTACGAACAGTCGCTCTCGCTTGAGCTGATTGCGAATGAGCTTACCATTGTCAGTTGGGTTTTGGTGAGCGTAGTGCTCACTGCGATAAAAGTAGTCAGCGACATAGGCGTACTGGTCTTGATAAAACAGCCAGGCTTGGGTCACTTCTGGATCGCCTTTGATCAGAGCAGCTTTAGAGGTTTTGAGCGATCGCACGCTCACCCCTTTCGCCGCAGCCAAATCCTGGAACGTTTGCAAAAACTCATCTGCCGTCGGCTTAAACGCTCCCCAAGGCGGTGCACAGACCACCACATCAAACCCTCCTTTTTTAATAATCGCATTGAAATGGTAGCCCCAGTGAAAGGGCTGCAAAACATCAATGTCTTCTAGGGTGAGCGATCGCCGCTGCGGCTTATCAGTGAGCTGCGCGGCCTTGTACTGAATGCCTAGCTGCTGGCTCATATGACTGAGTAGCAAAGTGTCGAGCTTATTTTGAGCCACTGTATCTAGATTGAAAATCTCTTCTCTGAGCAAAGCGGTTCTAGCGTATTCAGGAATGATTCGAGCCCTGGCAAGTAGCTGATTGCGAGACTTGTAGTGTTCAAAAATTAGGTTCTTCTCAGTCAGTATGTTTTGATACCCATTCGCCGCCAAAGGCTGTAGTAAATCGCCCTGCAAAACGCTACCGGCACTGGCCTTATTCACCTGATCAAATCGTTCTTCATCAACAGTGATAAAGCCGATTAAGCTGTTGCCATCCCTAATATTAAACGCGAGATCGACCAGGGGCTCTATGTCCTGCGGGTGTTGAGCAGTCGCGACGATATGCAACAGTAGCTGAAAGCGAGTGGTTTCAGCAGCGCTGACGGCAAGGTCAACGCCATAGAGGTTGTGCTTGAGAATGCGCTTTTGTAAGTTTTGAATGAGATTTGGCGGTATTGACGCGGCTGTTTCTGTTGAGCCCGCGGTCGAACCAGCTGCCGGATCAGTGGCCAACCCATCCCGCCAAATCTGGAGCTGTGTGTCTTGAGTTTGCTGAATATAGCCGGTTAAAATGCTGAAGATCTCCGTGAGTCGCTGATGCAGCGCGACTAAGAGATTGCCGCTGCCACAGGCCGGATCGAGCAGACGGAGCTCGGGTAAAATCTCTTGAATGAGGCGACGGCACAGTCTGGCGTCTGCGTTGAATAGAAG
>JBAUIB010000343.1:0-1924 GCA_049680585.1 Phormidesmis sp.
GCAAAGTCAAACATCTGCTGTAGCCCTGCCTCTGGATCTTGTTTCATCTCTTCAAATCGAACGAGCTGCATTCTCTGCGCAAATTCTGGCTGAGACCGGAATCTGTTTCCATGCCGAACACAGCTTCTCCACAGCCCAATCGCGCCGTCTGTGCCTATGCGCGCCCAAGGTTGACGTTTTGCTAGTGCGTTGTAAGAAACACAAACATCCCGGCCATCTCGAACAACTTCGATCATGCGAGACTCCGGAAAGAGACGAAGCAGGCGATCTGCATAGCGGATGTTGAGCGGCGTTTTCTCCGACAGCATTTTAGAGCGATCGCCGCCATTTTTTTCAAAGAACAGATCCAGCATCTCCACAATTAGCTGCTCTGCCCGCTCAGGCTCACAAAGCGGCTGACGACGAACCTTTTTAACCAGTGCTTTGAGTTCTGCGTAGCTTACGAGGCCGTGCAGTCCATGAGTGTAGTGATCGAGAATTTGGTAGTCTCTTAAAATGCCGCGCCAGGCGTCAACAGGCTCAAACCCAAAGAGTAAAGGCTTTGGCCCGTAACGCCGAATAATCCCTTTCCAAGACTGCATCCGCCGCTGCAGATCCCAGGTCGGCAGCTTGACAAAGGGCTCATAAATCAGCTCATAATTGTGGCTTTCTATCGGCACCGCGACCACATCCGGATGGCTCGCAATCAGCTTGTCTACCCAGGTTGTGCCTGAGCGAGGGCATCCGGCAATAAACAGCTTGCGATAAGGGGTAGACGGCATAATTCACAATCATCATTAGAACTAAATTTTTGAACAGCACCCTCTCTTTAGATTAAAACACCAAACTGTTATGAAGTTCCGAGAACGAGCCCGGACCGCGCCGGAATTTCTAGCATGGCCGTGCGGCATTTTTCTTCTAGAGAATTGCTCAGCCACTCCACTTTGCCGTGGCCATAGAGCACTTGGCCATTTTCCATAGCCATATCGGCTAGCCTGACCTGAATAGATTGTTCGCCTGCATTAACTGCCACGATCACCATCTCATCGGCCAACAGTCTCGAAAAGACATAGCAGTGGCCCTCTGCCGCCAGCGTTTGATAGGTGCCTGTCCGCAGCGCCGGATGCGCATGACGCAGCGCAATCAAAGACTTGTGGGTTTGCAGTAGCGACTGGTTCCAGTTTTCCTGGCCAGGGAAGGCGCGGCGACAGTCCGGATCGAGCCCGCCCGCAAGGCCCACTTCGTCGCCATAGTAGATGCTGGGCGCACCGGGAAAGGTGAGTAGCAGCAAGGTGGCCAATTCCATACTGGTCTCATCTTTATCCACTACGCTCAAGACGCGGGCGACGTCGTGGCTAGACAAAAGATTGAGCTGAGTTTGTTGGATTTCCCAAGGGTAGAGGTTGAGCAGCGCATCGATTTTTTCAGCATAGCCTTTTGCATCCAGTGCTGGGTACGGATAGTAGTCTGCCGTTTCGACTAAGGGCATCATCACATTGCCTTGCGCTGCAAAGGCGATCGCAGGTCCGGTAAAGAGATAGTTCATTACCCCATCAAACTGATCGCCCGCTAGCCACTCGCGAGCGTCTGTCCAGACTTCTCCAACAATATATGCCTCCGGATTAATCGCCTTAATCCGCGAGCGAAACTCTGCCCAAAAGCCTTCTGACTTAATTTCAAAGGGCACATCTAGCCGCCAGCCGTCAATGCCTTTATCAATCCAATACTCGCCCACCTGCATAATAAATTCGCGCGCCTGGGGGTTGTCGTGGTTAAACTCTGGCAGCGCCCGGTTGTTGATCCAGCCTTCGTAGTTAGCAGGCTTGTCACCATCGTAAGCAGATAGAGGCCATTTCTTCACTTGAAACCAGTCGAGCCAAGGAGAATGCGGCCCATTTTCTAGGATATCGTTGAAGTAGTGAAAGCCTCTACTGGCATGGTTAAA
>JBAUIB010000344.1:0-18481 GCA_049680585.1 Phormidesmis sp.
ACCTGCGCATAGGTGCGCCACTCCCACTTCAAAGAGTATTGGTTCATCAGCGCGGACGGATCTTTGCACGTCAGCAGGACGACGGCGGTTACCCCTAGCGCATACAAATCACTGCTCGGCGAACACACGCCTAGTCGAATCTGCTCATGAGGAGCATAGCCAACCTTGCCCACCAGCGACATCTTCCCGACATACGAAATCTCTTCGGTATCATCGTCACCGCTATTAGTTAACTGAGCCGCTTCGACAATCTGCTTGCCCACACCAAAATCAATCAGGACAGGGAGATGGCTGTCTGCTGGCAGCATGATATTGTCCGGCGAAATATCGCGGTGAATGATACTGCACTGGTGCACGTAATCTAAAACAGTTAGAAGATTGTTAAGCCAGTCGATAACTTCTTGCTCAGAGAAAACTGAATGTTGCTTACGGCGCGCCTTGAGTAAGTCAGAATAGGTTTTCCCGTTGACATATTCCTGTACCAAGAACAGGCGATCAGCTTCTTCAAAGCAGGCTAAGAAATCAGGAATCTGAGGATGCTGAATGTGATATAAAATTTCAGCTTCGCGCTTGAATAGCGACCTGGATTTTTGGATGCTGTGTTTGCCGCTGCCGCTGGGGGCAAATTCCTTTAAAACGCAGGCTTCGTTGAAGCGCCTCGTGTCGAAGGCCAAATACGTTCGCCCCAATCCACCTTGACCCAACAACTTTTGGATCAAGTAGCGATTGTCAATGAGGGTTCCGTTAGGAATGATTGGCTTACTCATGGTGGATGGGATCATTTTGCTAAGCCCCTCGTCACGAAATACCGACTGACCAAAATAGAGCGGGGCCGCCTAAATTCTAAGAAATAGCCTTCAAAGGGCTAGCTGCTGATATCATCCCACACATATTAGGTCGCGAGCGTTTCATCGTTTACAAAGCGACAATCGTATCAGCGATACAGCTTGAGGCGATACGGCCTACAAAAGGTGGGCTATCTATTCCTTTACTACAGCGACAACGCTAGCGCTATGCAAAGTAAGGCCGCTGATTGTTGTCCCTTTTATAGTTTAAACATTTTCGAGTGCCTAATGCTGATTTCTACAGCTAATTTTTATACCTGACAACCTCAATCGGAGCGGCTACAATTCTATCTATTAATAATAAACGAGGGGTCAGCGGTAAACCAACTGACCCCTCGTTATGTCCGCTTATTCACTACTTTTTATAAGCAGTGGTTGGGCGATCGCACCAATTGCTGGCGTCTCTTACGTCTACTGACGCCGACGCTGTAGCAGCAATCCTGCCCCTGACATCATCCCCAGCGCGAGCAGGCTCAGCGGCTCAGGCGTTTTCACGCCGTTGTCGAGCGCCGCCGTCTTGAAGTCAAACGCCGCCGTGATATCTGTATCTGATCCCTGGCGTAGCCAAAACGTATATTCGCCAGCTCCCAACGGCTTATCAAAGCCCTCTGCACCTGGCACCCACTGCACGCCCAGGGCTCTGAGATTATCGGGAAGTTCGGGAAACTGGCTCAGCAGCTCTGGGGAGTAGGTTTCGGCTTCGGCCTCATAAAAAGCATCCACGCCGTTTTCGGTCGGAGAGGTATCAGAGAGCGCTAGCTCAGTGAGTATCTTATTGCTACCTACCTGAGTGCTACGCAAGTGAGTCCAGCCCAAAAGACCGTCTGCATTGCTTCTATCAGCCGGGACAACGAAGTCAAATACATCGCCCGATTGAACGGCCATAAAGGCGATGTCCTCAAAGGTTGGCTCCGCTTTCCAGTCACGCAAGATAATGTCCGTTAAGACCTGACCTTCTGGAATTTCAATGGTGAAATAGTCAGGAGAGGGACTGATAGCGCCTGCGTTAAAGGTGGCGCTAAGCTTGTTGCTGCCTAGCATCAGTGGGCCTAGCTGGGTCGGGGCGTCGCCCTGATCGGAGAGATCACCATCGGTGGCTTCATTCCACAATATGGCTGCCTGTGCGCTAAACGCACTTTCTCCGACGCCCAGAAGAGAGGATAGGGCCAGCGGTACGGCAAACAGGGTTGCGATCGCAACTTTTAAGCGTGTATTCATTCTATAGAATCTCAATATCTGTATTTGGTGTCGATGCCGGTAGAGCTCCACAGCAGTGATTTACACCAGTGGTTCATAACGGCGTGACAAAATCTGCATGGCAGAAATATGCTCGGACAGATTGCACCCTGACAGCAGCGCACCAAGTAGGTAGGGAAACCCTTAGGTCACTGTAATAGTAGTGTTTAACCCTGTAGTTAGCTGTTTCGCTGTCAAGAGTTTAGTTGAGAAGAAACGTCTTACTTCAAAATTTTTAGGAATCTTAATTGTTAGCAGCAATCGCCCTCATATACAGCCGCTAAGTATCATTTAATACGTCGAACCACAGCAATCAAGGATTCAGTTATTCCCTGCTTTCGTTCTCTGCATTCCCCCCATTATCATCGCTATTTTCTAGATGCTCTAGGGTCAAAACAGCAGGCGTATTTTTGACCTGATCCTCTAAAGGTCTAACCCGTTCGACAACTTTGATCATGTCATTGTAATTGGGCAGAGGTGCGGTCGGAATATATCTAGCATCGCTGGTGATATTAGAAGGGGCTGACTGCATGGTTTGCTTGATGTATTCTCCCTGGCCGCGCTCCACCACGCCCAGCAGTACGGTGCCAGCCGGAATATTACGTTTGCTCGTCGATAAGGTGCGAAAATCAGCGGCTGAAAACTTGTTTTTGTGCGTTTCAAAATCTTGCTCAGAAATAGCACCCGCTACGACCGTGCCATCGTCTACCCATGCTAAAAGCCTTTCTGGAGTAGGGGCAAACTTGACTTCCTCTAGCGTGAGGCCATAGAGGTTATAGAGCGGCAGATAGTAGCCAGCGGCTGATCCCGGCTCGCCCATTGCCACCGTCTGATATGCCAAATCATCTAGCGTTTCAATGGGGCTATCGGCTAACACGACAATCAGAGAATGCTCAGATTTGTCGGCATCATCTAGAGGGAAAAGCTGAGTGTATCCTCGTTTACCGGCGATCACAGCCAAACCGGGTGGGGCAAATACCAGCGACCAGTTGCCCGTTTCAATTTGCTGGACGGCTTGCAGCTCGTTGTAGGCCACCTCTAGCTCGAAGGCAATTTTGGTCTGCTCCGCTAAATAGTTTTGAAATCGCTGGTACTGTTCGAGCGATACCTCAGAGTCGCCGTAGCTCACCACGCCAATGGTCAGTTTGTCAGTAGAAACGGTGTCTACCTCGGCGCAGCCAGCAATCCCAATCAGCATCATAAAAGGCAATATGAAACGGCGTAATCTCATTGTTTATGTGACCGATTGGGAGACGACTTCTGGTAGCTGATGCTTGAGTGATTGTGTTGCCAAGGAGAGGCTATTGAGATTATGCCATTGCGATTTAGCGTCTTAGTCTTAGCTTGGTAGAAATTAATGTTGGGTCACGCAAATTCACTCGAGTTAGAGCGGAATTCTAAAGGCAGAGGGATCGACCAAAATACTGGGACCGCCGCTAGAACGAGGCTGGCTTTGCGGGCGAGGTTGACCTTGAGGTGCAGCTCCTTGAGGAACTCTTTGAGGCGCACCTTGAGGGGCTCTTTGGGGGGCCTGTGTCCGAGATTGAGGCGCGGGTGGGCGAGCGCCGGGGGTGGGGCTATTGCAGGTGAGGACGCACAGATTAACGTTGTTGCCCTGAACGTTGTCGTGAATAATGTCTAGTTCTGATGGCAGCGGCGGGGGCTTAGGCGTGGAGCCGAGTAAGTCGCCGACAATAGGAAGGAGCTGAAGGGGATTGGCAGAGGCGGTTTGAGCGGTGGCGGCTAGGGTCATCAGTCCTAGTACAGTGCCTAATGTGAGCTGAGCGGTGCGAGAAAAAGTACGAGAAAAGGTGCGAGAATTCTGGGGGGATTGAGGGGAAATCATTTTAGTGACCTCGTTATCTTCATCCCTTTGTACGGACGGCCCTAGGGAAATATGCAGCGGCATACGCAAAAAGATTGCCTGATCTTATTCTCGAAATGCGCAGAGGTCTTGTTCTTCAGGCGTCAGGGTCGGATTTGTGCGTAGGTAGCTATCGAGGCGATCGCACCCCTGCTCAACCAGCGCAGCAGTCTGCAAATCCCATAGGCTAATGCCACCTTGCTGCGCCCCACTCACCAGCAACTGCGTATCGGCGCTAAGCGCCACCGTATCGATTGCTCCTGACTGACTCTGCAATCGCTTGATCCGGCGGCCCGTATTCGGATTCCAGAGCTGCACCAAGCCGCTGGCACTGCTAGATACCAGCGTTTGGCCGTCGGCGCTAAAAGTCAGGGCGCTGACGCCGCCGTCGTGTCCGCCGAGCGTGGCGGTGAGCTGCGGCGACTGACCTCGCAGCTGCCAGAGATAGAGCTGAGCGTCCCAGCTACCGGCAGCAAAGCGATCGCCCGTCGGTGAAAACTGTACCGTCGCGACCCCCGCCCTGGGCTGATCCAACGTTTGAATCAGGGTCGCTTTTCCCCCTTCTTGATCCGCCTTTGGAATTTGCCAGAGCCGCACCGTTTGGTCATAGCTGCCAGAGAGCAGCAGCGGCTGGGTGGGGTGAAAGCTGACGCTGGTGACCTCGTCGGTATGGCCGCTTAGCGTGGCAATGGGGGTGAGGCGATCGCCCTCAGTAGACCACAGCCTCACCGTTTGATCCGCGCTGCCCGTCGCGAGCTGCTTACCATCGGCGCTAAAGGCCACGCTGGTAACGCGATCTGTATGCGCTGATGCCACCGCCAGCCGCGTACCGTCTGCCACCCGCCACAAGATCACCTGGCCATCTGTCCCTGCCGACGCTAAATGCGTTCCCGCCGGATTAAAGGCTACCGCGTCAACCGCGCCCGTATGGCCGCTTAGGGTTCTTGCCTCTGCGCTGGATCCTGTGCCTGTGCCTGGCTGATGCTGCCACAAAATGACCTTTCCTTCAAAATCAGCCGTTGCAAATAGATAGGGATCGCTTGCCGCTGGGCTAATGCTGACGCTGTGAATGCCCAAGTCAGCCAGTGAGGACGGGGGCCGGATTGTCCACAGCCGCACGGTGGCATCGGTACTGGCAGATGCGAGCTGACCATCCGGGCTGAAGCTAAGGCTGGTGACTTCTCCGGTATGGCCTAAAAATGTGTCGAGTAAAAGCCCGTCATCGGCTCGCCAGAGCTGAATTCGCGCACTGCCATCGCCGACGGCCAGAGTCTTACCGTCAGCGCTAAAGGCGACTGCATTGAGCTGATGCTGGGCAGTCGGTGAGTCGGTTGCGGCCTGAGCGACTTGGTACTTGAGCGTGCCGGTTGGCAAGGACCACAGCCGGAAGGTGCCGTCGGCGCTGGTCGAGGCAAGGGTTTGACCGTCGGGTGCAAAGGCGATGTCGGTGGTGCGATCCAGATGTCCACTCAGTGTTTTAACCGGGGTGCCGTCGCGCTTCCACAGGCGCACGGATGTGTCCTCGGAGACTGAGGCGAGGGTTTGTCCATCCGGGCTGAAGCGCACGCGATTGACCCAGCCAGTGTGGCCGCTGAGGGTTTTAAGGAGAGTGCCGTCGGGGTTCCAAAGCTTGAGGGTGCGATCGCGACTCGCCGAGGCGATTAGATCTCCATTTGGGCTCACCGCGACACTAGTTACCCAGTCGCTGTGGCTGCTGAGCGTGTGCAGAAGCTGCGCACTGCCCTGAGGATTGACCTCCCAGCGCTCAATCGTACCCTCACTGGTGGCGATCAGGAGCTGATTTGTCGCCGCCAACTGCACATCCGTTGCCCGTGCGCCTGCTGTTTCCAGTGTGATTTTGGCAATGATCGAACCATCGCGCCGCCACAGAATAACGCTGCCATCGTCGCTGGCAGAAGCAAGCTGCTGACCGTCTAGGCTAAACTGCACTGCGCGTGCTGCCTGCGTATGGCCGTCCAATCGATTGATTTGCTGAGCAAACGCTAGCGACTGTTGAAGCGTTCCTGCCGTTTGTAGCTGCAGGTTTTGCCAGCGTTGAGAATTATCTAATGGGGCGCTGGCTAGTCGCCTTTGCAGCCAGTTCATTTGCTCAAGCTGACGCCCTGAGAGGATGCTTTGCTGCAAGGATTCTAGCTGTTGATTCGACCACAGCAGTGCTGTGGAAGAGGCATTGAGCGCCTCAATTTTTTGCAGCTGAGCCCGGACGTTTTGACGGTAGGCCAGTGCGCCCATTCCCAGCGCGATCGCGCCCAACATCCCCATTGTCGCTGCCGTGATCTGGGCTCGCCTGAGCCGCCGTTTCGCCCGCTGCTGCAGCTGCAAGCGAGCCGCCAATCCCGCCTCAATAAACTGCTGCACCGTTTGTGAAAGTTCGTCGGTGTATTTGATATAGAGATCTTCGGCCGCTGCTAAGCGCACCCCTGTCAGTAAAAAATCAGCCTGTCGTCCATGCTGCTGCCAGTCTGCCGCCATTTGCGAAAGCTGACGCTGGAGCTGTAGCCGCGTCCGATTTTCCTCTAGCCACCAGCGCAGCGTAGACCAGTGGCGAATCAGGCTTTCGTGAACCACCTCGACAGTCGGCTCAGCGGGCGGCAAGACTATCGTGGGCTCTGAAGGGTCGTCCTCGGCGGTGAGATCATCTCTATCTGGAGAATCATCTGGCCCATCCCCACGACTGTATCCCACGGGCGGGGTTTCATCGGCGCGAATCACCACTAGCTTGGCCGCACTCAGCACTCGCAGCGTGTCATCGACGAGCGCTGCCGGGTACTTCGCGACGACCAAATCAGACTTGAGTACCCGGCGGCGGGTATCTTCGGTGCCATCGCCGAGCTGAGTCAGAGCGAGGAAAATCCAGCGAGCGCAGTCTTGGGCCGACGGTTCGAGGCTGTCATACACAGCTTGGGCCTGTCGCTCTAGCGCCCCGCGTAGTCCGCCAAGCTGCTGATACACCGATAGGGTGAGCTTGCCTGAGTGCCGGTTTTCCCAGAGCTTTTCGAGTACAAATTCTAAAAGTGGGAGTTCTCCGGCGGCTTGATCAACATCTTGCAAGAGCAAATCGACAAGGCCCGGCTCTATTTGCAGTCCGACCTGTTCGGCGGGTTTGAGAATGCTCTCGCGGTAGGCGTCGGGAGTAAGCCGGGGTGGGACCAAAATGCTGTTGCTTTGCAGCAGTTCGGCGAGGGCCGGATAGGCGAGACAGTTGGGTAAAAAGTCGGCGCGGACTGACAGCACTAGCTTGAAGCGATCGCTCGCATACGCCAAAGCCTCAAACAACAGATCGATAAACGGCGCGCGATCGCTCTCAGCTGTCAGCGTAAACAGTTCTTCAAACTGATCGATCACTAGGATGACAGTGGGTTCAAGGCGCGATCGCAGCCACTGCACAAAGCCATCGCTGCCTTGATACAGCAAGCCCTCAATCTGCAGGGCCTGATAGGCGCGTTCACGCTCCGTGCCTGGATCGATTAGCTGTTGCGCCAGCGACTTCAGCGGCGTTGGCCCCGGACGCACCGCCCGCATCCACCACTGCTCACTGCCCGGAATTTGCTGACCCGCATAGAGCTGTGCCAGTACCCCTGCCTGCAAAACCGATGACTTGCCGCTGCCCGACGCGCCAACGATACCCAAGGCCGACTCGTGCCGCAGCCGATTGATGATCTGCTGTGTGAGCGTTTCTCGCCCATAAAAGTACTGAGACTGCTCTCGGCCAAATGCCCGCAGACCCATGTAAGGACACATTCCCAAGTCAACACTTTCCGCACGCTCACTGGCCTGAACGCCGACCTGTGAGGGCACGACCTCAATTACCCCCTGCGTGCCCGACAGCCAGCTCAGTGGCAGTACCTCATCAGAGTCTTTAGCCAGTGCTGTGCCCGCAAGCTGCAGTTGCAGCTGCGCAATCCAAGCCGCGACTGGCAGGCCCATCTGAACGTCTGCTGTTTTTAGTGTCTCTAGCAGCGCTTGCGCGAACTGGTCGGGATCGGCGGCGAGTGCTGCCGCGGCGATAATGCACTGGCCGCTGCTGCACTCAAACTGCAAATCGTCTATCCACTCCTTTAGATCGGTTGAGCCGGGGCAGTCCAAGACAATGAGCTGACGGGTATGACGCGCCTGCCGGAGCGATCGCCGCAGCCAAGATCGATAAATTCGAACCCCATCGCCCAGCAACAGCCAAGATTCTCCTTCAGGGCTCTGCTCTATCCGTCCCCGTAGGTACAGCAACACCGTCGGCGGCAGATCATCCCTGGCAGTAGTGGCTGCCGACTTTAAGCAAGATTGAATCGCTGCCTTCACTGCCTCCCAAGGCTGTCCCGGCTGCGGCCAATAGTCAATTGCATACTGGCCCGAATTCTGAAGAACTTTGCTGAGCGCCAGCGTCGTCTGATAGCCCATCAGCCCGTCAATCATCAGCGCTCGCCTGCGGGGCTGTGACGATACCGGTTGCTGCGGGCGAATGCCGAGCACCATTTCCCCCATCCCCTCCACGATCCGCTTGGGAGTTTGCAGGGGATATTCCGAATGTAGCTCGCTGTCTCCTTTACTCTTTTTCTGACGGTTGACGAGCCGAATCTGTTGATTGGCCTGATCGATATAGCGCAGGGTCTGGTGGTACACATACTTGTACAGGCCATCCGCGTCGATGATGCCTTGGCTATCTGCCGCTTCTCCCCGCAGCCCGCGCATGAGGTAGTAGGTAAACACCCCATGCCCGAGCTCTGGAAACTCCCAGGAGCGCTGCGAATGATCGCAAGAGAGCAGCGCGTAAAAGCCTTTACCCTGGGCGGCTCGCTGTCGCAACACGTCTACGAGCTGAGCGGTGGGATTAGGTAGGGGAGGGGTTGCCACTGCGTCCCGGCTTCTTGCGGTAGTGCCTTGTAAAGTCATGCCGCCGCTGTGGCAGGCATCTAGCCAGATCAGCTGCTGTCTGGCCAAGGATTGGCTGAGCGCCTGCAGCAGTTCTTGCAAGGGTAGGCCGGTGTCGTAGAGCGATCGCTTGCGGGTATCGCTCAGGCACAGCACCACCTGCTGCGTCTCGGCATCTAGGAGGCCATGCCCTGAAAAGTAGACCAGCACAGTATCTTGAGACTGGGCCGCGCGGGTGATGGTTTGTAGCTGCTGCCGCACCGCTGGCAAAGTGGGTAGCTGCGCAAAGTCATGATAAATGCACAGCTCTTTGCTGGGAAAGGCTTGGGTCGCTTCCGTTAATGCCTGGGCCAGTCCCTGACAGTCGGGCGCAGGATATTGCAGCGAGGGCAGCTCGTCTGTTTGATAATGATTGACCCCGATCAGCAGAACCCACAGTTTTGCTGCCCCTGATGTGAGGGCTTGGGTCGGTTGACTGGTTCCCAGTGAGATGGGCATTTCCCTAACCCGATAACCGTTTTATTATTGAAGTCACTGCATCTGAATAATGCCGCAGGCGATCCGGGCCCCGGCGTTGCCAGTGGGCTGACTTAAATCATCTGGATCGGCGTGCAAGATGAAGGTGCGATCAGCGACGGCGTACTCGCCTGATGTCAGGGTTAGGCCGGGCACCTCAAGATTCCAGTCTGTCTGCTCAGTGGAGGTCGATTGTAAGTTTCCTAAATCGCCTGCGTGGGCCTGATCAAATCCCTGACTGGGTAAATGACCATGATCGACGTCGCGGGGATTAAAGTGGCCTCCTGCTGCACCGCCGCCCTCCTCGCAGCTACCGCCTTCGTGAATGTGAAAGCCGTGCATCCCAATGGGGATATTGGCAAACTGTCCCTGCATATTGAGACCAGCTGGTGTTTCTTCTAATGAAATTTGTCCGCTGATAGTGGGTGCTAGCGCTGTGCCGACCAGATTGACTTGAGCGATCGCCCCAACATCAGAGGAAACGCTAGACTCTGTTCCACCCTCAGTGGAGTTGGCGGGCAGATCGCTCTGCTGAGATTGCCCGCAGGCCACTACCATACTCAACGTCAGCGTCAGTAGGGTTAGCAAGCCATATCGAATCAGCTGTCGAACTCGAGATCTCACCAATTGCATGTTCTGTCTATCTCCTAGGATTTAAACCTGCTTAGCTTTAACTTACGAATGGGCGGCTGATATTATGCACACCGCCTGTTCGTTTTCTGGCTAGAAAACTTTGTTGTTCAGATAATGTCTTTACGCTTTTGCAGCCACAGCGCTGCGCCAAGATAGACCAAAATGTGAAGACACAGCACCCCCCAGTTCGCTCCCAGATTTGCCCAAGTCGCATCGTACGTTGAGGTGGCAGAAAACACCTGCTCTAATACGCGACCATCCGGCAAGGTGACGGGCTCAGGCACCATCGCATTGATATCTATCAGGCTGCCGTAGGCCCCCACCGACCAGCGACTAATCATCAGCCAAGAGAGTTGTTGAGAAATGCCGCTGAGTTCAAACAACACGCCTGAAAAGATAATTTGCGGAATCATAATCAACGGCAGCAGATTGTTGGCAGCATTTTCTGTTTTAACATAGGCAGAAATGGCCAAACTCAAGCTTACACTGGCTAATAGGGTCAAAAAATTAGTCACGCCCACGCCCAGACTCCAGGGCAGCAGCGAAGCCTCTGGCCCCGCAAATGCCAGCCGGACCACAATCGTCATCAGCACCGACTGCAAAGCAGCAATCCCGAGCCAAATGGAGACTTTAGAGCCCAAGTAAGAAAACAGTCCCAGATTGATCAGCCGCTCTCGCCGGTAAATCGCGTCTTCTTTGACAATTTCTCTCACCGCGCTCGATAGGCCAATCCAAATGGCAATGCAGCTAAAGACAAACAACAGACGTAGCGCTAACGGGGCTTGAGCGGTCTCTAGCGGATCGAGGGGTGCTAGCGGGGTTTCACTGCTTAAGATTAGGCCAGTCAGGGCGATCGCAATCGGCCCTGATACCAGTGTGAGAATTTGGCTGAGGCGATCGCGCACAATCAATCGAAAATACCGCTGGCTAAGCAAGCTGATCTGGCTTAGCAGCGACACACCTTTACTGACGCGATCGCTCGACGGTGTCGTCTGGCTCGTCCCTGGACTTAGCAGCGACTCGATGTAGGTTTTGTACGCAGGTGAGCGGCGATATTTAGCCTGCCAGGTGCTCACCGTATCTCGATTGTCCGCTTCGCTCTCTCCAGCCTCCAGCTTGAGATAAATATCAGCAAAGTCGCGATCTTGATCGTCTGGCAAGCCAAAAAATTCTGGCGCGTCTTGCGGCGGGCCAAAGTAACAGAGATAGCCGCCGCGTCCCAAAAAGACAATGCGATCGCACACCCCAATATTCGCCGTCGCATGCGTTACCAGCACAACCGTGCGATCTTGATCGGCGAGATCTCGCAGCAGGTGCATCATTTCCTTATCCAGGCCAGGATCGAGCCCAGAAGTCGGTTCATCTAAGAAAAACAGCTTCGGATCGGCCAGCAGCTCTACCCCAATGCTGACCCGCTTGCGCTGACCCCCACTGAGATTGCGCACAAATGTCTGGCGCACGTGCGAGAGTCGAATTTGCGCCAGCGTCTTCGTCACCACCGCCTTCACATCCGTATCCGGCGGCAGTCGCAGCTGACAGGCAAATATCAGCACCTCTTCCACCGTCAGATTGGCATGTACGATATCGTCTTGGGGCACATAGCCAATCTGAGTGCGATACAGCCCCCAGCTATCTCTTAAATTCTCTCCGTTGAGAAATACTGCCCCGCCTGTCACGGGTGAAATGCTCAGCAGCGACTTCATCAGGGTAGATTTTCCCGCGCCACTGCCCCCGACAAGGGCCACTAGCTGACCCGGCTCAATGACCAGCGAAATATCGTTGAGAATCTTCTTCTCGTTGCCCTGCTTGTCTCGAACCTTTTTCACCAGCCGATGGGCATCCAGCCGGATTTGACTGCCGGTGTTTTCAAGCACCAAGCGCTCAGGGTGATAGCTCAGCGTAAACGGACCAAGCTGAATGAGGTCGCCGGTTGTGAGCTTGCAGCGCCGCTCAATCCGCTGACCGTTTAAAAACGTGCCGTTGGTACTAGAGTCCTGCAAAATGTGACCAACCTGTCCATCCGGCCAAATTTTGGCATGCACTCGCGACACAGTCGGCGCTTCTAGCACCATAGACGAATAGCGATCAGGAGTAGGGGCGCGGCCTAGCTCTACCGGCCAGTCTTCGAGCCGCCGCAGATCAAGCCGTAGCTTAGAAGGCATCGTCTGCGGCCGCTGGCTCAGCGATGTGGCCTCTCGATAGCCCACCGATATTCTATTTTCAGGTGAAAGCCCGATCTGTAGCTGAGTGCCATCGACTAATAAATAGCCGTCCGTTGTGTTGATCCGCATTTGGCCGACAAACATGCCGTTGCGACTAGCCGTATGACCATCGCCATCGTAAATGCGATAGCCATTGCCCTCGCGCTTCAGAACGGCCTGACGCCGGGAGAGCACACTCCAGTCCAGCAGTCCTTTGCTCAGATCTGACCACTGCGAATCTCGGCCTAAGCGATGCTCATCGGCAAACAGTTCAAATCGGACAATTTTCCCGGCGTTGTTCAGCTCTAGCGTCGGTGCAGCAGCGACCACCGTTAACTGTTGAAATTGGTCTGTCATAAGACGCGATGTCAACTTCGATGTTCACCACTATACCTGCCTGCTGCCGCTGTCATCGGGAATCGCGATTACCTTAAAATTGGTGAGTTATCCTTCATCCGCTGACAGCTTTTAGGGTTTCTAGCTCTTGCTTGATGCGATCAAGGCCAGCTTTCGTGTCTTGTTTGTCATAGGCATCGCTGGCTTTTAGCAGGCTGCGAACCGCTTTATTGTTGTCACCGATATTGGCATAGGCTAGCCCCACGTTGTGCCAAGCTTCTGCACAGTTAGGTTCTTGCTCTAGTACAGGCGTCATTTGCTCGATTGCGCCTCGATAGTCGCCCGCTTTAAACGTGCCGACCGCGCCGACAAAGCGAGTCATCGTGGCTTGAGATAATGGGATAGTGGGCTGATCTATCGCTGAGTTGGGAAACGGCGCTTGGGGGATCGGTGTGCGAAAGGCAGTGATCATGGAAGTGATGGCAAATCCACCAACGCCGAAAACGACCGCTGCCCAGATTAGAAAGTTGGGGGTTTCCATAGGATTTGAAGAGGCGCAGCTGAAAAGGCGCACTTGCACAAGAGCAATGTGTAGCCTACCGCATCGTTTCCATCCCATTCATTTCAATTTTATTGCCCATCTCCCTTAACACATTTCTCTAGCATATTAAAGAAGATCGATGTAATACTTTTCCAAAGTTTCTTAGGAAAAATACTGAATCCTGTCGGAATGGTGAACATTTCTTTGAACAATGAAACTAGATGTGAGGTGTTAACGTAGCGCTGCAAAATCATTTGGAGCGCCGCCACCTGCACATCGCCTCCCGCTTAGTCTGAATCACGAGTGCATGTCATGCCTATTCCATTCCCAGGAATGAATCCTTATCTGGAGCATCCCGATCTCTGGCCAGAGGTTCATAAGAAGCTGAATGTCGCGCTGGCCGATACGCTGGCTCATCGCCTGCCGGCTCGCTATCGGGTGCAGCTACGCGATCGCCATTATCAGGTCAGCGGCGAAGATTCTTTGGTCGTGGGTACCCCTGGGCTGAATTGGGAGCGCCCGTCACCCTCTCCTTTACAGGCCGCCGCTAGTGGGCACCCTAGCTGGCCCTCGCAGGACTCGATCTCTAACAACTGGCCCTCAGTCAATCACTGGCCTACAGATAACTGGCCCTCAGACTCACCGGTATCAGAGCACCCGGCGCAGGCAAACAGCCCCATTTCCGTCCTGGTGCCCGTGCCGCAAAAAGTGTACGAAACCTACATAGAAATCGTTAATTCAGCCGGAGAAGTCGTCACCATTATTGAGGCCCTCTCGCCTAAAAAGAAACGTCCCGGACGAGGACGAACCCTCTACGAACGGCAGCGAGAGGCCATTTTTGGTAGCCCTAGTCACTTTGTGGAAATCGATTTGCTACGGGGTTGGGAGCCAACTTCCATCTACGGCCCAGATGAATCAGGCGACTATCGGGTGCTGATTAGCCGGAGCGAACAAAGGCCCCGCGCTCAGCTCTATACCTGGAACGTGATGGAGACGATTCCGGAGATTTTCCTGCCGCTCAGTGGTCATGACGAGCTGCTGCTATCGCTGAAGTCTGTGGTGGATCAGGCGTGCGATCGCACCGACTTGCTCGCCAACTATCAGCAAGATCCGCTGCCACCCCTCCGTTACGACGAAAGCCTATGGTTAGAAGCCTTTCTACAGAAAACAGGTATGCGCCCCTGTGCTTCTTGAACCACTATGATAGAAAGACCACTCTATAAAGACAAACGGTTGAAGAATGACGGCCTCCCTGACCAGCCACCCTCCAGTCCCCCAACCATCAGCGCGTACTAACGATACCGGCCACTGCACTAGCCAATATACCGGCGAAAAACTCACCTGGGACTGGCGCGGCTACGACATCCGCTACGTGGTTCACGGCGAAGGCCAGCCCATCGTACTGCTCCACGGATTTGGCGCTTCTATCGGTCACTGGCGTAAAAACATTCCCGTTCTAGCGGCAGCAGGCTACCGGGTGTACGCGATCGATTTGATGGGCTTCGGCGATTCAGACAAGCCAGATTTGAGCTATACCTTGGAGTTTTGGGTCAAGCTGATCCACGACTTTTGGCAGGTGCATGTCAAACAACCCGCTATATTTGTAGGCAACTCCATCGGCGCTCTGATGGCCCTGATGACCCTAGCAATCTATCCCGAGACGGCTGCTGGCGGCGTTTTGCTAAACTGCGCCGGTAGCTTGAACCATCGCCCTGAAGATTTACCCGCTCCGCTGCGGATGCTGATGGGTACCTTTAGCCGACTGGTGAGCGGTCGGCTCACAGGCCCCTTTTTGTTCAACCGCGTT
The DNA here is from genome assembly GCA_049680585.1 of Phormidesmis sp. Taxonomy (GTDB): domain Bacteria; phylum Cyanobacteriota; class Cyanobacteriia; order Phormidesmidales; family Phormidesmidaceae; genus Phormidesmis. Next base: position 14,867 of record JBAUIB010000344.1, read on the forward strand.
CGCACCAAAGGCCGCATTCGCAGCTCGCTCAAGCAGGTATACGGCAACCGCGAAGCGATTACCCCGGAGCTGATTGACCTGCTGCACGCGCCTGCCTGCCAGCCCGGCGCTCAAAAGGTATTCGCTTCCATTTTGAACGCACCACCCGGACCTCGCCCCAGCGAACTGCTCTCTCAAATTAGCCAGCCACTGCTCGTACTCTGGGGCGAAAAAGACCCATGGACACCGGTTAAAACCGCTGGCATTTATCAGGAATTAGCCGCCGATTCCGCCCGAGAGGTGACCTTCCACGCCATTCCTGACACCGGCCACTGCCCTCATGACGAACGACCAGAAATCGTCAACTCGCTCATTCTAGACTGGCTCAAAGTCTGCGTTTAAAGGCGCTGCCGCCTTGCCCTTTGCACCCATCTTCCCTGTGCCGCCTGTGATTGACGAAGGCTACATAAAATACCGCTGCCAGTGGACGAAAGTAGAGGCTGTAGATGAGGGGGCGATCGCATCCCTTTCCCCCTACCGCGACGCGCTCCATCAGCTAAACTTCATCGGCGAATACCCTAACGGCATTGGGTTTGGTAACATCTCTCAGCGCGTACCCGCGTCCTCACAGTTCACTATCTCCGGCACGCAAACCGGCCACCTAAGTACTCTTACCGCTGCCGACTACGCCCTTGTCACCGCCTTTGACCCCGCCCAAAATACGCTGAGCTGCCGAGGACTGCGCAAAGCTTCCTCCGAATCACTGACGCACGGCGTCATTTACGCCAATCACCCGGCCATCGGAGCAATCATTCACATCCATCACCCGCAGCTATGGCAGCAGCTACTCCATCAGGTGCCGACCACCCACGCCGATGTCCCCTACGGCACGCCCGAAATGGCAACAGAAACCCAGCGCCTCTTCCGTGAAAGCGATCTGCTGCGCCTAAAAATATTTGTCATGGCAGGTCATGAAGACGGTATTGTCACCTTTGGAGATACCCTGCAAACGGCCTATCGCACGCTGATTAACTGGGCCGCTATGACGGGGATTTTGACTCAGACAGACTCAGAATCTGCTTTGCAGCTGCCTTATCAACTGGCATCACCGACAGCCGGTTACCCCGTTTGACGACCAGCAGCTCTTCCGGGCTGAATGTTTCTTTGAGCTGATTGAGAGAAATGTAGTGGTTAAATGTGCGCTTGTAGGCTACCACCACGGTATGCCAGCGCGGTGCATCGGGCGTTGATTTGGGATCGAAGTATTTGCTGCCTGCTTCGAACTGCGTGGTATCGACAACATTCGCTTCGTGGATTGTCATCAGCCCGGCGATGCCTGGCACTTTGGTATTGGAATGGTAGAAAAAGGCTGTATCCCCCACCTTCATACTCTTTAAGAAGTTTCGTGCTTGGTAGTTGCGCACACCGTCCCAAAGTTCCGTCTGGTCGCGCTCAAGATCCTCGATGCTATAGACATCTGGCTCCGACTTCATCAGCCAATAGTTCATGTGTCGTTTTGCTCCGTAGCAACGTTAAATACCGTCCTTTCCGCCTCAAATTCATCCTATAGCACCTGCTAAGGCATCCACATAGCCAGTGCCGATAGCTCCAACCTAATAGTCTCAGGTATAGATAGATGTGCTTGCCGTCCAGCCGCTAAATAGCTCAGTGCTAGCTCTATCGGCGCAGGCGGCAAATAGTGCAACCGCTCAGACCATTCAATTGCCACAATACCAGGCTCTACTTCTTCTGCTTCCCAATAGGTTTCTAGCTGCATAGCATCGGCTTCAGCAGGCGAAAGGCGATATAAATCTATGTGGTAGAGCGGCAGCCGCCCTCGAGTGTATTCATTGATCAGCGTAAACGTGGGGCTGTCAATATCTTTTACACCTAGCCCAAAACCTAACCCCTGAACTAACGTGGTTTTACCGCTGCCCAGATCCCCTTTTAGCAGCAGCACACTGCCCGGTGGGAGCTGCTCGCCGAGCACCCTACCCAGCCTCTGCGTTGCTTGCGCATCTGGTAAGTTAATCACCATCCCCCGTCTACCTGACCTCTTTTTCTAAACCATACCGTCTACCCACACTGTCTAACCCATACTATGATTATCACCGTTGCCAGCTTCAAGGGCGGCGTCGGTAAAACGACGACAGCTATCCACCTCGCGGCCTTTTTGCAAGGGCAAGCCGAAACGCTGCTGGTAGATGCTGATCCCAATCGTTCTGCGTTGGGCTGGGCCAGTCGGGGGGAGCTGCCCTTTCGCGTGATGGACGAATGGGAGGCCGGACAAAATATAAACCCTCATGGCAACGTCGTGATCGATACGCCAGCGCGACCCGTTCCAGACGATCTCTCTGCCTTGGCTAAAACTTGCGATTTGCTCGTATTGCCTACCACGCCCGATGTCCTCGCCCTTGATGCACTGGTACTCACGGTTGAATATCTCAAAGCCATCAACACCCGTCACTATCGAATTCTGATTACGGCCATTCCGCCAAAGCCAAGCAAAGCGGGTCAGGAGGTAAGAGATCTTTTAAAGGAAGCTGGCTTACCGATATTTGAACCAGGAATTCGTCGGTTCGCCGCTTTTCAAAAGGCGGCGTTGCAGGGCTTACCGGTATATTCTGTAAAAGACCCTCGCGCTGAAGCGGGTTGGCAAGACTATGAGAACGTCGGAAAAGAGATTTTGAACATTATGGAAAGGCAGGCTTTGGACATTGAAGCGCAGGAGATGTCTGAACAAGGAGATTTTTTCTAGGATTTGTTGTTTCTGTAGTCTTCCTTTTGAGAGCTGTTGCTTTTGCCCTTAGAGCTTTGCCCCCAGAGCAATAGCGCTGAGCAATGGGGGCATACCGACAACACACTACAGATACGTTACTCTGAGTCTGCCTCAGGGGCGCGAATGACTGACTCAAAGCCGATTTCACGGTGAGTGCCACTACAGAACGGCTGAGTGGTGGACGCGCCACAGCGGCATAGGGGCACTGCAGGTTTGTCGATGGTAAATTCATTACCTTCTGCGTCAATCAGCGTGAAAGGCCCCTTTGCTAAGTAAGGGCCGCTGTCTTTGATCGTGATTTGAGTGCTGTCAGACATTGGGAATTCCTCTTAAATGGTTTAAATGTAGTCAGAAATGCTTCGTGGCGATCGCCCCAAAGCATCAGCTATCACTATATACAGTTATCGCAATCGCCGATGTGTTTTTACAGCTTCAAAGAAAGGCATCGTGGGATATCTTTCGGTTGATAGAGAAAGTTATCTCTTGTGATGGAAGATTTTTATGGGGCGATCGCGATAGCTTTAGAAGTAGTAGTAACCAATGGAATATGAATATTCAATCTATCAACTCAGATAATTTGACCGTTAGCGCCGAGGAAGCAAGCACTGGCGATATGGGCCAAAAGCTCTTGATCAGCGGCGATCAAATTGCTCTACGACTCTGGAATGAACAGCCCGGAGATGGTGAAAACAAGTCCGTTCACAGCCGAGACTATGAAACGGTCGGCTAAGTCCTTGAAGGCCAAGCTGAACTAACGCTAGCTGACAAGACCATTGTGTTAGAGCCTGGCACATCTTGGATCGTCCCTCAAGGCGCAGAGCATTCGTACCGCATTCTCAAACCTTTTCGGGCCGTAG
>JBAUIB010000345.1:0-6438 GCA_049680585.1 Phormidesmis sp.
CTTTCAGACAGTGGCAGGGTTAGCCTCTTGTCCCAACACTTTTTTAAACCCCTCTTTTTTTAATTTTCTATGTCGGTAGAGACAGGTTATAGCAGCGAACCACAGGCTCTAACACCATCGGTATCCCCGAGATCTCATCAGGATTTGGTGCAAGAGCCTGTAGCAGATTTTAGTCGCGCGCAGCTGTGCATTCACCAGCTTTTTGAGGCGCAGGTACTTAAAACGCCCCAGGCGATCGCGCTTCAATTTGACACCCGCACGCTCACCTACGCTCAGCTAAACCAAAAAGCTAATCAGCTCGCTTACCACCTGATTTCCTTAGGCGTTGTTCCTGATAGCTTAGTCGCTGTGAGTACGCTGCGATCGCTCGAAATGGTCATTGCCATACTGGGCGTGCTTAAAGCAGGCGCAGCCTACGTCCCTATCGATCCGGCCTATCCAGCGGCTCGCCAAAGCTACCTTCTCAAAGATGCACTGCAAAGCAGCCCCATCTCACTGCTGCTCACTCATTCCACCCTGTACGAGACGCTCTCTGGCACAGTTGCCAGCCTATCTGTTCACACCGCTAAGCCACCCATCGTTCTTAGCCTTGATACCGACTGGCCTACTGTTGCTCAGCAGCCTCAGCACAACCCCTGTGTCAAGCTCTCCAACCAAAATCTGGCTTACGTCATCTACACCTCCGGCTCAACGGGCAATCCGAAAGGGGTGATGATTGAGCATCGGGGCGTTGTCAACCATGCCACCGCGATGGCCGCTGCCTTTGAGATGACGCCTGCTGATCGCATGCTGCAGTTTTCCAGCATGAGCTTCGACATTATTGTTGAAGAGCTATATCCCACCTTAATTACAGGTGCAGCTTTAGTCCTCAGACCTGAAGAAATAGCAACCTCTCTGAGCGCTTTTTTGACGTTCGTCGCGGCTGAAGAAATCACCATTCTCGATCTGCCAACGGCCTTTTGGCATGAGCTTGTCAGTGGACTTGCACGCAAGCATCAACAGAAAACGGATCTACAGAATAGCGCTTTGGCAGAGACCGTTCGCCTAGTGATCGTAGGGGGTGAAAAAGCGTCTCGCGCTATTTACGCGCAGTGGTTTGAGAGGGTGGGCGACTATCCCCGCTGGCTCAATACCTACGGCCCAACAGAAGCGACGGTCACCACTACGCTCTATGATCCGCTGGCTGATGAGTTTGATTTGAGCCAGGAGCTGCCCATTGGTCGGGCGATCGCGAATGCGACAACCTATGTGCTCAGCGATACGATGCAGCCGGTAGCGCCTGACGAACCTGGAGAGCTCTATATTGGCGGACCTGGCCTCGCGCGTGGCTACCTTAATCTGCCCGAGAAGACAGCCGTCGCCTTTGTTGCGCATCCGTTTGAGCCGGGTGCGCGACTTTATAAAACAGGCGACATTGTCCGCCAGCTATCCGATGGCAATCTCGCGTTTGTGGGGCGAGCAGACTTTCAGGTGAAAATTCGCGGCTTTCGCATTGAGCTTGGGGAGATTGAGCGCTGCCTGGAGAAACATCCGGATATTCGCCAGCAAATCGTTTTGGCGAGAGAGGATGTGCCTGGCCAAAAGCGTCTGGTGGCCTATGTCGTAGCGGATGATCGCTTACTGACTAACCGCTCAGATAGCGCTATAGATGTCCAGGCACTGCAATCGTTTATGCGCGAAACGTTGCCCAGCTATATGGTGCCATCAGCGTTTGTGGCACTCAGCGCGCTACCCATGACACCGAATGGCAAAGTCGATAGAAGGGCGCTGCCTGCCCCTGCCGATGAGCCTCGATCTGACAGGACAGATCGGGTCGCACCGCAGACGCCTTTAGAAGCTGAGCTAGTAGAAATTTGGGAAGACGTACTAGGCATACAGCCTGTCGGCATTACCGACGATTTTTTTGAGATGGGTGGTCATTCTTTGCTGGTGATGCGCTTGTTCAATGAGATTGAAGCTACCTTTGAGAGCAGTTTGCCAGTCACGACAATCTTTGAGGCGCCCACGGTAGAGCAGCTAGCGCCCATTATTGCTGAGCAGCTAGCAGGAAATGACGATACCGCTCAGCTAGCTTTGAGTGATTCTTTAGTCCTGCTAAAAGCGGGTAGCGCAGGGCCCCCCTTCTTTCTAATTCACGATGCAGACGGGGCCACTAGCCCTTATATCCATCTAGCGGCTCAGTTTTCGGGCGATCGCGCCATCTATGGAATCAAGCCGCTGAGCCAAGCCAATATTCCAATGGTTCATAGCCGCATTCCCAGAATGGCTGCTCACTACATAGATGAGATTCGTCGCATTCAGCCCCGCGGCCCTTATCTGATTGGCGGACTGTGCGCTGGCGGGGTTATTGCTTTTGAGATGGCGCTTCAGCTAGAGGCCGTCGGCGAAACGGTCGCTTTAACCGCACTGCTAGAAGCGCCGGACGTTGCCGCTGAAGTGAGCGCTAGCCTATCTCAGCAGCGTTTACAAAACATACGAGAGACTCTGCCCACTGGGAAAAAACAGATGATCGCAAGCTTGCTCAAAAAAGCAGCGAATGTCATCCGTTATGAGGCGAGCAAACGCTTTAACGACGTGACAACAACAGCTCAGCTCGAAGCCTTCCGCTATTGGCAAGATCGGCGCGGATGGGGCTGGACACTGCCTGAAACGCTATATGGGCTGGATGTGCGATCGCTCTATCTCTTTGCCGAAAAAAGCTACGAGCCCGGCGCATTGCTAAACAGCCAAGTCATCTTGGTCAAAGCCAACGGACCGGGCCTCGATCTGGCCGATCAGCCGTACCGTGATATTTACAAAGATCCTCTATTTGGCTGGCGCTGCCGCGTGCAGCAACCCATAAAAACGATTGACATGCCCGGCGGTCACTCTACAATGCTCAATGCAGAGAATGCGGCTACTCTAGCTGAAACATTGGGCACACATATTGAGCAAGTGCTAACAGAAGCTCAATAGGAACCCCAGCAGGAATACCAAAAGAGACTAGAATTGCCTGCTATGACTGCGCGACTACGCTAAGCGCAACGGCTTCAGCGACTTTAATGCCGTCAACCGCCGCTGAAAGAATACCCCCCGCATAGCCTGCGCCTTCTCCTGCCGGATACAGCCCAGACGTGTTCAAACTCTGGTAGCTGTCATCTCGCTTAATGCGGATGGGGGATGAAGTCCGCGTTTCTACACCGGTCAGCACCGCATCACTCATCGCAAAGCCATTGATCTGTCTGTCAAAGGCGGGAATGGCTTCGCGGATAGCAGCGATCGCATAGTCTGGCAAGCTCTCACTCAAATCACTCAAATGTACCCCTGGCCGGTAAGATGGCTTGACTTTACCTAGCTGAGTCGAAGGTCGCCCCGCTAAAAAGTCTCCTACTAGCTGACCTGGGGCTTCGTAAGTACCGCCGCCTAGCTTGAAGGCCCGTTGTTCCCACTCGCGCTGAAACGCCATTCCTGCTAGCGGTCCCTCTGGATAATCCACCTCTGGGGTAATGCCAACAACAATGCCGCTATTCGCATTTTTGCCGCTGCGCTCGTATTGACTCATACCATTAGTCACCACTCGCCCTAGCTCAGACGTCGCGGCCACCACCTGTCCGCCTGGGCACATGCAAAAGCTGTACACCGTCCGTCCTTTGGCCAGTCCTTCCTGACAGTGATGCACCAGCTTGTAGTCCGCCGCCCCTAAAATCGGATGTCCAGCATTGTCTCCATAGCGGCATTGATCAATCAGCGGCTGTGGATGCTCTATGCGAAAGCCCACCGAAAACGGCTTAGGTTCGATATACACCCCCTGCTGGTGCAGCATTTTAAACGTATCGCGAGCGCTGTGACCGACGGCAAGCACCACGTGATCGCTGGCGATAAATTCACCCTCTTCTAGGGTCACACCTCGCACCTGATGATTCTCTCCTACCGGATCTATCTCAATTCTTTCAACCCGCTGCTGAAAACGAATTTCGCCGCCGAGAGAGAGAATCTGATTGCGAATATTTTCAACAATCTTTACCAGCCGGTAAGTTCCAATGTGAGGCTTGCTGATGTACAGAATCTCAGGCACAGCGCCGTTGTTCACTAGCTCAGTGAGCACCTTGCGTCCGTGATGGTCGTTGTCCTTAATGCGGCTGTACAGCTTGCCGTCAGAAAATGTCCCAGCCCCACCTTCGCCAAACTGCGCGTTCGACTCAGGGTTGAACTTGCGCTTACTCCAAAAGCCGAACGTATCTTGCGATCGCTCATGAACCGCCTTGCCGCGCTCTAAAACAATGGGCCGAAACCCCATCTGTGCCAGCAGCAGCCCCGCAAACATCCCGCAAGGGCCAGCTCCAATCACAACCGGACGAGTGCTCAGCTTTTCTGGAGCGTGAGCGACATACCGATAGGTCATATCGGGCGTAGAGATAATTCGCTGCTTTTTCTTCGCGCGTTTGGCCTGCTTGAGAATCTGTTTCTGTTTGGGCGTCTCGACATCGAGCGCGTATACCAGTGCGATCGCATCGCGCTTGCGGGCATCATAGCTGCGTTTAAATATTGAATAGTTTGTCAGCTCGCTCGCCGATATTTTGAGCGTTTGCAGAATGGCGTTTTGGAGGTCTGCTTCGGTGTGGTTGAGCGGTAGTTTGACTTCGCAAAGACGCAGCATGGAAAGAACTGTAGGGGCTTGCCTAAATTGTATCGGGTTTGTATCGGGTTCACCTATTCACAAGATGCCTTCAAGGTCTAGCGTAAAGTCTGGGAGAACATCTTCACCTGAGAGCACAGAAGGGTGTTGCAACACCTCTGTGGCTTGGTTAGTTCGGTAGATTTCGACCTGCTGCTCTTTGCGGTTGAGCAGCCAGCCGAGGCGAGCACCATTATCGATATATTCTTGCATTTTGGCCTGGAGGGGCGGGAGGCGATCACTAGACGAACGCAGCTCTACCACGAAGTCAGGACAGATGGGAGGAAACTTCTCCTTTTGGGCCAGTGTGAGCGCATTCCACCGCTCTAAGCTCACCCAAGAGGCATCGGGCGCTCGGTCTGCGCCATTCGGTAGCTTGAAGCCACAAGAAGAATCAAACACTTCACCTAACTTTGAACGTTGATTCCACATCCACAGCTGGGCGTTGAGGCTGGCGTTTCGTCTACCCGTTTCTCCACCGGTTGGGGGCATTAGAATAAGCTCTCCACTGGCACTTCGCTCAATTCTCAGATCTGGGTTGGCACGGCATAGCTCATAGTACTGATCGTTTGAGAGCTGAGTCGATGCTGGGAATTGCAGGGTCAGTGCGTCCATATCGTCACTTAGCGAGGCAATATGTTTAGTTTACAGCTATCGCTACTGACTTGAGATTGTGGCTATTTACCAATGCAGAAGCGGCTAAAGATCTCATTGAGCATAGACTCTGTCATCTCTTCGCCAGTGACTTCGCCAAGTGCGTGAATGGCCGCGCGTAAGTCAATGGTCCAAAAGTCTAGCGGCAGTTCATCTTTGATGGTGGCCTGCATCTGAGTCAGGGACCTATCAGCGCGCAGGAGAGCGGCTGCCTGACGCTGGTTGATGGCAATATCGGTATCAGCGGCAGCGAGATTGCCGCTATGTACAGCTTGAAGGATAGCGTTCTCTAATGCCTCAATCCCTTTTGCCTGGGCAGCGGCGGTATAGACCGTCGTGGCCATCGGCAGACCGTTTACTTTGAAAGCTGTTTTATTTTCTGCCGAGAACTTCTCTTTTACGTTCTCTTCTATCAGATCGATTTTGTTGATGACGATGATGATTGGCTTGTTGTTGATTTGAGCATATAGCGTTTGTTCAGCTTTCCCCCAGCCTTGTGCTGCATCTAGCATTAGCAGCACTAAGTCGGCAGCCTGAGCGGCAGATTGCGATCGCTCAATGCCAATTTTCTCGACCTCATCCGTCGAGTCTCGAATGCCAGCGGTATCCAGCACCTGCACAGGAATGCCACCGACGATCAGCTGAGATTCCACCACGTCGCGAGTCGTGCCCGGCAACGAGGTTACAATGGCGCGATCGCTCTGGCTCCAGGCATTGAGCAGGCTAGATTTACCGACGTTGGGCTGGCCGATAATGGCGACTTTTAGGCCCGCGCGCAGCAGTTCTCCCTGGCGCGCAGTGGCGAGGATGGGAGTGATTTGAGCGTGGATAGATTGCAATTGTGATCGCACCTGATCTTCATCTAAAGGCGGTAGATCATCGGCAAAATCTACCCGCGCCTCGACCTCCGCCAGCACATCTAAGCAGTTACTGCGCAGCTGACGAATGGCCGATGCCAGCTTGCCCCGAATTCCCATTAGCGCACTTTGCGCCGCTTGCGGCGATCTCGCTCCCACCAAATCGGCAATCCCTTCTGCCTGACTCAGATCGAGCCGTCCGTTCAAAAACGCCCTCAGGGTAAATTCTCCAGGCTGAGCCAGCCGAGCGCCTTGCTGCAGGCAGAGCTGCAA
>JBAUIB010000346.1:0-24592 GCA_049680585.1 Phormidesmis sp.
CCTGAAGCGGCTCTGGCCGTGGGTGAAACGCTTGTCTGTGGGGGCGATTGGTGTAAGGGGCCGGATGCAGAGACAGCCGCTGAAAATATCGATATGGCTTATCTTTCAGGCAGTGCGATCGCTCAAAGGATTCAGACACAACCCTCAACCTAGCGGGCCATATTCCTTGCTTAGGGCACAGTAGATAACCATGCATGCTACCTTTTTGCTCAACTTACATGCGAATTGACCTGTCATCAGCGCGATCGCTTCTCTCTTCACTCCGGCAGCTCACGATCCGCTGGCTCAGTCGGTGGGTTCAGCGGCTAAGCACTAGCCGTCGCTCTCTAGAGAGCCGCATAAGCAAACGTAACCGCCTAGTCGTGATCGCAGGGTTGATCGGTGTCCTCATTTTGTTCAGCTATTGGGATAATCGCCCCCGCGAACAAACGGTGTCGCTAAGGTCTGCGCAGCTAATAAGTTCGACTCAGCCAAGGTCGGATCGAACACCGGCTGAAATTCGTGGGGTCTGGATTACGAATGTCGCCAGCGGTGTTCTCTTTTCCCCCTGGGGCATTCCTAGAGCGATGCATCAGCTCGCCTACATGCATTTCAATACGGTGTACCCGGTGGTATGGAATCGAGGAAAATCGTTTTATCACAGCGCCACACTCAAAAAAATTACCGGCCAAGCCATGGCTCCGCTGCTGGCGCTCACCCATCCTACCGAAGACCCCCTACAAGAAATGGTTCGGCTGGGCCATCGCCATGATCTCAGGGTGATGCCGTGGTTTGAGTATGGGTTTATGGTGCCGCTAAACGCAGCGATCGCCCAGCAGCATCCTGACTGGTTAACCTGTCGGCGAAATGGTTCCCGCCAGCTGCAAAGCGGTCTATTGGGTACTGATGAAGCCAGTGAACTAGACAGTGAATCGGTGGGTGAATTAGGCAGTAAACCGGCTAGCAAAGGCGTACTCTCCCGGTTGCTGAGCAGCGGCGCACCGACTCAGCTAGGGTGGTTAAATCCGCTACATCCGAGTGTGCAGGGGCTGCTGTTGGGATTGGTAGAAGAGGTTGTCAGCCAGTATGACGTAGACGGCATTCAGTTTGATGATCACTTTAGCTGGCCGGTGGAGTTTGGCTACGACCCCTATACCGTGTCGCTGTATCAGGCAGAGCATCAAGGGCAATCACCACCGCGCAATCCGGCTGATAAAGATTGGATTCGCTGGCGGGCTGATAAGCTCAGTCATTTTATGCATGTGCTGCATGCCCGCGTAACAGCCCGATGCCCAACCTGCCTACTGTCGCTTTCGCCTAACCCTGCTAAGTTTGCCTACCGCTTTTATCTGCAAGACTGGCGCACTTGGGTAAAGCAGGGATGGGTAGATGAGCTAGTGATCCAGGTTTACCGAGATGATCTTGCTCAGTTTGAATGGGAGCTGAGCAAAGGTCCTTTACAGGAGGCTCGCGATCGCATCCCAGTTAGCATCGGTATCTTGACGGGGACTTGGCGGCGACCGATTCCGTTTGAGCAAATTCGTCAGCAGGTAGAAAGTAGCCGCGATCGCCACTTCTCGGGTATTTCATTCTTTTATTGGGATACGCTATGGAGCTATTTCACCCCAGAGGCTCCCCAGCAGCGACGGCGCAATTTTGAGCAGCTGATGTCTGATGTTTCGCCCGATACTTCGCCTGACATTTCGCCCGACCTTTCGTAGTATGTCCTTTTCTGATTTTTCTAAGCCGGTCGTTTATCAGCTGAGCTACCGCCTCACGACTTTTTGCCAGCGACGGGGACTCAAGCCGCTGGCGATCTTAAATGGCGTGACGCTGTGGTTAGGGTGGGCCGGTCTGACCTGGCTAGCCTTTTTGGTCAGCTTGCTATTCATTGAGATTGGGGAAAAGAACGATGTATCGGTCCTTGATGGTCTGCTAGGTGGGTTTATAGTGGGCCTAGCTCAGTGGCAGGTGCTGCGTGTTCATTTGAGCGGAGTCCGCTGCTGGATAATGGTTAGCACACTGAGTTGGGGTGGGTTGGCGCTATTCCCCATAGGGGCAGTCGGTTGGATCACACCCAGTACGTCAGACCTCGTATCTAGAATGCTGCAAGGTGCTTTTTATGGGGGCTATGTGGGCCTAGTGCTGGGCTTAGCGCAGTGGTGGATGATCCGCCGACAGGTTGCCTTGGCGTGGCGGTGGGTTCCGCTCAATAGCGGGATTTGGTCGGTAGCGATCGCGTGCGGTTGGCTATTTGGCGGCGAGCTGCGGGCAGCCAGTGGCCTCTTTGTCAGCGATGTCATTGGATTGGTGGTGGCTTGGGGAGCGATCGCCGCTTTATCAGGGCTCGGTATTGTCAGCCTGCTCTATCCCTCTCTCGATTCAAACCTCTAATCTCAAACCTCTAATCTCAAAACCGATTCAATCCGCCTGCTGGGAAAAGGTCTCTTTTTCCAGTCGGGCATTGACCTGAGCGACTTCAAAGGCGTAGGGGTCAAAATCGCCATACTTTTCAATCAAGTCAATGTATTCTGGATCTTCAGAATCTTCCAACCGGATCAGCAGTTCTTCGTAGCCCCATACGCCTCCGGAGCCTTCTGGTGGACAAGCAAGCGCTCCACCGACACAAACAGGTAGAGACTGACGGGTAGAGACTGCCACATTCTCAATGCTTGTGGTCTTAATGTCTACGGTCTCAATGTCTATTCGGTGCAGCCAGCCACTGCGAGAATCGTAGCTGTAATAGATGGGCTGATCTGTTGCGATCGCGCCTACCTCCCTCAAAAGCGCCTGCGGGTTGCAGGGCGACTTAGCCGCCCCACTTCCTAGCTGAAACACATAGTCGTGCAGGTTTTGCCACCCCATTACCTGCTGCAAAATTTCATGCAGCTGCGATAGCGTGACGTCAGCCGGGACTAAGATGCGCCGCCATATCTGCGGCTCACTATCTGCCAGTACAATTCTCAGCTGACAGGCATGAGAGGAAAGTATCTGCATCTACAGTTCTTCACCATGCTCATCTAGCCAGTCTTGTCCTAGCTGGATAGTAATATCTGACTCTAAGCTGCCGGTACTCTCCACCCGGACCTTGCCCAATCCTAAAAATTGTCGAATGCCTTCCGCACTCTCGATATCACCGCGCTGAGCGACAATCCGAGTCTCTTGCAGCGGCTCTTGCCAACTGCGATCCAAAAACACGTTGAAATAGCCAGTGTCATAGAGGCTGTTGATTAACGACTGTACCGCGACATCGTTATCGGTACTATCTTGAATTGCCACCCGCAGATAAGATGGATCGCTCTGCTCAGCAATGCTGCTGCTCGCATAGGTGTCGGCTAGGCCAAAGTAGCGCTCAGAGAGCCGATCAATTTCTGGATAGTCAGGAATCCAATAGCTCAGAGCGTAGTCCTCATAGCTGCTGAAGTTACCCGGCAGCATCAGCATCTGAACATTAGAGCGATCAGTCTGAGCGCCGTAGCCGACCAAAGCTGCTAGCTCTTCTACAGAGAGGTTGGTGTCCACATGCGACTGAATGACCGACAAAATTTTAGGGAGTCTGGTAATGGTGGCGGGGTTTAGCGCTTGCTCCACTAGGGCGCTCATCATCATTTGCTGGCGCTGTATCCGGCCAATATCGCCATTGTCGTCATAGCGAAAACGGAGAAACTGTAGGGCCTTATCCCCATCTAAGCGCTGCTCGCCCGCTTTGAGATTGATGTAGAGATGCTGACTATCATCCTGATATTTCATATCTTTGGGCACATTGACCTCGACGCCGCCTAAGGCATCGATCAGCCGCTCTACGCCCTGGACGTTGATCCGCATGTAGCGGTCAATGGCGATCCCGCCCATCAGTTCACTCACTGCCTGCGCACTCAATGCAGGCCCGCCCTCTCGATTGGCCTCGTTAATTTTAGTGATGATGCCATCAACGTTGGTGCGCGTGTCGCGGGGAATAGACATCACAGAGACTTGCTCGCTGGCCGGATCAAACCGCAGCATCAGCATGGTGTCAGAGAGCCCTTCAAACGAATTGACTAGGGCGTCATAGCCTTCTCTGTCAATCGCGTCGTAGTCTTCGACATCTGAGCTAGTCACCTTGACGCCTAGTAGCAGCACGTTCACAGGCCGGGTAAGCCGAGGTAACTGTAGGCTGTTGGCGGAGGCAATCGGTTCGTCTTGAGTGAAAACAGCCGCTTCTTCGGCAGAAAGCTCGCTCTGTAACAGCGGCGTACTTTCTAAGGACATGGCTAAAAAGGCCCCTGCCACCGCTGATATGCTGGCAATTCCAGCGAGCAAAACGCTGACGCCGATCCATCGTGGCAGCCGATCTTTTTTCTTGGATGCCTTGTAATAGGGGGGCTGCTGGTTTTTGGGCCTAGGGTCAGTGAACGACACAGATAACCTCAAATCGTGTTGGCGTACTGGTAGAAAGCTATAGAAAGAGTTTTATCAGATGCTGGCAACATTATTTGTAAAGAGTATGGCAGCTTGTGCGTCAGAACGCTTCGGCTATGGTAGGCGGCGGCTCAGCTGACTGATGCCGGGTAGACGGATAGAGCGGCCCTTGGCCACGCGGAACATCAGGATAAGATTGAGCAGAAAATAGCCTGAGCCGATAAAGCTGAGGGTGAGCAGAAAGCGGAGGCTGGTGGCTTGCGCTTGACTGCTAGCGCCTAACCCTAAAAGCGCGATCGCACTTATACATCCCACCCCAATCAGCACAGAGAGCCGACTGACCGACTGAATTTGAACGTCTGCCAAGGCGTCTTCTGGTTCTTCAACAGAAACGGGAGCTTTTCCGTAAAGTGTCCAGAGTGAGAGTACGATACCGAACACGGGGACGAGATGGAGATAGGTGCGCAGTTTTTGCAGAGGCGATGAAGTCATAATCGGTTCGACGTATCAATTTTTATCATTGCTAACCTAGGGCTAATAAACCCAAAAGGGCCTCTAAAAGTAACAGTCTCGGCGCAGCAATTTAGCTGCAATTGAGTCGCAGCTGACAAGTTAAAGGAGCTATTTATTGAGATGAGTGTTGATGGAATGCACGGGCTGTTTTTGCAAGCGCAGCCCTTCTTACTTGCCTTTGCGATTCGCTTTGTGATCGCGCTTGCCATTTTCACGGGTGGCCGGTGGTTCGCCCGACTAGCCAAGCGCCTCGTCAAAAAGATCATGACCAAAGCGCAGGTGGAACCCACGCTGACGGTTTTTGCCAGCAATATTTTGTTCTATCTAATCATGGCGTTTGTGGTGCTGGCGGCGCTGGGTGAAATCGGCATCGAGACCACCTCTCTCATTGCGGCCCTAGGCGCGGCCGGACTGGCCATCGGACTAGCTTTGCAGGGCTCTTTGACTAACTTTGCAGCGGGCATCATCATTATTATTTTTCATCCCTTTCGCGTCGGCGACTGGGTGGAGGTAGACGGCCATTCTGGCTACGTCATGGAGATTGAGCTGCTCGCTACCACGCTGCGAACGCTCGATAACCGCACCGTTGTGCTGCCTAACGGCACCATTACAAACGGTAGCCTAGTGAACTATTCTACCCTGGGCCAGTTGCGGGTTGATCTGGTGATCGGCGTTGAGTACTCCACAGATATAGACCACGTTAAACGAGTGCTGGCTGACGTATTAGCGGCGGAAGCGCGGATCTTGAAGTCGCCTGCACCGATGATCGGGCTGCTAGAGATGGCCGAAAGTAGTCTCAACTTTGCTGTGCGACCCTGGGTTGAAACGCAAAACTACTGGCCGGTGTATCTCAGCATCCAAGAAGACATCAAAAAGCGACTGGATGCGGAAGGCATTTCGATTCCATTTCCACAGCGCGATGTGCATCTGATTCCGCAGATGCCGGCACCCTCTGCACTCCTCAATTAGTTCATTTCAGTTAGTTAAGTTCGATACCAGTCACTCGGCTCAATCATCGGTAGACTATATACCTGGAAGACTTTACGATTCTGAAGTCTGTTTACCTATCAACTGTTTTCTAGAGAGTGATCTAATGCTTGAGTCTTATCGCAAACACGTCGAAGAACGCGCTGCTTTAAATGTGCCGCCGCTGCCTTTAAATGCTGAGCAAACGGCTGCGCTTTGCGATTTACTCAAAAATCCGCCAGCGGATGAAGCTGATTTTTTGATGACGCTGCTGTGCGATCGCATTCCCCCTGGCGTCGATCCAGCTTCCTATGTCAAGGCGTCGTTTTTAATAGCGATCGCCCAAGGTGAGACCACCAGCCCGCTACTCTCGCCCAAAAAAGCCGTCGAACTGCTCGGCACTATGCTCGGCGGCTACAACATCGCTTCGCTGATCGCCCTGCTCAAAGACGAGCGCGACGAAATTGCTCAGCTCGCCGCAGACGCTCTCAAAAAAACGCTGCTGGTATACGACGCTTTCAACGACATCATGGATCTGGCCCAAAGCAATGCCTACGCTAAGCAGGTCGTCGATTCTTGGGCCGCTGCCGAATGGTTCACTAACAAGCCCAAAGTCCCTGAAACAATCACCGTTACCGTCTTCAAGGTGCCGGGCGAAACCAATACCGACGATCTGTCCCCGGCCCCTCACGCGACCACTCGGCCCGACATTCCGCTGCATGCTCAGGTCATGCTGGAATCCACAATGGACAATCCGTTGGGCACGCTAGCTGAGCTAAAGAAAAAAGGGCATGTTGTGGCCTACGTCGGTGATGTTGTCGGCACAGGATCTTCTCGAAAATCCGCCATGAACTCGGTCATCTGGCATATTGGCGAAGATATCCCTTTCGTGCCGAACAAGCGCACTGGCGGCGTCATCCTCGGCAGTAAAATCGCCCCTATCTTTTTTAATACGGCTGAAGACTCTGGCGCGCTACCGATCGAATGCGATGTCACCCAAATGAATATGGGGGACGTTATTACCATCTATCCCTACAAAGGTGAGATTACCGATGCGGCTGGCAACGTTATCTCTACCTTTAGCCTGGCTCCTGAAACCATTTTGGATGAAGTGCAAGCCGGTGGACGCATTCCTCTGATCGTGGGCCGCACTCTGACCGATAAAACCCGTATCGCTCTCGGTTTAGACCCCTCCGACCTATTCGTCCGCCCGTCTGCACCCGCAGATACCGGCAAAGGCTACACCCTCGCTCAGAAGATGGTTGGCAAAGCCTGCGGTCTCCCCGGCGTCCGCCCCGGCACCTCCTGCGAGCCACTAATGACCACCGTCGGCTCGCAAGATACCACTGGCCCCATGACCCGTGACGAGATGAAAGAACTGGCCTGCCTAGGCTTTAGCTCAGGGCTTGTGCTCCAAACCTTCTGTCACACTGCCGCCTATCCCAAACCGGTCGATGTCGAAACCCATACCACGCTACCAGACTTTTTCGCCTCGCGCGGTGGCGTCGCCCTCAATCCTGGAGATGGCATTATCCACTCTTGGCTCAACAGAATGCTCCTGCCAGATACAGTTGGCACTGGTGGGGACTCTCACACCCGCTTTCCGTTAGGCATTTCTTTCCCAGCGGGCTCTGGCCTAGTCGCTTTTGCTGCTGCTATCGGCGCGATGCCATTAGACATGCCCGAATCCGTATTGGTGCGCTTTAAGGGATCGCTGCAGCCGGGCATAACCCTGCGGGATGTCGTTAACGCCATCCCTTATGTGGCCATCCAGAAGGGTCTTTTGACAGTCGCGAAAGAGAACAAAAAAAATGTGTTCTCGGGCCGCATCTTAGAAATGGAGGGCCTTCCAGATCTCAAGCTAGAACAAGCATTTGAGCTGACCGATGCCTCAGCCGAGCGATCTTGTGCAGGCTGCACCATCAAGCTGAGTGAAGAAACCATCGCTGAGTATCTTCGCTCTAACGTTGCTCTGATGAAGAATATGATTGCCCGCGGCTATCAAGATGCTCGCACCTTAGCTCGCCGCATTGCGGAAATGGAAGACTGGCTGGCCAACCCTCAGCTCATGAGCGCTGACAAAGACGCTGAATATGCTGAAATTATCGAGATCGACCTCAACGAGCTAAGAGAACCCCTCGTCGCAGCGCCCAATGACCCCGACAATATCAAAGCGCTCTCAGACGTTGTTGGCGATCAGATTGACGAAGTATTCATCGGGTCTTGCATGACAAATATTGGCCACTACCGTGCCGCTGCTAAAGTTATGGAAGGTGCAGGCCCCGTCAGCGGTCGCTTATGGATTTGCCCACCGACCCGCATGGATGAAAAACAGCTACGTGAAGAAGGCTATTATGGCACCTTTGCCGCCGCTGGGGCTAGAACAGAAATGCCAGGATGCTCACTCTGTATGGGTAACCAGGCCCGCGTGGAAGACGGTGTGACGGTGTTCTCCACCTCCACTCGCAATTTTAACAATCGTATGGGCAAGGGCGCGCAGGTTTATCTAGGCTCTGCTGAACTAGCGGCAGCTTGTTCGCTGCTAGGCCGCATTCCCAGCATGGATGAGTATTTAGACGTCGTTGCGAATAAGATCGATCCCTTTGCGGATGAGCTGTACCGCTACCTCAATTTCAATGAAATGCAGGGCTTTGAAGATGAGGGCCGAGTGGTAACCAAAGAGGACGAAGAGAAGATTGAAAAGGAAGCTGTAGCTGTAGGCTAAAAAATACGCAGATATACGAATAGTAGCGCTCCTAAACTGTTTGGGGGCGCTACTATTCGTTTGAGGTAGTCGGTTGCAACTTGATTTAGGAAAAAGATATCGCTTGGCAGAAGACAGCTTTCTTCACGTTTTCAAGTTGGAGGAAGGCTATCAAGGGGTCATACCTTCTCTAGCTTCGTAACCTTTTAGGCTCCAGTCTTTTTACTAGCCGTTTGGATATACAGAATTAATAGAAATACAGTCGGGACAAAGACAAACAAAACGCTGGCGACAAACCCTAATTTGTTAGTTTCCATGAGACCTTGCCTAACTCCTAAATTTCGACGGTGTCTATAGCCTTAGCATATCACTACTAAAGCTTTCTGCCGTCGATTGGTTGTCCTTCAATACTAGCCCCTGACCTATGATACTCAACTTCGGCCTGCTCAGTGCCTACTCAGCGGCGGCTACTCAGCAGCAGAGGAGGCTGGCTCGTTCGATTCAGTCATAGCAGCGCCTGCGGCCTTGCGAGCGGCGGCTTCCGCTTTAGCTTTTTTGAGGCTTTCTTTTTTGTCTGGCTTAGTCTCTACGCTAATAGGGCCCTGCACAATCGTTTGACAGGCCAAACGGCAGCTTGATGGACGCTTGCGCAGCATCTTTTCTTCAACGGCCGTGCGAGGCGACAGGTTTTCACCCCCTTCAACAATATCTACGACACAGGTTCCACACTGACCGTAGCCGCCGCATTGGGTGAGCTTGGCCATAAATGTATAAATATCGATGTTGTTCTCTTGAGCTTTAAATCTCAGATTGGAACCAATGGAAACGTCGATTTCTTTATTTTCTTTAATAAACTTAATACGAGCCATGTTCTGTATTCCACTTGCTTTCTAAACGCGATCGCAAGCCGCGCAGCCTTTGTGCAGCCTGACTTTTCTCAGAGCTTCTCTATCCCTTTAGTCTTCACTCGTGGCCACGGGTAACCGTCATTGAGGCGAAGATTTGCTTGCATTGGATATTGAGAGCTAGTTACACTTCTTTATACACCTTCATTTTTACACTTTTGTGAACAAACCTAGCTGAGCGGATGTAATTTCGTCCTCTACCTTTCAAAAAGTAAGGGTTAGAAGGCTTAGGTATCACGCCTTGCTAGGTTTGGAGAGGTTCTATATCTGGTAGCCTTATTAGTATCTGAGGTTCTTCTATAGAACATCAAGTTTTAATTAACGGGCTTTCGCTTGATTTGAATTCAGGTTTTGAATTTCAAGCTTGGGTAACGATACGCATTTTTTAGCAAAACAAGGAGGAGCGTAGTCAATGGGTCTACCTTGGTACCGAGTACACACAGTCGTCTTGAATGACCCAGGCCGACTGATTTCTGTACATTTGATGCACACAGGGCTGGTGGCGGGCTGGGCAGGCTCTATGGCCTTGTTCGAGCTAGCCACTTTCGATCCGAGTGATCCTGTGCTTAACCCAATGTGGCGGCAGGGCATGTTTGTGCTTCCCTTCATGACTCGCCTGGGCATCACAGGCTCATGGGGTGGCTGGGATGTGACCGGAGCAACTGGGGTCAACCCTGGTTTCTGGTCTTATGAAGGGGTAGCGCTAGCGCATATTGTCTTGGCAGGTTTGCTGTTTTTAGCAGCTTGCTGGCACTGGGTCTACTGGGACCTAGAGCTATTCCGTGATCCGCGCACAGGCGAGCCTGCATTGGACTTGCCTAAGATGTTTGGCATTCATCTATTTTTATCAGGTTTAGCTTGTTTCGGCTTTGGAGCCTTTCACTGCACGGGCCTTTGGGGGCCGGGTATATGGGTTTCTGATCCCTATGGTCTGACTGGACATGTTCAAGGGGTTGCCCCAGAGTGGGGGCCGGCGGGTTTTAACCCATTTAATCCGGGCGGTATTGTGGCCCACCACATCGCCGCTGGAATTGTCGGTATTATTGCAGGCTTGTTTCACTTAACGGTGAGACCCCCCCAGCGCCTGTATAAAGCCTTGCGCATGGGTAATATCGAAACTGTGCTGTCAAGTTCAATTGCCGCTGTGTTTTTTGCGGCCTTTGTCGTGGCAGGCACGATGTGGTACGGCTCTGCGACCACACCGATTGAGCTTTTTGGTCCTACCCGCTATCAGTGGGATAGCAGTTACTTTGCTGAAGAGATCGACCGCCGCGCGCAGCGAGATGTCGCGCGGGGTGCTTCTTTGGAGCAAGCTTACAGCGCTATTCCTGAAAAGTTGGCGTTTTATGACTATGTGGGCAATAGCCCTGCGAAGGGAGGACTATTCCGCGTGGGTCCGATGGATTCGGGTGATGGCATTGCCACTGCTTGGTTGGGACATCCTGTCTTCCACGATGCTGAAGGCCGTGAGCTTTCAGTGAGACGATTACCTAACTTCTTCGAGACCTTCCCGGTTGTCTTAACTGATAAGGACAACGTACTACGCGCTGATATCCCATTCCGCCGGGCTGAATCGAAGTATAGTTTCGAGCAGACGGGTGTAGTTGCTGACTTCTATGGCGGTCGTCTAGATGGCCAGCACATTGAGGATGCGGCTGCTGTTAAGCGGTATGCCCGTAAAGCTCAGCTAGGCGAGCCCTTTGACTTTGACCGTGAAACGTTGGATTCTGACGGGGTGTTCCGCTCTAGCCCTCGTGGCTGGTTCACCTATGGGCATGCCGTCTTTGCCCTACTGTTCTTCTTCGGTCACATCTGGCACGGCGCTCGGACGCTGTTTAGAGATGTATTCGCTGGGGTGGATCCTGACCTTTCACCTGAGCAAGTCGAATGGGGCTACTTCCAAAAAGTGGGTGACCTGTCTACCAAGACTGCTAATAAGGGTTGATTAATAAGGTGTGAGGGCGAGGGCTCCAGACAGTTTCCTCGCCTTTTGGACTTGGATCTTAACTTTAGCCTAGTGCTAAGTTTGCTACAGTCAAGACAATGTGTTGTTCATCGGGAATGAGCTATGGAAGCTGTCGCTTACATTTTGATTTTCGCTCTCATCATTGGAACTTTGTTTTTTGCGATCGCCTTTCGCGAGCCACCTAAAATTACAAAGGACTAAGCTGAGTCAGCTCATCAGCTGAAAAAGCAACGAATAGATAAAATGAAGGCTCAACTGTCACTGCCCGTGATGGCTGGGCCTTTACTACTTTTTACCTTTGGCCTTTTGGAGACCGACCCTTTCATGCAGTGTCCATTTTGCCAGCATCCTAACAATCGCGTTTTAGAATCTAGATCGGCTGAGTCAGACCATAGCATTCGCCGCCGTCGTGAGTGCCTTGAGTGTGAGCGCCGCTTTACCACCTATGAACGGATTGAATACGTGCCGATTACGGTGATCAAGCAAGGCGGCGATCGAGAATCGTTTGATCGGTCTAAACTGCTGCGCGGCATCGTCACTGCCTGCGAAAAAACCGGGGTTAGCGCTCATGAAGTAGAGCGACTCGTCGATGAAATAGAAGCGGAGCTGCAGCAGCAAGCGATTCGAGAAGTCACCAGTGGAGAAATTGGTGAGCGGGTGCTGGCTAGGCTGCAACAGTTCAACGAAGTCGCCTATGTGCGATTTGCCTCTGTATATCGTCAGTTCCAGGGCATTCGCGACTTTACTGAAGCGCTCAGCCAACTCCAAAACAAAAACCGAGAGGCCACTAACATCAACGCTGAGGTCGTTGATGCTGAGATCGCCAGTACTGAGGCTCCAAAGCCAGCCTCACCTCCCATTTACCATTCCTCAGAAGAAGGCCGCTTTGCTTCTCCGATTAAGGCATGATTTTAAGACCTGCTAGAAAGCCCTGTAGGCCTAGCTGATGAAGCCGTTAACAAAGCTTACCTTGAGTCGTTGGTCGATATGAATTAAGTCAATAATTTTGATGATTTAATTTTGATGACTTTTGTATGCTTATTGATCTATGATTGATATCCTTGTGAAAGTAGACCTCAAAGGCTGTCAAAGCTTTTTCCAACTTGAAATTTAGTAAGATTTTACGAGCGGTGTAGTGCACTCTCAAGGGCTTTCCAAGTCGGGAAGCTAGAGGCATGCGCACATTGCGAGGTGTTCACTCGTTCGCGGAGAAAAACTGTAGGAAACATCTAGTATGGCCACCCCGGATACCCAAACCACCAATGATATTGGTTTTACCCATGACGATTTCGCGGCACTTTTAGACCAATACGACTACAACTTTAACCCTGGCGACATCGTTCCGGGAACGGTATTTAGCATTGAGCCTCGGGGGGCGTTGATTGATATTGGCGCAAAGACGGCGGCGTATCTCCCGATTCAGGAGATGTCTATCAACCGGGTCGAAGGCGCTGAAGAAGTTTTACAGTCGAACGAGACGCGCGAATTTTTCATCCTCACAGATGATAACGAAGACGGCCAGCTGACGCTTTCAATTCGCAGAATTGAGTACATGCGGGCCTGGGAGCGAGTCCGTCAGCTGCAGCAAGAAGATGCCACAGTGCGCTCTTTGGTCTTTGCGACGAACCGTGGCGGCGCGCTGGTGAGAATTGAAGGGCTGCGCGGATTTATTCCAGGCTCCCATATCAGCACTCGCAAGCCCAAGGAAGATTTGGTGGGCGAAGAGCTTCCGCTCAAGTTTTTGGAAGTCGATGAGGAGCGCAATCGTCTCGTTCTCAGCCACCGTCGGGCGCTAGTAGAGCGTAAGATGAACGGCTTGCAGGTCAGTGAAGTGGTGATCGGCACCGTTCGTGGTCTCAAGCCCTATGGTGCGTTTATCGACATTGGCGGTGTGAGCGGTCTACTGCACATTTCTGAAATTTCTCATGACCATATTGATACGCCTAACTCGGTGCTCAATGTGAACGACGAGATCAAGGTCATGATTATTGATCTCGATGCTGAGCGTGGACGAATCTCCCTATCGACCAAGCAGCTTGAGCCTGAACCTGGCGACATGGTGAAGAATCCTGATTTGGTGTACGAGAAGGCTGAAGAGATGGCTGAGCGCTACCGCGAACAGCTTCGACAGAAAGCGTTGGGTGAGTCAGGCGAGCCTATGAATAGTGACGTAGCTGACGACGCTGGTTACGTTTCAGGTGATGACAGTGATACAGAAGAGTAGAGCCGCTGACTGCATTGCCTGAACAATCGTAGAAATTATGGGGGGAAGGGCTAAACGCCCTTTCCCTTTTTTGTGGCTATCTATCAGTCAGAGGTGACTAGCCAAAGATCGCTGATCAGAGGCTATCGGGAAAAGGCATATGGCGACTATCTGCTGCCGGGGACATATCTTTGAAAATATTCAGGCCGTTTTATTTGATAAAGATGGCACGCTGGCAGATGTCGAGGCATATCTCATCGCCTTAGGGCGATCGCGCGCACAGATGATCGCAGAGCGCGTTCGTGATTTGCCAGATGGGTTGCTGTTGGCATTTGGACAACAGGGCAATGCGATTGCCCCAGATGGCCTGATGGCAGTCGGTAGCCGTGATGAAACTAAAGTCGCTGCAGCTGCCTACGTAGCGGCAACTGGAATAGGATGGATAGCCGCCCTCAATGTGGTGGAATCGGCCTTTCAGCAGGCTAAAGGCCAGCTCCCTTTAAAGGTGAGCCAGACGCCGCCTTTAAAGGGCACCTCTGAGCTATTGACACAATTAGAACAGGCGGGCGTGAAGCTAGCGATTGTCTCTTCCGATACGCATCAAGAGGTCGCTGCCTTTATCACGCACTATCAGCTCACAGAAATTAGCTGGTACTGTGGTGCTCAGGCACTGACATTGCCTAAAACCGACCCCAACTTTTTGACATTTGCCTGTGAGGCGATGGCCATCAGCCCAGCAGAAACTTTAGTGATCGGAGATTCTGCGGCTGATTTTGCCTTAGCACGGCGGGGCGCGGCTGGCTTTATCGCGATGACGGGGGGGTGGCAGCGATCGCCCGTCATCGAGGGTGCCGCCACCACAGCTCAGAGCCTGAGGCAAGTTGAGGTTTTCCGCTAGATGCCTATCAGTTCTTTAGATTGGTGAATGCGAAAGATTGGTAGATACTAGTACCTAGGTAATTGCACGGTCCATCCTGACTGGACGGTTGCATGACTGAGCGTTTGGCTCGTGTAAGCTACTGTTTATAACTTTAAGGTGATAGGAGGATTGGCTTTTGTCTCGTCGCTACCTGTTTACATCAGAGTCGGTTACAGAGGGGCATCCCGATAAAATTTGCGATCAGATCTCGGATACGATTCTAGATACGATGCTGGCGCTAGATCCGAACAGCCGAGTAGCCGCTGAGGTGGTTGTCAATACGGGATTGGTCGTCGTCACGGGCGAAATTTCATCTCAGTCCAGTGCAAATTTTGTCAAAGTTGTCCGGCAAAAGATTGCTGAAATTGGCTACACAAATCCAAAAAACAACGGATTTTCAGCCGATAGTTGCTCTGTGCTAATCGCACTTGATGAGCAGTCGGCGGACATTGCCCAAGGGGTTGATCAGGCTCAAGAAACCCGTGAGCAAACCAGCGACGAACGATGGGATGCGATCGGCGCGGGCGATCAGGGAATTATGTTTGGCTTTGCCTGCAACGAAACCCCTGAGCTGATGCCGTTGCCCATCAGCTTGGCCCACCGCATTTCACGCAAGCTAGCAGCGGTCAGAAAAAGCAGTCAGCTCGATTATTTAGGCCCAGATGGTAAAACCCAAGTGACCGTTGCCTACGAAGACGGTCGCCCGGTTGGCATTGATACGATCCTCGTCTCCACCCAGCATACGGAGACGATTGGCGAGCTGAGTAACAACGCAGACGTACAGGCGAAAATCAAAAAAGACCTTTGGGAAATAGTCGTCTTGCCGGCATTTGCCAAACTAGAGATCCAGCCCAGCGAGAGCACTCGCTTTCTGGTGAATCCTACGGGTAAGTTTGTCATCGGTGGTCCTCAAGGCGACTCAGGACTAACGGGGCGTAAAATCATTGTCGATACCTACGGCGGCTACTCTCGTCACGGCGGCGGGGCTTTTTCGGGCAAAGATCCCACTAAGGTGGACCGCAGCGCAGCCTATGCCTGCCGCTACGTTGCGAAAAATATTGTGGCTGCGGGCCTGGCCGATAAGTGTGAAGTCCAGCTAAGCTATGCCATTGGGGTAGCCCGTCCGGTAAGCATTTTTGTGGAAACCTTTGGCACAGGCACTGTCTCTGATGAGAAGCTGCTCGAACTTGTGAACAATCACTTTGAGCTCAGACCTGCTGGCATTATTGAAACCTTTGACCTCCAGCGCCTGCCGGGTGATCGCAACGGTCGGTTTTATCAAGACATTGCTGCTTACGGGCACTTTGGTCGCCCTGATCTGGACTTGCCGTGGGAGAAGACCGATAAGGTGGCGGCTTTAAAGGCGGCGATCGCTGAGCGCACACCGATAGGCGTAAAATAGGGGGCCATAACAGTAGGTTGGTAAAAAATGGGCGGATCAGCAGCTAGCCCAAGTGCTAGGGTTTAAACAGTTAAGACACGTTTTCTAAGGCGTTTGGCACCTGTGTATGGCCTCTCTTCCGTCCTATCAACCCAAGACCCTATCGTTAGGCCCCCTCGAAACTGAGATTATCGAAATTTTGTGGCAGCTTGGCCCCACGTCCGCAACGGCTGTTCATCAGCATATTTTGGCGGATATTGACCGCGAACTCACCTATTCTTCGGTTTCGACGGTGCTAAAGCGGCTGGTGAAAAAAGGCTGGGTGAAATGCGATCGCGAAAACCGGGTGCATATTTGGCGATCGCTGATTTCTCAACAGCAGGCTGATATTCTGAATGCTCACGCGCATTTGCATCGCTTTTTGGCGGTAGGTAGCCCAGAGATTGTGGCGGCCTTTGCCGATGCGCTAGATGACGATAGCTTGGCGCAGATCGATGCGATCGCGCAAAAGGTGCAGGCGGCTCGTCAGGCCAGAGCCAAAGCGACTGAGCCTGAGGACACTGGGCGTCCAGAATTGGAGAGCTAGCCGTCATGATGCACATGCACTTGATTGGTCTGGTATTAGCGATCGCTATTGTTGTGCGCCAGCTCAGTCGCCCTATTAAGGCATCAGATGGGCAAACCATCGACTGGCAGGCTCGCTGGCACCGGGCCCTAGTGGCCTTTGTCGGACCGCCGCTATCCTTACTGGCGACCACAGTCGCGATTGTGACGATGGGACGGCACAGTTGCCATGCCTGGGAAGGATGGTTGAGCTACGCAGTGGCCGTGCTTTTTTTCACCGGGGCGCTCGGCTGCTGGATAGATCTAGCCTGGCGTGCAGTTCAGACCCAGCGTGAATCTCAAAGCTATCCCCTCCAGACTATTCCTACCGGCTTGGGTAAGATGACAGGGCGAGTCATGCCTGTTTCTGCCGTTTTCAGCGCGCAGGTGGGTCTTTGGTCTTCTTGCTTAGTGGTAAGCGAAGGGTTGCTAAGCTGTTTGGATAAGACGCACCTAGACGCTGTTTTTGCCCATGAAGCGGGCCATGCCTACTATCGCGATACGTTTTGGTTTTTTTGGCTGGGCGGCCTGCGACGACTCACTGGCTGGCTTCCCCATAGCGAATCGCTGTGGCAAGAACTCTTGCTGCTGCGTGAGGTGCGAGCGGATCACTGGGCCACGCAAAGTGTAGACAGTTTGGTGCTGGCGGAGTCTTTGATGAGCGTTGTGAGCGCACCGCTAATGGCGACAGAGGCGGTATGTGCTGGCTTTAGCTGCGCCGCGCCCCGCAGTCGCTTAGCGCAGAGAGTAGATGCCCTGCTGACAGATAGCAGGGTAGGCTCATTTGGCCTTTCTCCTCGGCAGTGGATGGCCTTGACGCTAGCGCTGACGCCGCTATTAACGATTCCATTTCATCATCCGTAGTATCCACAGTTGTCCACGCATTCAAAGCGGTTAGGCATAAAGCGGGATCAAGTTTATGCAGATCACAACGGCTCTTACGACAGCTCTCAAGGAGTGGTCAGTGGCAGTAGATGCCATAGCGCGTGGTGAAACGATTATGCTGCTGCGCAAAGGCGGCATTAAAGAAAGTCAGGGTCATTTTTCGGCGCAGAGCGATCGCGCTATCCTCTTCCCCACCTTTGAGCATCAAAAGCCAGAGCTACTCAAGCCTGCGTATCGCCCATTGGTAGAGCCCGTTACCCCCGGCTGGCATCCAGAGCACATTACGCTGAAAGCCTGGGCAGATATCACGCACATTTTTCGAACGGACGATGCCGATCAGGTAGCAGCGCTGTCGGCCTTTCATATTTGGGAACCGCAGCTTGCCCTTGAGCGCCTGAAGTGGAAGCCGAAGCAACCGCTGTATGTACTGATTTTGCGGGCTTATCGATTGTCAGCGCCAGTTGATGTCGCTTGGCAACCGAGCTATGGCGGCTGCCGGTCTTGGATAGAGCTAGCGGCAGGGGCTACTGGCAGTGGACTGAGTAGAGAAGGCAGTGAAGCGGCGATTAGCGATGCTGATTATGATGCGCAGGTTGAGGCGATCGCTCACCTCTTGAGCCGTCCTGCTGTAAACACATAGAAGCTCCTCGCTCGTATCACCTAAAAACAGCCGAAAACCCTCACGCTCGTGAATGCCGAAATTATAAGTGTTAATACACGGGTTTGAATAACCGGCTTCTCATTGTTCTAGGGCATTTGAGCCATCATTGATCCGAAAGGGCTGCCTGCCATTAACGACGTTTTCTAACACAATAGGGAGAGTACCCATGGTTTTACTCAAAGCATATGACGGCTACCCAAGATGAAATCTCGACTCCAGT
This sequence comes from Phormidesmis sp., assembly GCA_049680585.1. Taxonomy (GTDB): domain Bacteria; phylum Cyanobacteriota; class Cyanobacteriia; order Phormidesmidales; family Phormidesmidaceae; genus Phormidesmis. Next base: position 18,304 of record JBAUIB010000346.1, read on the forward strand.
CCTTGAGAGCCCCTCTCGACTGCTTGCGGGTGGGCTAGAACCCAATCACTTCAATTGGGCTGAAGCTTGGTATCCCATTCACTACGTGAAAGACCTGGATAAAACTAAGCCGACCCGCTTCACCTTACTCGAACAGGATGTGGTGATTTGGTGGGAACCCCAGTCGCAAATCTGGCGTGTCTTTGCTGATCAATGCCCTCATCGCCTTGCACCATTGTCAGAAGGACGTATCAACGAAGCTGGACTGCTGGAATGTCCTTATCATGGCTGGGCCTTTGCGGGCAGCGGCGCGTGTGAGCGCATTCCTCAGCAACCCCTTGAAGGTGATGCTCATCTATCCAATCGAGCTTGTATCGATTCTCTGCCCACCCAAGTTTGCCAAGATCTTCTCTTTGTCTATCCAGGTAAGCCAGAGAATGCTGTGCGAGTGAGCGTTCCCGTGGTTGAACCGTTAGAGGCAGAGCCAGCGGGTTGGGTAATGCTCAATACCTTTCGTGACCTCCCCTACGATGCCCTTACGTTATTAGAGAATGTCTTGGATGTCAGTCATATTCCTTATACTCATCACAAGACGGTCAGCAAACGAGAAAACGCTGCGCCGATGCAGATGAATCTGGTTGCCTCAGATAAGCAAGGATTCCAAGGGATTTGGCCAGAAGGGCCACGTAAGGGCGCATTAGGGACTCAACACACAACCTTTGTGGCACCCTCGTTGATGTATCACGATCTGACCTCCGAGCAGTTTGGCAGAACGTTGACGGTGGTATACGTCACACCCATTCGCAAAGGAGAATGCCGCGTGATTGCTCGGTTTCCTTTCAAGTTTTCTTCAAAGCTGCCGAGCTTTTTCATCCAGCTTACCCCTCGTTGGTATAGCCATATTGGCAACAATCGGGTGTTAGAAGATGACCAAATCTTTTTACATATCCAGGAGAGATTGCTAGAGAAAGGGAGTGTTGGCGAAGCCCCTCCAAAGGAAGATCGCCCCTATGCACAAACCTGTTATCTACCGACCCAAGCAGATTGCTATGTCGTTGCTTTCCGCAGGTGGGTGAGTGAGTTTACAGCTGATCCATTCCCTAGCCAAAGCCTGCCCCCCCAGTGGTCAACAGAAGCGTTGATGGAGCGCTATCACTCTCACACCAAACATTGCAGCAGCTGCTCTTTAGCACTTCAGCGTATTCAGCAAATCCGGAAAGTTGCCCTGGTATTCAGTGTTATCTTCTGGTCTCTGCTGCCGCTGACGATGGCTATTTCTGAGCCGCTTCCTTTATCGATTAGTGCTTTTTTAGCCGCGATTCCTATAGCAGCCGGAGTCTCGTGGCTGTGGCTAGGCGACCTAGAGCAGAAGTTCTACCAGGGCGCAACAACACCCCCTCGGAATCTACCCGATTGAAGTTGATGCAGCATACCTGCTCTACCACCTCACCTGACTCGGATAGCTAGGAACATGCAGACATCCTATTCAACCAACTAGATTTGCTAGGAGAAACTATGCGCCTACCCTCGCCCCTTTCGGCGGCTGCCCTGGTATTAGGTCTGATGTTTGGCTGCGGTCAACCCATCTCAACATCTACAGAAGCGACAACAGAGAGCCCGACAGTAGAAGATACCAGCTCTACATCTCAGATTTCATCCAGTACTGACGCGGCAAAAACTTCATCTATTGAAAAGGTGCCACCCGCCATCTTTGCCAAAGGCAGCATCGCCATTCGAGGCGCTGATCCGGTCGCTTACTTTACAGAGAATCGCTATGTTCCGGGCAGCGCTGACTATACTTACGAGTGGGCCAATGCTACTTGGCAATTTGCCAACCCTAAGAATCGCGATTTGTTTACCGAGAATCCTGAACAGTATGCGCCTCAATACGGTGGCTTTTGCGCTTGGGCTGTAGCCGAAGGATACACTGCGCCAGTTGACCCCAATGCCTGGGAGATTGTAGACGGCAAACTATACCTCAACTATGACGCCCGCATTCAAAGACGCTGGCAGCGAGATGTTCCTGGCAACATCGCTAGAGCAAACGAGAATTGGCCAGAAGTTATCGATTAATCGTTCCAATAACCTTCGTTTTTGGAACGATTATATGTACTGGACTAGGATTCACCAGCAGTGTTCGACCGTTTTTTGAGCTATGTAGCAAAGGTGTTTTGATGCTGACGCAGCTTGGAATTCACCTGAAAAGCAACCCTAGAACTCTGAGTACGTAGGCTGTCCAGGATTCTGATTCAGGTGGAAAAATCAATGCATAGAGCATGATGCCGCTCATTGTATCGAACACTAAATCGGAGTCCAATTCTATCGCGATTTCGTTCCTTCCTTTTGCTCGTTCGACAACAATAGCGAAAGCCCGTCGTCGTGGCTTTAGATACTTCTCCCAGTAGAGTCGAGCAAAATTAGGATTGCTCGCTGCACTGCTGATAATCATGGCGATGGTCTGCCGTCCTAGTGGGGTGAGGGTACTTTGTGCAGCATTCTCAATCAGTGCATCCATATCGCCCCAAAGACTGCCAGTATCAGGAATCAACACCTCTTCTCTGACATTCTCAATCGCATCCGCGACAAGCTCATCCTTACTGCTGTAACGCCGATAGATAGTCGTCTTGCCTACGCCAGCACGAGTGGCGATCGCCTCAATACTCATGGCCTCAAAACCCACTTCCGCCAGCAACTCTAATGTGGCTTGCAGCATAGCCTGATGCGAAGCGGCACTTCGAGGTCGCCCTGAGGGCTTCTTTCTGACATCGTTCATGAGTCGTATTATAATTTACGATACTGTATCGTATCGGAACAGAGCGATGAGTCAGCAGCCTCAGTACATGGATATACGTAGCACTCAAACCTTGAAAGAGGGGCTGTTGGAGTACTACGCTCTCAATCCGCACGTTACCGATCCGGCCACTCAACCCGCAGACTTCGCGAACATATTGCAGGCCCACGACCTGCATCATGTGATTTATGGTTGCGATACGGGGATGTACGACGAGATCAAGCTCCTGCCATTGTCTTGGTGGACAAGTGAGTGTACGTTTCGGCGGTATCTGAAGATGAAAAACTCTCCTGCGGCGACTGTCATGTATGAAGAGCTGATTCAAGATAAAGGGACACTCTGGCTCTACAAAGCGGTTCTGCGAGTGCTTCCTGGGGTAATTGTCGAGCTAGTTCCTATCTGGTTCAAAACTCGCAATCGGCAAAAACTGCTGCCCTTTCTAGAATTTGAACCGCTGCTTGATCGTTCGCTTCTAGATATCCGACAAGAATTTGACTTGCTGCCATTCGTGAATTAAGTTCTATCCTTCCAAGTCGCTCAGGAGCTAGAAGACCTGTTGAAAGGGCGCCTTTGCATTTTGAATGGTTGCCAGCGGCGCAACTAGGCAAAGCCTGGAAGCTGAGGAACGGCTTCTTTGAGCAAGTCTAAGAAGCTCTGTAGCCTGCGAGGACGATGGCGTCCCGGCAAGAAAGCTACATTGATAGTGAGTCTTGGCGCACGCCACTTTGGCAATATATCTATGAGCTGCTGCTGTTCTAACGCCTGCTCTATGAACCAGCGCGGCATCACAGAGAAGCCCAGTCCCGCTAGCGTGGCCTGACGAACAGCAGAGATGTTATTTGTCACCATCCGTACCGGTGGCGAGACAACAACCTTCTTCCCCTGTGCGTTTGTAAGCGGAATGCGCCCTCCTTCAAACGGTGATAGGGCAACGCAAGGAAGTTTTGATAAGCCAGTCGGTGAGTTGAGCTTTCCGTAAGACTCAATCAGAGCTGGAGCCGCAACGACCATCCGCTCAACCTGAGCCAAAGGTTCTACCATCAACGAATCGTCTGAGACAGGACCAATTTTCACCCAACAGTCACAGCCAAGCTCAGCAAAGCGAATGTCGCCGTCTTCTAGCTGCCACGAAAGCGAGATGGATGGATACTGTTGCTGGAACTTAATTGCCGAGTCAAGTAGATACAGCTGCCCTAAAGCGACAGGTGCAACAACTTTCAACCGGCCTCGCATAACATCTTTGGCTTCTAAGTGCTTTTCTTCGAGCGATTCCCATTCATCTAACAGCTGACGAGCATCCGCCAATAGCTCAGCTCCTGCCACCGTGAGAGAAAGATTATGCGTTGTACGCCGCATTAGCTGCGACTTGAAGCGAGATTCTAGCTCAGCTAGCTGACGACTGACGGATGGCTGAGATAGCCCTAGTGCGCGAGCAGCAGCGCTGATACTACCGGCATCGGCAATCTGTACAAACGTTTGGAGTAGGGTCAATCGATCAAGCGACTTGCTCATACGCAAAGGGTATAACTACTATTTTTATTACTCGTCTACCATATATCTAATAACTTTGGCATATTAGCTCTATAACTACAAAGCAGAGCTGGAGGCCACTATGAAGTCTGTACTTAAAACCTTCCGTCTTGGCGACAAGATAGAGGTTAACCGCATCGGCTACGGAGCAATGAGGCTGACAGGACAACCTGGAAACTTTGGCCCCTATGAGGATTGGGAGAAGGGAATAGCACTTGTTAGACATGCTGCCGAACTCGGCGTAAACTTCTTCGATTCGGCGCGCTCTTATGGGCCTGAATGGACAGATAAATTGATAGGCGAAGCGCTTTATCCCTACGCTTCTCAAGCGGTCGTGGCAACGAAGGGCGGCGTTGGTAAACCTTCTCCTGGCAATATTAAAGTTGACGGTTCACCTTCAGCGCTAAAACAGCAAATTGATGAGGCGCTCACGAATCTAAACAGAGAACGGATTGACCTTTTTCAGTTGCATCGCGTAGACCCCGAAACGCCTATCGAAGAGTCGGTAGGTGCGTTGAAGGAAGCACAAGAAGCTGGCAAGATCCGTCTGATTGGCCTTTCTAATGTTGACCGAATACAGCTAGATCGCGCTTTATCCGTAGCACCTATCGCGTCTGTCCAAAACCGATTCAATCAGGAAGAGCGGGCGCAAGAGTCTCTAGTGGACTATGCCGCTGAACTAGGGATTGCCTTTATTCCGTACGGCCCTCTAGGCGCACATCCCATGAAGCAGGGCGCGGCTCTACCTGCACAGTCGGCTTTAGCGTGGCTCTTACAGCGTTCTCCAAACATTATTGTCATCCCCGGTACAACCTCTATTGCTCATCTAGAGGAGAACATGGCTACCTGGAGCTTGTTAGAAACTGGTTCCGATAGTCAGGGCGCAATCTAACTCAAGAATTGTTTTTTACTTTTTAGATAATGAAGAACACCATGATGAATAAACTCAAACGCTCTACATTCATAGTTTCTACTATGCTGGCGTTGCTCTCAGCGCTCTACCCGATGGTCGGGATGGCCAATGAAACAACTCCGAACTCAGAAGTAGAGCTATCAGCCGTTGAGTTACCACGACCCGATCCGCTGGCTCAGATTCGCGCTGAACACGTCATGATATCGACGGCTAATTACGACGAAACGATTGCATGGTATACGGAAAAGCTTGGCTTTCAAATTGTTCAGGAATGGACTGTACCTGAGTTTGAAGGGGTACAGCTAGCTTACATAGAACTCAATGGATTCATCATTGAAGTTGTTTCTACGCCCGAAGCCTTTCAGGAAGAAAAAATTCCTGGCGACTTGGCTACGGCCTTGGGCGATCGCGGCTATGGGCATCTAGCGTTCCTCGCTGCCGATATCGATACTGTTGCCGAAGAATTAGAAGCCAGAGGTGTTGCGCTTGTTGTTCCTCCTACCAGTTTCCCTGATGCAGGGCGTAGGCTAATTTTTATACAAGACAACAATGGCAACTACATTGAGTTCCTCACACCTTTATCTGCATATGAGAGTAGCACCACAGAAAACTAGGCTTAGTACCGTGGGCTCAACGTGCATCCTTTCATATGTCTCATTATCTAGACCTTTCGATACCCTTCAAAAACTATGTCTTAATTGGTGTCTCACAACAAGGCTATCGAGAGGTCTTAGATATAGTGAGACGTTCAGAGTTCGTCTGCTCTCAGAGAGCCAGTCCGAAAAATTTATATACTCAAAGCTAAGTTCTATGGGGATTTGAATACAGTGATTGAGCGACATAGGGTTCTGCTGATAGGTGACTCTTCGCACGTTGGCAAATCGTATTTAGGCAAGCTGATGTCTGCATATCTTGGAATAGACAAGTTTCTAGAACGCATATGCACCTACAACGACTGGATCGTGAGTGAGGTTGAACGACTTGGACTGGTTAGCCTGGACGTAGAGAGTATGTCCAACGTTGATGAGGTTCTAGGCAGATGCCTATCTGCATTTGAGAACCAAGAAGCTATGAGA
>JBAUIB010000347.1:0-4476 GCA_049680585.1 Phormidesmis sp.
CCAGCACTGCTCTACTCCCCATCACTTCCGCCTGACTATTCCGATAAAGATACGATGGCGCCGCCAACACAGGCACAATGCCTAATGTGCCACCTAAAAATTTTCGTCTACGCATATGATTGTCCAATCAGCTTTCTAGTCCAGGAGATCGCTCGATAGAAAAAGAAAGACGTCAGCCACCGAAAAAGAAACAGACTTTTGCCTGCTCCTTTTTCGATGGCTTTTATATCTCTCTGTTACGTTCAAATAAACCGAAGCTCAGTCTATTCTACGCCTTCAATCCGGTTCTCCACTTCTTCGTAGAGCTCCTGAAGTTTCTCGATGTTCTCATCGCTGGTTTCCCAATAGCCGCGACCGTTCACCTCTAGCAAGGTTGTCACCATCCGGCGGAAGGAGTTGGGGTTTAAGTCCATCAGCCGCTTGCACATCTCAGGATCGTTGATAAAGGTGTCGTTCGCGTCCTCGTACACCCAGTTGTCAACTGCGTCCGCTGTGGCCGACCAGCCCATTGTATTCACCAAACGATTGGAGATTTCGCGCACGCCTTCATAGCCATTGGAGAGCATGCCCTCGTACCACTTGGGGTTCAGCATTTTGGTGCGGGCGTCGAGACGAACGGTTTCAGAGAGCGATCGCACCTGCGCATTGGCTGTTGTCGTATCGGCAATAAAAGAGGCGGGTTTTTTGCCGTCATCTCTCAGACTTGCGACGACCTTAGTCGGGTCAGAGTCAAAGTAGTGAGACACATCAGTTAGCGAAATCTCAGAAGAATCAAGGTTCTGAAAGGTCACATCGGCGGTCTTAAGCGATGCTTCCAGCAGTCCGCGAGACTCATCCATCATGCCTGGATTATCACAGTTAAAGGAAAAAGATTTTCGTGATAGATACATATCGCGCAGCTCCTGCTCTTCTTCCCAGCTGCTGTTCTCAACGGCCAGATTCACGTTTGCCGCATAAGAGCCTGATGCATTCGAGAAAATCCGCGTTGCCGCACCGCGCAGCGTCAGGCCAAACTCTTCCGCCTGTGCCATTGCATGTTTGCGCACGAAGTTCATCTCCAGCGGCTCTTCGGCCTCAGCCGCCATTTTCACCGCTCGATCTAGCAGTGCCATTTGGTTCACAAACAGATCGCGAAATACGCCCGAGCAGTTAATCACTACATCGATTCGAGGCCGACCGAGATCTTCTAAAGAGATCAGCTCCAGCTTGTTCATCCGTCCGAGTGAATCTGGCACTGGCTTCACGCCGACAAACCACATCATTTGAGCTAGAGACTCACCGTAGGTTTTGATGTTGTCTGTGCCCCACAGCACCGTCGCAATGGTCTCGGGATATGCGCCGTCGTTCTCGGCTCGCTGCCGCGCAATCAGGCGATCTACCACAATCTTGGCAGAATCTACCGCCGCAGAGGTCGGGATTGACTGAGGGTCTAGGGCATGAATGTTCTTACCAGTGGGCAGCACATCGGGGTTGCGAATCGGATCGCCACCAGGGCCAGGGAGAACGTACTCGCCATCAAGCGCGCTGAGCAGCCCAGCGAGTTCGTTATCGGCAACCACTTGCTTTAGGCAGAACTGCAGATACTCAAACAAAGATGCGAGTGAGTCGTCTTCAACGCTTTTGTAACCTAGCTCATGCAACGCTTTTGTCCAAACGGCTTTGCCGCCGCCAAAGTTAAAGGCCGATAGGAGTGAACCGGCGGATACGCGGCCATCGTCGTTGATCTGTTCTTCTACCATCGCCCGCACAGCAGCGCGCGTGGCTTCAGTGATGTCAAAAAGAGTTTGAACGTCTTCCAGGTGACCGCGATCGCTATTTTGATAAATCTCATCAATATCGCGGCCAATGCTCTCAGCAATAATCCGCTGAAGGCTCTTTTGACCTTCTTCGACGCGATCAAGACTGGCAATATTAACGAGGGTGGCGATCGCCTCTTGCGCTGTCGGCGGCTCACCCACCACATGCAGACCACAAGGCAGCAGCCGCGACTCAATCTCCATCAGCTTGATGTAGAGCTTGCCGACCAGCGTATCGCGAGCTTCTTTGCTGAGCTCACTGCACTCTTCCGGCAGCTCAATGTCCTTATCCAGGTTCACCTGCCGCGCTTTTTCAATCGCCGCATTCACAATTGGAATGCCCCGACCACCTTCTTTAAGCGTTTGGTAAGAAGCAATCAGCTCGCTCAGCTCTTTCAGCCCCTTGTAGAGACCCGCATTTTCAGCTGGCGGCGTTAGATAGCTGATAATTTCCGCATAGCCGCGACGCTTAGCGATTGTAGCCTCAGAAGGGTTGTTCGCTGCGTAATAGTACAGATTGGGCGTATTGCCAATTAGGTTATCGGGGTAGCACTTAGCGGACATGCCCATTTGCTTACCGGGCATGAACTCTAGAGAGCCGTGGGTGCCGAAGTGCAGCACCGCGTCTGCTTTCCAGATTTTTTCTAAATAGGTATAGTAAGCAGCGAAGCCGTGATGAGGACTCGCTGAGCGAGAGAACAGCAGCCGCATCGGGTCACCTTCGTAGCCAAAGGTCGGCTGTACGCCAATAAAGACATTTCCGAACGTCTTGCCATACACCAGTAAGTTCTGACCGTCCGTGTTCAACTGCCCCGGCGGCGGCCCCCAGTTTTCTTCCAATCGGCTGGAATAGGGCGTCAGCTCCTCGTACTCAGCCACCGACATTTTGTGCGCAATGTTCAAGTTCGGGCTGTTGTACTGCGCCTGCGCATCGTGAATCACCATCTGCATCAGTTCTTCAGCCGTTTCAGGTAAATCTTCAACGGTGTAGCCCTGCGTCTTCATCTCTTCCATGACTCGGTAAATAGAGCCAAACACGTTGAGATAAGCAGCTGTCCCGACATTGCCCTTGTCCGGCGGGAAGCTGAAGACCGTGATCGCCAGCTTTTTATCGACACGGGGCAGCTTGCGCAAACGCGCCCACTTCAGAGATCGCGTCGAAATGGCTTCGACGCGATCTTGCAGCGTAATCGCCCGGCCCGTCGCCCCATCACGACCTGACATAATGATCGGCTCAATTGCCCCGTCCAGCTCAGGAATCGCCATTTGTAGCGCCACCTGAATTGGGTGCAGACCTAAATCGCTCGCCTCCCATTCCTCAGTCGTTTGAAATACCAGCGGCAAAGACACCATATAGGGGCGGTTCAGCTTTTGCAGCGCCTCAATTGCCTTGGGGTGATCCTGGCGAGCCGGACCGCCGACGAGCGCAAAGCCTGTCAGCGAAATCACTGAGTCCACAATTGCCTCTTCAGGGTTGAGCGGATCAAAAAAGTAGGCATCTACCGGCTTAGAAAAGTCTAGCCCGCCTGCGAAGACAGGAATCACTTTCGCGCCTTTGTACTCCAGCTCTTGCACGATCGCAACATAGTGAGCATCGTCACCGGTGACTAAGTGCGTGCGCTGCAAAACAATACCGACACAGGGCGCGTTTTCATTGCGAGCAATCTCAGGGATATCAGTGCGAGAGTCATACCAGTTGAGATATTCTTTCAAGTCCTCAAACATCACAGGCGCTAAGGGGTGCCAGATGCCGATATCAGGGAAAGTCACTGGCTGCTCGTAGCTCAGCGCTGCCGACTCAGGGGTGCCTTCGTAGTCTTCAGGCAGTACGTACTTATCGGAGAGCATCAGCAAGAAGTTCTCTAGGTTTTCCGCCGAGCCGCCGAGCCAGTATTGAAAGCTCAGCATAAAGTTGCGAGCGTCCTGCGCTTTCTCAACCGGCAAATACTTCAGCACTTTAGGCAGCGTGCGCAAAAGCTTTAGCATGGCATCTTCAAAGCCGCTGCCTTGCTTCTGGCGGCGTTTTTTCATAAAGTCGCCGATGACGCTCTTCGATTGGCCTAGCTGAGACATGTTAAAGCTGCCTAGCTTGTTTAGGCGCATGACCTGCGGCATGGAGGGAAAGACCACGGCTGCATCTAGGCGATCGCGATGCGGCTGCACGGCTACGGCCACTTTTTCAGCGAGTTCTTCTACAAAAATCAGTGAGCCAATGAAAATATTGGCCGCAGCGATATCACGCTTAAAGGCTTCATAGTTCTCTTCGCTGCGCAGTTCCTCAATGAGGTAACCGCTCACTTCCACAGCAATCCGAGAATTCGTTTCATTGATAGCGTGTACCGCCGCCGACAAAGAGCTTTGATACTGGGGCTCGAGTACGACATAGACCACCTTAACCAGATAGCGATCGCCCAATTCCTTAGGAACGACGTGTCTGACAGTGGGCCGGACTTGAGTGAACATGCGCGGTGAACTCCTAAAAAAGGTGAGATATCTGTGTTTCCTGTGCCTGCACTGAGCTTTTGAGCAACATCAACAGGGGGCAACTGGCGTAAAATACGGCTGATAAGCCTTCTACGATAGCCTCAAGACAAGTATTAAGAAAATGCTTGTTTTCTTAATAAAAAAAGACATTTTCAAAACCGTCGAATCTGAGGCAAAGACATTTTTTGACATGCCA
>JBAUIB010000348.1:0-1902 GCA_049680585.1 Phormidesmis sp.
CTACGGCAGGGCAATCATCTCTGGGGCCAGATGCAGGGCGTCAAAGAACGCATTGAGCAAACCAAGGCATTGCAGCAGCGGGTAAAGGCCAAACGCCAAGAAGTAAAAACCAAGATCGCTCAGGCGGCGGCTACCCCCAAGGCATCCGACTGGGGAACAACCGGCTGGAACCAAAGCCCCTATAGCTTCAGCCAGTCGATTGATCCCCTTGATGAAACCTTTCGTCAGTGGGAAGCCGAGGACGAACTCAACGAGCTTAAGCGCAAAATGCGCGATTGAGAGAACGCGAGATGATGAAGCGTGGATCTTCTATTCGTCTCTCATTGCATCTACTGCCAGTCGCCGGAGATCGCTTCTACAGGTTCACCGCTTTCGGTAATGACTTCTAGCGGCAGGCTCGCGAGTCCGTCTACCCGGTCAAACTGTACAACCTGCATACCCGTCTCAGCCGGTGCGACGGTCATTACGTAGCGATCGCCCTGCCACTCTAAGCTGCTGATGCGCTGATTGAGCAGCCAGGTCTCGGCGCGATCGCCCGCATTGATAGCGATCGCCGTTTCCGCTTCATAGCAGTCCCATAGGTCATCGGCTACGGTCCACACGCCAGAGAGATTAATCGGCTCCAAACGAGCGCTCAGACCATAGGTAGTAAAGCTAATCACCTGATGATCCCAAAACTGATTAGAGGCACTCTTGAGGAGATCGCCGCTCAGCGCTTCGGTATAGCGAGCATCACCGCCAATCTGCTTGGCTTGCTCAGCCTCACTGGGCCGCTGCCATCTGTCTACATCAGCGCAGACTTCAAAGGCGATCGCTACAGGCGTCACCGCGCTTTGCCCCACACTTTGGGCAACAGTCTCCTCAGCGATTGAGGCTGGGGCAGCGGCTTCTTGAACAACAGTTTCTTGAGCCACGATCCCTTGGGAAAGTGCATCGCTGTCACTCAGCATAATGCTGTTGGCTGTTTTACTGGGGCAGCCTGTTATCACATAGGCCCCGAGCATCATTACGCCCAACTGCTGCAATCGCTTTAGTTTTCTCTGACTCATATTCCTTCCCCACCATCACTCAACTTTGACCTATCTGACCAGTCTTAAGACTGACCTGCCCAATACCGCTCTTCAAGCCACCGCCCACCTCTGCTGGTCGGGGTAGCTTTAGCTGAAGCGAGCCGCCCGACTGCCTTGAGAAGGCCAGCTCTATAGTTACAAGCTGCGCTAACTAGCTCACAGCTGAATGGAGCAGGCAACAAACGCTTAAAAAAGTGCGAAAGATTAGACTCAGCTCAGCGACTACCAGCTTCCCGGCTGGCGACTATGAGCTGGTCTCAAGCGAGGCTCTCCGGCCAAGCCTCTCCTACTGTGGCCACATCTCTAAGCCCGGAAGCTAGAAGCGGACATTCTTTAGGAAATACTGAAGCAAATCATCGAAGCTACGTAAAGTTAGGGCGCACAAGGTATCGCCCCTAACCCTTAAAAGAGCTGCCTATACACTTCTGCAAGTATCACTTTGGCATCACTTTACAAGTGCTTAGCACGAACTCAAGGTGACAGTTAGTATATCTAACGACAACTTGTTATCGGCTGCTGTCTGGCCCTCTCAGGCAAGACTTTGCGTAACTCGGCATGGCGGGCTTCTTTATAGGTTCGTGCCTAAGCGCCTACCTGAGGAAGATATAACGCCATTGACAATTGCCGGAACTCTTTGCCCCCACATTATCTACAAATTGGCTCTTTTTTCAGCTATTGATGGGACAGTTTATAGAAAACGTAATAACTGTCTTCAACTCACGGCAGAAATACGGAGACTGTTACTCATTTAAATCACACAGATGGCTCCTGAAAGTCGTCAGTATCTAAAGGAGATATTAGGGCAAGCGCATGTATCTGAGGTTATTTAGAC
>JBAUIB010000349.1:0-7828 GCA_049680585.1 Phormidesmis sp.
TATCCACACAGCGCTCATAATAAGCCCGCCCCGTATCCGTCGGGCTGACTCGCCGCGTCGTCCGCTGCAATAGCTGCACATCCAACTCCGCCTCTAGCTGCGCGACTAGCTTATTCACCACCGAACGCGATAGCCCTAAATGCCGCCCCGCCGCTGCAAAACCACTGTGATTTACCACTTCGGTGAAGGCCCGCATACTCTCTAGCTTGTCCACTGAAATGCCCTGCTTGCATTATTGCCATTGTATCTATTTTGGATACAGTTAGTTGACTAAATAGGATATTGTTATTAATTTAAATTCAATCCATAATAGATATATCGTTATGGAGGTGAAAACAACCGATGCTCACCATTCGCAAAGCAGATGAAAGAGGCGCTTCCAAATTCAGCTGGTTAGATAGTCAGCACAGCTTCTCTTTTGGCGGCTACATGGACCCTGCCCACATGGGCTTTAGCGACCTGCGCGTCATCAACGAAGATCAGGTGATTCCGGGTGCAGGCTTTGGCACACACGGCCATCGGGATATGGAGATTATCTCCTATGTGCTAGAAGGAGAGCTTGCTCACCGCGACAGCATGGGCACTGGCTCTGTGATTCGTCCGGGCGATGTGCAGCGCATGACAGCAGGTACGGGCGTTACCCACAGTGAAATGAATCACTCTAGTACTCGCCCAGTACATTTCCTGCAAATCTGGATTCTGCCTGACACCAAAGGCTTGACTCCTGGCTATGAGCAAAAGCACTTCGATCCTAAAGAAAGGCAAAATCAGTGGCGGCTAGTTGGCTCACGCGACGGCAGAGACGGTTCGGTGACCATCCATCAGGATATCAGCCTGTACACAGCAACACTGAATGAGGGGAATCCGCTAAGCTATGACCTCGCCGCTGAGCGCAGAGCTTGGCTACAGGTGACTCGCGGTGCGCTCGAAGTCGATGGGCAGTCGTTGAGCGCGGGAGATGGAGCGGCGATCGCCGATCTTTCCGCTCTTGACCTTGTTGCGATCGCAGACAACACAGAAGTTCTGCTGTTCGATCTAGCCGCATGAACTAGCTTTGGCCACTTTGCTTAACATATCGGTCATCGTTGAAACCGTTGGGCAATAACAGCAAAGTGGTCAGCCGACTGTTAGTGCTGCGCTATCGATCTTCTGCTGTATTAAGTTACATCTCAAGAGATAGCTTACTGGTCGATTATCAGTACTATAGTACTATGCCAGTCAGTAAGCTTTTTTGTCTTTTGTGCGATCGCCAGCATCTAATTCTTACAGCATCCTATTTCTCATTGATTCGTGCGAGGAACGAAAAATGCAGCTAACGCCCTATCTCAGTTTTGACGGCCAATGCGAAGCCGCTTTCAAGTTTTACGAGCAGTGTTTGGGTGGTAAAGCGAGCGAGACAATGACTTGGGGCGACTCGCCAATGGCCGACGAGGTCTCTTCTGACTGGCACGAAAAAGTTGTGCATACTAGCCTGTCAGTCGGCGATACCGAAATTATGGGCGCTGACATGCCACCTGGGCAATACGAAAAGCCTCAGGGCTTCTCTGTCTCTGTTAACATTGATGATCCCACAGAAGCAGACCGTGCCTTCAAGGCTCTGGCAGAAAATGGAACTGTCAAAATGCCGATTCAAGAAACCTTTTGGGCGGCTCGTTTTGGCATGCTTGTTGACCGCTTTGGCATTCCCTGGATGGTCAACTGCGACAAAGCTGCCTAGTGAGGTCCATGCAAGGTCAGATGCATTAAGAAGCAGCAGCGCCTTGTCAGCGATCGCACTAGCGAGCTGTTAGCCGAACAACAGGAAGCCAAACAACAGGAACAATATTGTAGATTATTATGACCCCTGAAACAGATTGCTTCCATCTCAGCTCTACCTATGCGGTGCTTGAGGGAAATGGCGGTATTATTCCTGTTGCCCTGAGCGATCACTTTTATGAAAAACTTGAAGATCAATTCGGCGATTTCAAAGGAAAGCGATTGGTTTCACACTATACCTTTGAGCAAGACTGGAATAGCTGGGAGATGCATCCAGCAGGAGAAGAGTTGATCTGTCTGCTATCAGGCCGAGTCGATTTTGTTCTAGAGCAGAAAAATCTAGAAAAAACGGTCTCTCTCAATACACCCGGCGCTTGCTTCCTCATGCCTCGCGGGATATGGCATACCGCTAAAGTTCACATGTCTAGCTCAGTGTTGTTTATCACGCCTGGGGAAGGCACTCAACACCGCCCACTTTGATCACACTTCTAGCTTGTTGTTCTTTGTGGTTCAAAGGAATCGTCTCATAAGATGCCGATACAAGTTGGCATCTTAGGGACTAGCGCAATTCAGAGACTAGCGTAATTCGCTCAATACAGCTTTTACCATTTCGCCTGTCACTTGGTCGCTCACAAAGGCTTCGCCGATACCCCTGGGTAAAACAAACCGTACCTTCCCTTCCTTCACCTTTTTATCGTTTTTCAGCGACACCAAAATATCGTCAAGGTCAATTCCCGTCGGTAGACGAGTCGGCAGCTTGGCTTTCTCGATCAGCACGTTTTGGCGATCTGTATCGGAGCGCTCCCACAAATCCATATTGACAGCAATCTGTCCTGCGACCACCATGCCAATCGCAACCGCCTCACCGTGGTTAATTTCACTGTAGCCAGTCAGGCTCTCAATCGCGTGCCCTACCGTATGGCCATAGTTGAGAATGGCGCGAATGCCCGCTTCTTTCACATCCTGGCTGACGACATCGGCTTTGGCCTGAGCGGAGTGCTCTAGCATGAGCTGTAGCAGCTCGTTGCTGACATGGTTGTAATCATCTAGTCGCTGAGCGGCTTCTAGCGTTTCCAACAGCGGCAAGTCCCAGATCACACCGTATTTAATCACCTCAGCGACGCCCGCTCGAAATTCCCTGACCGGCAATGTCTTGAGCACCTGCGGATCGATTAGCACCAAACGAGGCTGGTGAAATGCGCCGATCAGGTTTTTGCCTTTGGGATGATTGACGCCGGTTTTGCCGCCCATAGAGGCATCCACCATCGCGAGTAAAGAGGTCGGCACCTGCACAACAGCAATGCCTCGCAGCCAAGTAGCTGCCGCGAATCCGGTCATATCGCCTACAACGCCACCGCCGAGTGCCACCATCGCTGAACTGCGCTCTAGGCGGTTGTCATAGGCGACATTGTGGATCTTCTCGATAGAGGCGAGGGTTTTATACTGCTCACCCGCTGGCACAATGCAGTGGCACACCTGATAACCGGCTTGCGTGAGAGAGGCGATCGCCCGCTCTCCATACAGCCCAAACACCACCGGATTAGACACGACGAGTACCTTCTGCCCTGCCTTGATCAGCGAGGTATTCTCGCCGCTTAGACCGTTAGAGAGCCATCGCCCCAGTGAGTCAAGGCCACCCGGTGCGATGCGAATATCGTAGGCATCTTGAGGAAGCTGGACGCGGATGGTCTCAGTGGGAGCAGTTGAGGTAAGGGGGCTCATGAAATGGGGGGTTGAGGTTGCTAGCTGTAAAGGGTCAGTTTTGAAGGGTCATTTTTGAAAGGCAGTGCTTGTGCTTCAATGGAAAGAAGGATTTAGAACCTCAGTTTAGGAGATAACGATGGCTGGCGCAGTAATTTATGTAGGATACCTGGCAGTGTGGGTTGGCGTGGCGACGGCACTTTACTTTGGGCTGCGGGCCGTTAAGCTGATTTAGCTTTTGCTGATCTGGCTTTGCGCGTGGTCTTGGTGCCAGCGTAAACCATAACCTTGACGGGGTGCGAGCGTTTCTGCAAGGCGATCTGCTTGCGCTCCGTTAGTCCACATCCATTAGTTCATATCCGTTAGTTCATAGCTGATGCGCGTCAGCTGTTAGGTTGCTTTTTCGCTGCGGCTCATGATGTAGAGCGCAGAGAGCAGCCCCCAGCTAATCACATTGATGCGTGAATCGAAGAGGGCGACATCGAATAGGGAAAACAATAGGCAGCTCGTAAAGGCCAGCAAATAGCCGAGCAGGATAGCGCGATCGCCCGGCGGCAGATTGCCTTGAATAAACGCCTTGATTCCATCGTAATACAGCGTACCAATCACCATACAAAAACCTATCATCACCGGAATACCTGCTTCAGAGGCCAGGTACAGCCAAAGGTTATGAGCATGAAAAATAATGTCGTAACCTGGAATGCTCTCAGGCACATAGAGCAGTCTGAGCCCCGCGAATCCCCAACCTAGCCAGGGCCGCTGCTGAATCATGTCCCAAGCCAAATGCCAAGCGCCAATGCGTGGATCATTTGTGAGCATTTCTAGCGAGAGCGATCGCCCGCCAATGCCCAAGCTCAAAACAGCAGCGGCAATCGCCCCACTGCCTGACAAGCCCGCAAACATTACCCAGCGATGACGGCGAGCGGCATAAAGCGCGATCGCCACTAGCACCAGCGCAATCAGCACCCCATTACGCGAGCCCGTACAAAAAATGGTGACAATGCACAGTGCGATCGCCAACGCCTGCGCCCGCTGCCAATTCCTGGCTGTAGCCTTCGCGACACCCGGACCAATCTCAAGTGGAGCAGCCGCACTCTCTAGCGGTAGCCCTTTCAAAAACAACCCCAGACCCAAGCCTAAGATAATCACCGAATAGGCGCTCAGCATATTGGGATGGCTAAACAGGCTGTGAGCCCGATGGCCAAAATCAACTTCATATAGCCACATCATCAGCCAGTTGGGCAGCGCCAGCGCCTGCACTTTTGGAATCACATTCTCAAACTTCAGCCCATACTCGATCACCGCTAGCAGATTCATGGGTACAGCGCTCAGCAACAGCCACCGAGCCAGTGTTTCCAGCTTGGCAAAGGGCTGAGCGACTACAGCAGGCACCGTCGCCAAAACGCCAAACAAGACGAAAAAGGGCAAGAAGTTCGTGAGCTGTAAAAAAGACTCACCGCGATTAAGCGCAAAGCTAGAGCTGAGCAGCAGCCCGACAGCCAGCCAGCCAAAGCCTCTATGCAGACACAGTCGCCAAATCTGAGTGCCCCGCTGAAAAAGAGCACTTATCCATAGCCCCAGCATCACGACTAGTCCGGCATAGCTGGCATAGGGCATCAGCACGAAGCTCACTAGCCAGAGCTTTGTCTGCCAGCGCGATCGCCGCTGCTCTATATTTGGCTTCAACCTTTGATTTAAGCTTTTGCCAAAGGCAGTAGCCCCCTCTGGCAAATCGGCATTGCCCATGTCTGAGTGAAAGACTTCGTTACCCAACTGTTCACATGTCCTGTTTCGATAGGCTGTCCTAGCGCAGTCAGCCGAAGCCTCAATAGGCCCCGTCCCCTGCTAAGACAACCTTGAGCGTACGAATCAAAATATAGATATCCAGCCACATTGACCAGTTTCTTACATAATAGGCATCAAAATTAACCCGTTCGTCGTAGGTGACGTCGTTGCGGCCCGATACCTGCCAGAGCCCAGTGATGCCTGGTAGCACTTGCCGGTATAAACCAAACTTATCGCCGTAGCGCCAGATTTCTTCGTGGACGATGGGCCGAGGACCGACCATACTCATCTCACCTTTAAAGACATTCCATAGCTGCGGCATTTCATCCAGACTGGTCTGACGCAAAAATCGTCCTACCCGCGTAATGCGAGGATCTTGCTTGATTTTGCGATCTTGCTCCCACGAAACGCGCAATTCCGGATGCTCATACAGATACTTTTCTAGCGCTACATCGGCATCGAGTACCATTGAGCGGAATTTCCATGCCTTGAATAGCTTTCCGCCTCGGCCAATGCGAGTTTGGCGATAGAGGATAGGCCCTGGCGAATCGCAGGCAATCAGCAGGCTGATCAGGGCGATCAGCGGTAAGGAGAGAATGCCGATTAATAAGACAAGTCCTTTATCTAGAACAGCTTTTAGCAACCTGGGTCCGGGCAAAAAAAGCTGCTGACGCACTTCTAAACCCAGCACCCCCCCGAGATCTTTTGCACCCACCCACAGACTCGCCATCCCAAACAGATCCGGAATAATCATCACATGGGGGAAGGTACGACCATAGCGCTCTAGCAGCTGAGACAGCCGCGGGTGGGCGACTCCAGGCATGGCGATAATGGCATAGGGAATTTTGAGTGCTCTGGCTAGCTTAGGAGCCATCGCCAGTGTCCCAACGACGGGGACGCCTGCTAAGGTGCCGTGCTTGTCTGGATCGTCGTCTAGCACAGCAATCGGCTTGAGGCCCAAACTGGGCTGACGTTGCAGCGTCCGGATGACCATTTCCCCGGTTTTGCCAGCGCCCATGACAATCACAGAATAGCCCCACCACGGCTGGCGGGCACACAGCGCTCGAATGCCGTAGCGGCCAATGATGACAAATACCACAGAGAGACACCAAGCCATTAAGAAAGCCCCTCTGGAGTAGCGCTCGCCTTCTTGAAATAAAAAGATAGACGATCCAAGCAACCAGTAGAGCAGCGTCGTGGTCAGCGTTAGGCGGCGCAGCTCTTCGACGGGGCTCATGGCAACACCGGGGTAGAGCTTCGCCATCGCATAGGCCAGCACAAAAATGCCGACCAGCGGCCACAGCCGCCAGTATATGGAGGGGCTAAACTGTCCGTTAAAGACCAGCCGCAGCCAAACGCTTGTAAATCCTGCCAGGCCAAGGCACAGTAAATCAAGCGTCACCAGTATAGCTAGGGTCAGTCGGGGGTGAGTGGGGGTGTAGGCGATCGCCTTTCTCAGACTAGCCAAGCTAGCGCTCCCGAGAACTGAAGATTGGTATAGAGTCACAGCAACATATCTTACTCCCAGATCAGTGACGCTTGTTAAGGCTGTGTGCCAAAGTATCCTCCTTAGAGCGCCCGGTTTGCGATGGGATGTTCGATTACATTAGCCGCTCGTTTGGCTGTTGGCTTGACTGCCTTTGGCTGTCCGTTCGGAACTGCGCCCAGGCATCCTCAACAAAGGTCTTAAACCGCGTCTGAAAGCAGGCAATTGAAAACGTTTCAGCATGCTCTTTGAGTGCACCTGAATCAAATTGATCCATACTTGCGTTCAGCCGTTTGACCGACTGTACCAGACTTTCAACTGTCTGATGCTCAAAAAGCAGGCCAGTGTGCTGATGTATGACCGTTTCAGCCTGCCCGCCTTTGGCATAGGCAATGACGGGTGCGCCCGCCGCCTGCGCTTCTACCGGCGTAATCCCAAAGTCTTCTTCTGGGGGAAAAATGAAGCCTCGGCAGCGGCCTAGATAGTCTTCAACGACACGGTCGGGCTGCGTGCCTAAAAAGCGAATGTTAGGCCCGGCTATTTTCTGTAACGCTGCGGCGCGATCGCCATCCCCAATCACGACCAGCGGTAGTCCTAGCTCATTAAACGCCGCAATCGTCAGATCGACCCGCTTGTAAGGCACAAAGCGCGACACAGTTAAGTAAAAATCTTCGCGACTTTTGACAGCTTGAAAGCGCTGCGTATCGACCGGCGGATAAATCACCTCAGCCGAACGGCGGTAGGTTTTTTCAATCCGGCGAGCCACATAGCGCGAGTTGGCCACGTAGCGATCAACGCGGTTCGCGCTAGCAACATCCCACAGCCGCAAATAGTGCAAAATAGCGCGGGTGAGGGCGCTTTTGAGGCCGTGAGTAAGTCCTGCCTGCCGCAGATACTGATGCTGCAGTTCCCAACCGTAGCGCAGCGGGGTATGGACGTAGCTGATATGCAGCTGGTCAGGGCGGGTCAAGATGCCTTTGGCCACAGCGTGGTGGCTAGAAATAATCAGGTCATAGCCAGCGAGATCAAACTGCTCGACGGCTATGGGCATTAGTGGCAGATAGTTGCGAAAATGGCGCTCAGCGAAGGGCAGCTTTTGGA
>JBAUIB010000350.1:0-1737 GCA_049680585.1 Phormidesmis sp.
CTGTCTCTCTAGTGCGTAAAGCCTGGCTTGATGGCGCGGCGCGTACGCAATGGGCCGTAGATGCCAGTCGCCATCAGCTAGAGTGAACGCCTTCGCGGTGAGTGCATGACGCATTCACCGCGAAGCCATGCACGACCAACAGAAACCGTTTCTCTCAAAGCTACAAGATTTGAGCCGCAGTCGCTCACCGCATCGAACATTTAGCGACTGGCTAGAGATTGCCGCGCTGAGCCTGCACCAACTGCCATACCATGTCGGCGACCTTGAAAAAGATGCTGCTTTTGAGCAGCTAGAACAATGCTACATGGAGCGTATCCAACCCTACAGTCGAGATGAGCTAAACGTCTTCGCTGAGCTGCTCAGGCTGACAACAATTGCCCACCATACCGGCTATGGCGATTTCCTAGGCGAGATTGCTGGGGAGGCGGAGCTGCTGAACGCGAAGGGAGGCCAGTTCTTCACGCCCTATCATCTGTGCCGAGCGATGGCGAAGATGAGCTTGGGTGATGTGAAAGCTCAGGTCGAAGCCAAAGGGTTCCTTACCGTCTGCGAGCCAGCCTGTGGTGCAGGCGCACTGGTGATCGCCAGTGCTGAAGAGATGGTAGCTCAAGGCGTAGACCCTCGCGCCTATGTCCAGTTCGACTGCACCGATATTAGCCGGGATGCCTTCAATATGACTTACATCCAGCTGAGTGCTCAGAACTTGCAGGCGGTTGTCCATCACGGCAACACCTTGAGCCAAGAGTACTGGGAGCATCGCCCCACGCCGCAGCTCCGGCTGTTCCGCCAGTGGCTAAAGAGACAGCAACGAACAGAGCGGATGGTTGAGGCAGTGCGATCTCTGTTTGAGGAAGCGACTCCCTCAAAAGACTATGGGCTCACTTCAGTGCTCGAGCCATCTGAACAAAAGATCGCTGCCTCTCAAGCACTTTTCGATGTAGACAGATTCACGGGTGAGATCCAGGCAAGGAAGCCGGCAGATTCTCAGCCTGACATCGTGCTCGATAGACAGATGTCGTTGTTTGACAGCTAGTTGAGGATACAGGCCGGAAAAGGCGCATGTTGCTTTAGCAACGGGTGAATGACGCTCATAAGAGGAATTCACCTAATGACTCAATATCTTCAAACCTCCTTGTTCACGGACACCGGCAAAGAGAAAGCGATTCCCTCGTTTATTCAAACAGTGCTGGCTGACGGTGCGGCTCTCGCCGTTTCCGTCAGCGGTGGCAAAGACAGCGACGCCATGCTGCGCTATCTCGCCAAAGCACAACGAGTGCAGAAATGGTCTGGCCATATCTTTGCTCTATTCTGCGACCTCGGTCGTATCGAGTGGCCGGGCGTAGAGACGCACCTGCAACAGGTCTGTCAGGAAGTACGCCTGCCGTTGGTCAAGCTGTATCCGCAGCGGTCGATGATTGAAGCATGGCAGCACCGCCATGACGTGATTCTCTCGAAGCAGGAAGACAAGCCGTTCTGGTCGTCTGCTGCCGCTCGCTTTTGCACGAAGCACGAAAAGACACAGCCTTCAGATCGGCTGCTGCGGGGTTATAACTTTGTCGTCTGCGCCGTTGGCCTACGGGCTGAAGAATCTTCCGCGCGGGCGAAGAAGCCACGCTATCAAGTGCGTAACGATATCGCCTCGACCTGGTATAAGAACCCGCCTACCTGCAAAAGCGCTGGCGAAAAGGAATTTTGGGCCGAGGAGGCATACCAGCGCTGGCTGGACTCCGGTAGGAA
>JBAUIB010000351.1:0-6109 GCA_049680585.1 Phormidesmis sp.
GGCGATCGCCCGCGCGCCAGATGTGCCGAAATCTATACCCAGCGCTGCATTAAAAGAAAGATTAGATGTCGTCATCAACGGCATTTCCGTGAGCATGGTTTCAAACTAGCGTCCGGCCTCAACGCAATCCAGAATGCAAGACAACAAAAAAGGCCCCGCACTTGCAGGACCTCGTCGTTTGCCTAGTAAATTTCTAGCCGTGAATTGCGCAGGCTAGACGCTGACTTCGCTGACTTCGCGGGAAATAAAGTCGAACGGCTGATCGACAAAGGACGCATCCTCGACACCCGCATCGGCAGCCATGCCCTTTACCCTGTCCTTCATGATCTGAATGCCCTGCACCGTCGGCGCAATCGGCACACCCAGAGCGTTGTAGGTCTCGCGCAGGCCCTGGAGCAATCGCTCCCTCAATATGTCGTTGCTCCCGGCTACGATTGCATAGCTGCTATAGCGCAGATAGTAGTCCATATCGCGCAGGCAGGCTTCGTAGCGACGAGTCGTGTAGGCATTAGCATTATCGCTGGGTCGAAGCAACTCAGGCAATTCTTCAAACAATTGCTTGCTCGCTTCGCGTGAAATCTCAGCCGCATTAGCACTGATCATTGCTGCCACTTTCACCCGAGCAGCGGCGGTGGTGAAATACGACTGCAAAGAGTCTATGGCATCACGATCTAGGTAGCGACCTGTGGTGTCGTAATTGCTAATTAAACTTGTGACCGTATCTCGCATGAAATTCTCCCAACGTTTGGCGACCAAGGCAACGCCTTAAAGGTAAACCTATCAAGGGTTTTAACCTTAAGTAAGCTGTTCTGCCAGTCTACCACGGGAGATAAATCGCCTTGCGACCAGCCTGAGTTTGATGAGTGTTATCGAAGGAAAAGTTTACAATTCGAGCTAGATTGAAACGTTTCTAAATATTTTTAACAAGAGGTCTTAGGGGTTTGACTCAGCAACCAGCCTCACTGTATTTTTGCGGCTTCTGAGTAGAGGCATGAACGACGCAGCAGTCTTTTGGCCGCTAAGACTGACCAATCCTGATAGGCAGGTACCGTTTGCAAAAGCATTTGTAAAGGATATTCTACAAAACTTGTTAGTCATTTGGTATAGGGCTATACAAAATCTATTATTCGCTATCCATAGGATCGTTAACGTCCTCATTTAAAGCCCCGTCTGAAACACTCAGGTAAAGAGATATGACCGGAAACGAGACGCGCGTCCAAGCAATTTACGAAATCACCAACAAAGAACCCATCGAGCCTAAAGCGTCCGAGAAGCTGGAAGATATCTGGGCCTCGCACGTCTTCAGTCTGAGCAAGATGCAGGCGACCCTTCCTAAAGACATCTTCAAGTCACTCAAAAAAACGATTAAAACTGGCGAAAAGCTTGATCCTGGTGTCGCCGACGCTGTGGCGGGTGCAATGCGTGACTGGGCGATGTCTATGGGTGCTAAATTTTACGCCCATGTGTTCTATCCGCTGACGGGTGGCACGGCTGAAAAGCACGATGGCTTTATCTCTCCCCAAAGCGATGGCGGTGTCATCTCAGAATTTTCTGGCAAGCTGCTCATTCAAGGTGAGCCTGACGGTTCTTCTTTCCCAAATGGCGGTATCCGCGACACCTTCGAAGCCCGTGGCTACACCGGTTGGGATGTCACAAGTCCGGCTTATATCCTAGAAAATGATCACGGTTCGACGTTATGCATCCCGACCGTCTTTGTGTCTTGGACGGGCGAAGCGCTTGATAAAAAGACGCCGCTCTTACGCTCGATTGCGGTTGTCGATAAGGAGGCGAAGCGCCTGCTGAAGCTACTGGGAAACAGTGAGGTTTCAGCGGTTAACTCTAGCTGTGGTGCTGAGCAAGAATACTTTTTGGTGGATGCCAATTTTGCAAATGCGCGCCCTGATCTGTTGATGGCTGGTCGCACCCTCTTTGGCAAAGCACCTGCAAAAGGTCAGCAGTTTGACGATCACTACTTCGGGGCCATTCCACCACGCGTACAGGCTTACATGCACGATGTGGAGTGCGAGCTCTACAAGCTTGGCATTCCAGCCAAAACCAGCCACAACGAAGTCGCGCCTGGCCAATTTGAAATTGCGCCAGTGTACGAGTCTGCGAACGTCGCTAGTGATCACCAACAGCAAATCATGACTACCTTGCGCGATACCGCCAAGGAGCATGGATTTATTTGTCTGCTGCATGAGAAGCCTTTTGCTGGCATTAACGGTTCGGGTAAGCACGTCAACTGGTCAATTGGTAACTCGACTCAGGGCAATCTGCTCGATCCAGGTGACACCCCTGAAGAGAACCTGCAGTTCCTAGCCTTTTGTGGCGCGGTCATTCGCGGCGTTCATATGTATGGGCCGCTGATGCGGGCGGTGATCGCGACAGCGAGCAATGACCATCGCTTGGGGGCTAACGAAGCGCCACCGGCGATTATGTCTGTTTATTTGGGTAGTCAGCTAGAGGACATTTTCAATCAGATTCAGTCGGGCAACCTCACTGGCTCTAGTCATAAGGGGGTGATGCATCTAGGTGTGGATGTGCTGCCGCCGTTGTCTAAGGATGCGGGCGATCGCAATCGCACCTCTCCATTTGCTTTTACTGGCAACCGCTTCGAGTTCCGTGCAGTTGGCTCTAGCCAGTCAGTCTCAGGTCCGTTAATCGCACTCAATACGATGATGGCCGATTCGCTGAGCTGGATTTCCGACCAGCTAGAAAGCAAGCTTTCTGGGGGCGGTGATGTGGGCAATGCGGTGCAGGCCGTGCTCAAAGACGTTATGGATAAGCACGGCGCGGCTGTGTTTGGGGGCAATGGCTATTCTGAAGAGTGGCATACCGAGGCCGTCGAAAAGCGTGGGTTGAAGAATATTCCGACGACGGCTGACGCGCTGCCTTACCTGAAAGATGCCAGTATTAAGACTCTGTTTGAAAGCACAGGCGTGCTCTCGCCGACTGAGCTCGAAAGCCGCTTTGAAGTATACGCTGAGCAGTACATTCTCTTTATTGAGGTAGAAGCCAAGCTGGTTTCTGATATTGCTAAGACTCTAATTTATCCAGCGGCGATGCGCTCTTTGAGTGAGTCAGCCGGGGCAATTGCCAATCTCAGCGAAATTGGCATTAATGTGGATAAAGCGCCGGTTGAAAAGGTGGCTAGTCTGGCTAAGCGCCTATTCGATGGCGCTAACGAGCTAGAAGGGGCGATCGCTAAGCATGACTTCGATTCGGTCGAAGCTCACATGAACTACTGCGCCAGCACCATTCGCGGCATGATGGACAAAATCCGCGAAGCTGCCGATACGCTAGAGGGTGAAATCGCCGACGACCTATGGCCTCTGCCTACTTACGAAGAGATGCTCTTTATCAAATAGAGCGCTTGACTTGATGGATTAGAAACCCAAGACTTAACGAACGCGGAAAGAAGCTACTTATTTTTAGGTAGCTTCTTTTGCTTTAGAGGCATTTCTTTAGAAGGATTTTGAGCTGCGTGTCAGTCATTTCTCACACATTTTTCGTAACATTCTTTTACAATAAAATCATCTAAGTCCGTACCCATTTACCTCTCACAAAATCGCGCCCAGTAACCTTTTTCCCATGCCAGACACTCTCACAAAGATCGCTTATCAGACGTTTCAGCAGGGCAAACAATACTTCGGATTTGCTCATAAAACGCTGAGTACTCGGCTAATGAATACGGTATCGCCTCGCCAGCGCCACGAGCCTAATCCGCTCACCCCGGATATGCTACAGAGCATTCAAGCTCGTATTAGTGAGCTGCTCGAAGTCGATTGGCAAGACGCTGAAGATGGCGTATATCCCAAATGGGCGCTATTTGAAAATCGCTGGGATGACTTTTTCCGCTACTATCCTGAAATGTGTCTAGATATTCCTAGCATTTGGGATAGAGCCAACGACAAACGCCATCAGGACTTTAGTAATGGTGTCAACACTGCAGGCTACCCTGACTACTACATTCAAAACTTTCATCACCAGACCGACGGCTACTTCAGCGATACCTCAGCTAACCTTTACGACCTGCAGGTAGAGGTTCTTTTCAACGGCACCGCAGATCCGATGCGTCGTCGAATTTTGGCTCCGCTTAAGCGGCACCTGAGCAAGATGGAAACGCCCATCGGCAACACACCGCAGCCTCTCAAAGTATTAGACATTGCCTGCGGTACAGGCAACAGCCTTAAGCTGATTGACCAGGCTATGCCCGAAGCCGCTCTCTATGGCGTAGACCTCTCACCTGCCTATTTGCGTAAGGCTCACGACAACCTCTCTCATGTTGACGGCATTCCCGCTCAGCTGATTCAGGCAAACGGTGAAGCTCTCCCTTTCATTGATGCATTTTTTGAGGCCACAACTAGCACTTTCCTTTTCCACGAGCTACCGGCTGAGGCCCGGCAAAATGTCATTGACGAAGCCTTTCGGGTGACAAAACCAGGCGGTATTTTCGTCATCTGTGACTCTATTCAAAAAGCGGACACACCAGAGTTTGCGCCGATGATGGAAAACTTTCCAGCGACGTTTCATGAGCCCTATTACCGCCACTACATTGCTGATGACTTGGTGGCCCGCTTAGAAACCGCAGGCTTTACGGATGTCCAGACATCAACTCACTTCATGAGTAAATACTGGGTGGCCTATAAGCCAGCCGTGTAGCGCTATGGTATCGGCTACCTAGAATTTTAGGGTTGTTGGGGTGATCGCTCGTTGCGAGCCCTTGTCTGGTAGTGATCACTCTCGCATTGTCCGTTACAAGCCTTCTTCAGCTTCGACCGTTTCCCTCTAAAATTTCCGCCTCCGAGCCTTTCTCCGGGTTTGTAAATTCCTCTGACTCGTCCTCGTCTTCCTCGCTCTCATCAAACCCTTCCTGACTAAGCGCCATTGAGCGGGTCAGCCAGTCCTCATCTAGTTTGCAAATCAATCGTGCATTGTTGTACGCCTGTCGCAATGTCAAAATCGTGTGGCCGATGTACTTGCCGGAGGGCTCGCGCCGCGTGATGATCGCGAAGTCCACTGTGCTCTCATCTACTAAGCACATTGGCAGCAGTAGATCGATGCTGTTGATTTTAGGATAGTAAGTAGGAACGGCTGTTCTGTAGTTAATTTGCATTCTTCTGAGCGTACGCTCTAGGGCTTCTTCTAGCTTGCTGACGATATTTCTATAGCCTGCTGGATCTGCCTCTAGCGCTTCTATAAAAGATCGCTTGTAGTCAAAAAAGTCGGGCGAGCTCAGTCCCTGGGCGCTACGAGGGATAAAACCAGCCGGGGCGTAGCGTTCTAGAAAAGCCAGTGGCAGGCGGGCCATATTATCTTTGACGACGTGCTGCCAGTCTACTTGGGGCGGACCTGCGGTCAAATCATAAAAGGCTTTTTCTGGATCGCTGAGGTAGTTGGCCGCACTGGGCAGCTCAGGAAATCGGGAGACAAGGGTTTTTCCCGGTTGACTTTGCCCTGCGATGCAAAAGTCCAGATTCCAACTGTGAGCATTGAGCTGAGTGGGCCTGCTAAATAGCCCATAGATAGGGCGCAGCAGCGTATCCAACAAGCCAGTATTAAAGGCGTGATATTCGCGGCTGGGGCTGGCGATCGCCTTTCCTTCATGCTGCAGACGAATAAAGGTGTAGCGCAGATAACTCTTGAGAATCGGATAGGCGAAGTCGGCTGGTGGTTGAGGGCCAAAGTACCAGTTTTCCGGCAGGGTGATCGCTGCTAGCTCGCTCACCTTTTGGTTCAAAACATCAGTAGAAAAGCCCGCAAACGCCGAGAGCGACTTTGTACCCCGATCATCCGCGCGAAGGGGTTTGATGACCGGACTAATATTTCTCGGTTTTTTAGGAGATTGTCGGGGCTTGTGAATAATCCGCTTGGGCTTTAGTCGAACATAGCTAGGATGATCCGTTTTGAATTCGATCAGGCTAGGCGTATTTTCGACAAAGGATCTAAAGTCAGAAAATCCGTAGGTTTGAACAGAAAATGAGGGGGCTTTGGGTAAAATGGCTGCTTTCAAGCTATCCAAATGCACCCAGCCGTCTTCGCTGTGATGTTCTTTTAGCGTCTCACTCAGCAACCGCTTTACGTCTAGCACGGGCCGCACATAATACAC
>JBAUIB010000352.1:0-13815 GCA_049680585.1 Phormidesmis sp.
AGAGGCGCCTGTCCTATCGGTAATCGAGAACGCTCAAGGCTTTCGCTGACTCAGATTCTTCATCCTATACCTCCCACACATCATCATCAGCTCGCCCTATGAACAACGCATCCCCTCATACAAATTCTTATGCGAACGATGGGTCAGGTGTAAAATCGTCTGCGTCGGGTAATAATGGCAGTGCACTGTCAGCGGGAGGGCCGATGAGCGCAGATATCATACCGAGCAGCGTTGCCAAAATTAAGGTCATCGGGGTCGGCGGGGGCGGCTGTAATGCGGTCAATCGCATGATTGACAGTGGGTTGGCCGGAATTGAGTTTTGGACAGTCAATACAGATGCTCAGGCACTGACCTACTCTTCTACAACCAATGCAATGCAGCTTGGCCAAAAGCTCACTCGTGGCTTAGGCGCGGGGGGCAATCCCTCAATTGGGCAGAAAGCAGCTGAAGAATCACGCGATGAGATCTTTCAGGTAGTAGAAGGCTCAGATCTCGTTTTTATTACCGCTGGCATGGGGGGTGGCACCGGTACTGGTGCGGCTCCTGTGGTTGCTGAGGCCGCTAAGGAAGCGGGTGCGCTCACGGTCGGTGTGGTCACTCGCCCGTTTACGTTTGAAGGGCGTCGTCGGACCGCTCAGGCAGAGAGCGGAATCGCGGCGTTGCAGGCCAGTGTTGATACGCTGATCATCATTCCAAATGACAAGCTGCTGACGGTTATTTCTGAGCAGACGCCTGTGCAGGAAGCCTTTCGAGTCGCCGATGACATCCTGCGACAGGGTGTGCAAGGCATTTCTGACATTATTACGATCTCGGGTCTGGTAAACGTTGATTTTGCCGATGTTAGAGCTGTGATGGCCGATGCGGGCTCGGCGCTGATGGGTATCGGGGTGGGCTCTGGTAAGTCACGGGCCAAAGAAGCGGCGATCGCTGCCACCTCTTCACCGCTACTAGAAACCTCCATTGATGGGGCAG
Source organism: Phormidesmis sp. (assembly GCA_049680585.1). Taxonomy (GTDB): domain Bacteria; phylum Cyanobacteriota; class Cyanobacteriia; order Phormidesmidales; family Phormidesmidaceae; genus Phormidesmis. The sequence continues at coordinate 973 of JBAUIB010000352.1, forward strand.
GCGGCGTCGTCTTCAATATTACGGGAGGCAGTGATCTGACGCTGCACGAAGTCAATCAGGCCGCCGAGATTATTTACGAGGCGGTCGATCCCAACGCGAACATCATCTTTGGTGCGGTGATTGATGATCGCCTGCAAGGTGAAATTCGAATTACGGTGATTGCTACGGGCTTTAGCAGTGATGCGCGTAGTATTCCGACAATGGCTAGCAGCCGAGTGACGCCAATGAGTCGCCCCGCTGGCAGTAGCAATGCGTTTGAGAATCCGCCCGGTGGCTATGCCGGAGAGCCTAGCCCAGATGAAGGTGCTAGCCAGCCCGTCATTTCGCCGAATCTAGATATCCCTGAGTTTTTGCAGCGTCGTCGCAATCGCTAGGACTATCGCTTTATTAAAATCTGACTATGCCCAATTCTGCTCAGCTAGCGTCTGTGCCAGTAGCACTGACGATCGCCGGTTCTGACAGTGGTGGTGGTGCCGGAATTCAGGCAGATCTACGGACGTTTTCCTTTCATCAGGTGCACGGCACTAGCGCCCTGACGTGCGTGACTGCTCAAAACACACTTGGGGTGAGTCGAGTCGATGCACTCTCGCCAGAATCTGTGATTGCTCAAATAGAGGCCGTCGTCAGCGATATTGGCGTGCAAGCCGCGAAAACTGGCATGCTGCTGAATCAACCCATCATCGAAGCGGTGACGAGCTATTTGCAAGCGCAGCCGATTGAGCGGCTCGTCGTAGACCCGGTAATGGTATCCAGAACAGGCGCAAAACTGATTAACCCAGAAGCGATCGCCGCCCTCTGTAGTCACCTTCTGCCCCTCGCTGCCGTGCTCACACCCAACCGCTACGAAGCGCAAATACTGGCGGATATGGAGATCACGACACTGGAAGAAATGCAGATCGCCGCTAAAAAAATTCAGACGCTCGGGCCAGCAGCCGTCGTTGTGAAAGGGGGGGGATTCAAAGGTGAGTTGCGCGGCGTTGATGTGTGGTGTGACGCGCAGCAGCTTGAGGTGCTCACCACTGAGCAGGTTGATACGCCAAATACACACGGCAGCGGCTGTACGCTCTCTAGTGCGATCGCAGCCAATCTCGCCAACGGATTAGCGCCACTGGCCGCTGTGATCGCAGCCAAACGCTATGTAACCCAGGCGCTACACCATTCTTTGACCATCGGTAAAGGCCAAGGCCCATTAGGCCATTTCTATCCGCTGCTTGAGCGCTAAGCGCTGTTTATTCAGTTTCAGTTTCAATCGGCCAGACCGACTCCCAATCAGGGCAAGTCTCGTCATCGGGACCATAGGGATGCATGCCGCATACCAGCATCTCTTCGCCATAGATGGTGCCGTGATAGTTACGGCATCCCACGCAGGTCGGATGATCTTGCAGCCACGGGTTGACTGTGCAGGTGAAGGGCGCTGTTGTTTGCTCTATCCACGGGTTGATCTGCTCACCAAAAAACTGCACACCAGCATCTAATGCATCATCGACGTAATCGTTAATCTCGATGAAGGTAGGGGCGATCGCATGCTCGAATTCTTCGATTACATCTAAAGAGTCATCGACCCATTGCTCGACAGCTTGGCTAGCCTGTTTCGACAGTTCAGCGAGCTGTTGGCTAGAGTCCTGTGCGGCAGAGCTAATGGTTTCTTGTAGCTGTTTTAACCATTCATCCACGGTCGGGGTCCCCTTTACTTATTTATTAGGTTTGTCTCTATTGGGCTTGTCTGGTAATAACGGTTCGGCAGTAGCGGTTCGACAGTTACTTCAGTTTTTTGAGTTCTTTGCGTAGGGTTTCTACTTCTTTGCGTAGGGCGATCGCCTGGCGTTCTTCTGCGGTAAGCGAGTCGCCTTCGTCGTCTAAAATTTGAATCTGCCGAGGTCCCTCTTGCGGCTGTGCAGGGCTCGCACTGGGTCCGGCAGCGGCAGTCGCCTCTGCGCGAGCAACCATCTCATTCATCATCTTTTGAGCTTCTTCAGCAGTCAGTTCGCCGCGTTCTACCAGCTCATCTACCAGCTTTTGGGCTTGGCCACGCAAATCACCTAACGCACCGCCTGCTTTTTCACCGGCGTAGGCAGCAATCCCTACACCCAAATAAAATGCCTTTTGCACTAAGTTGCCGAAGCCTGCCATAGGTACTGTGCTCCTGAGATTTAATTTATCCTAACAGTGCTTACAGGATAGAAAGCGTTGGACTAAAACCACCACCGCCGATAACCGCCCCAAAAAGTAGGAGAAACCAGATAGGAGACGGTTGACTCGGCTGCGCTTTAAAACTCAAAAGGCCCGGAGTCCACGCCTACTACAAGCATCCCGTATTGCTGCTACCTTCCGGTCCTGACAAGATTTGGGCGTTGTAATTGCATGGGTCCGAGCCATTCCTACCATAGCATTGTAGAGTCCCTATATGCCAAGGTCCTGGCAAGCAAGGTGTCATAATGCTACACCACACGTATTGATTGGAGACTGTTTGTGGTGGTTCTCTATATTCTTGATTTGCTCGGGGTGGGTGTCTTTGCCGTTAGTGGCGCACTAGCCGCAGGCTATAAGCAATTAGATTTGTTGGGCGTCATGGTAGTTGCCGTGGTAACCGCCATCGGGGGTGGTACGCTGCGAGATATTCTGTTGAACCGGCATCCGGTGTTTTGGGTTGTGGATCCGACATACCTAATTGTCATTTTGATTGCTGCTTTGCTGACTGTTTTGTATGCCCAGTTTTTCAAGCCACCCCATAGATCCTTGCTAATTGTAGATGCCCTAGGACTTGCTCTTTTTTCTATCGGTGGGGCCCAAATCGCGGAGCAGGCAGAATTGACAGGCATTATCGTTGTACTGATGGGGACTATTACTGGGACAGCAGGTGGTGTGCTGCGAGACGTGCTGCTAGCGGATATTCCGGTGGTTATCAGGCCGGGGCGAATTTATGCAACGGCTGCTATTGCAGGGATTGTGACGTATCTCTCCCTGCAGCCGCTGGGGATACCTCAATTACCAGCAGCGCTGATCGGCATGAGCGTTATTGCGGTCCTTCGATTAGCGGCGATTGTGTGGCGGCTCAAGCTACCGACCTTTAGCCTTTCAGATTAAAAAAACGTCATCAACGTGCTGCTATAGCTTTTGTCGCTTGGCCCGTTATTTAGCCGATGAGCGTCGCCATCTCCTCGACGATGCGCCGGATCTCAATCAGCAGGATACCTTGTTTGACATCCAGGCTAGCGAGCACCAAAAAGAGAGCTTCGCTGCCGCAGCGGGTGAGAATGCTATAGCCTTGGAGACCTTCTAGAATGACGCGCTCAGTCGGGCCTCTGCGCAATTCATCGCCGATGCGATCACCAATCACAATCACCGCAGCGGTCATCGCAGCAGCCCGTGATTCTTCTAGTTCTTCAGGTAAGCTGCCAGCGAGGGATAAGCCCTCTGGCGATACGAGCGCCGCCCCTTGGACATGGCTGGTATCGGTGACAAAGGCACGGATGATATTGTTTAGCCGAGCGGTATCAATGGCCATAGCTGCTAAAAACGGCTTGCGAGGCGGCGAAGATTTGTTGAGAGACAAACGGAATGATCTGCTCGTTCTGTTGGGGAACGGCTCCTTCAGTAAACACAATCAGCTGATAGGGATGGCAGCCACCAGCTTCTATGTAAGCTGCCTCATGTCTATCACGCTCAGCGGTGCCTGATTTGGACCATATCTTCGCAGTCGGCGGCAGGCCCTGGGCAATCAACTCGCTGGCATCACACCCGCTGGCATCCATCTTGGGATCAAGCCTCGGTGATCGCGCCATTAGCTCTATCATCTGCTGCGATCGCACACCGCTGATCGACACGCCACCGACAATGCTGTGTAGCAGTCTAGCCGTTGCCTCACTCGTCAGCAAATTGCGATTTTCTAAGGTATCTCCTAAAAAATCGTATTCTCGGCCGTAGGGGCGATCGCACCACGTCTTTTGATTGAGATTGACCGCTCGCAGCTCCGGCCAACCTAGCTGCTGAAAATAACGATTGACAATGTTTCGCTGATATTCCCAAGTCTTCATGGGTCCGCTCTGGAGTTCTGGCCCGCTAGTGGTACCGCTGAGCACATCGACAATATAGCCCGTCGCATCGTCGCTGGTCCCTGTGATCATATCGACCAAGGCACGCTCCATCTCAGGCGAAGGCGGCACCATTCCCTGCTCTAACCAAGCCTGCATTGCCACCATGTAAAACAGCGTCACGAGGCCGCCCGGCTCGATCAGCTCAACCCCCCGATAGCTAGCGCCGATGGGACGATATTGCCAGAACTCTTCTGGGCTCAGCGCCCCGCCAGTATTAATCCGATAAGGCGGTTCGTAAAGGATCCAGGTGATCGCAATTTGGTTGGGCAAGAGCTGCTCAAAGGCACTCCAGGTATCTTCGAGGATGCGCTCTAACGTGAGCTGGATGTTGGCGTTTGGGAGGAAGAATTTGGCGGGCATGGAGGCAGGCAAGGAGAAAGGGTCAGACAAATCATAGGTTCAGACGAATCCTAGATTTTTGCCTTTGCCAGCGTGGACGAGGGCAAGCTGTTCGTATTTTTTGGCATGTTCGATGAGGTCATCGGCTTCGGCTTCAGAAAGCGGGCGAAAAATTTTACCGGGGACGCCAACAACGAGCGATCGCGGCGGCACATCTTTATTCACAACGGCCCCTGCGCCCACCATGCTGCCCGCCCCAATCCGCACCCCGTTGAGGATAATGGCGCCAATGCCAATCAGGCAACCGGTTTCGATATGGGCGCTGTGAATGACTGCTTTGTGGCCGATGGTGACATAGTCTTCTAGCACAGTGGGCAAATGCGGGTCGCCGTGGAGAACCGCACCGTCTTGCACATTGCTACTGGCCCCGATACGAACGACATCGACATCGCCCCGTACGATTGCGCCGTACCAAATGCTGGCACCTAGGCCAATCTCAACTTGGCCGATCACGGTAGCATTAGGCGCAATAAACGCAGCTTGTGAAATATCAGGCGCAGGCCAAAATTGGCTGGGTGCGACGAGTAAAGCACTCATTGAAGACTCGGAAAGAGCCTCTGTGAAAGCGGATGAAGCAGAATCGGCTGAACTCACAGACATATACCTCGGACGTTTCGCAAGTAAGTTGTTAGCTAAATTATTGGCTGAATGAGTGTCTGCTCAAACAACTGTTTAGGCATCTTGTCAGACATTTCTTTAAATCAGCCGTCGTCAATTCTCCTCTCGGGGGCTCGAAAGTTATAATGAGTTCACGAAAACAAAGTGAAAAGAAGCCCAATTTTGACAACGACGCTGCTCTAGAACACAGGGTAATAGATACTTTTGATGCTTGGCTCCGCCTCTCAATATCCCATATACGGCCCCGAAGTGCAGTGCCCCCACTGTCGTCAAACGATCCCAGCACTTTTACTGACCGATAGCTATCTGTGCACCAGGCACGGCGCATTCGAAGCCGACCCTGAGACTCAGGAGCTAGTGCACGTCCAGTCGGGTCGCCATTGGCGTCAATGGGAAAATAAATGGCACCGTCAACATACTCACCCCGATGGCATTCGCTTCGAGATTCACGAAGAACTTGACAGGCTCTTTACGCAGGGGTTCAGAGCGACTCGTGTGATCATTGCTGATCGCTATAAAACGCTGATGATGCCCTACTTAGAACATGGTGCACCCTGGCAGAATAAGGGCGCAGAGAAGGTCCTAAGGCTCTATGGCCTGCCAGTCGCCTTCAGTGATCGCTCAAACGCTGACCCTCGCTGGGACATTATCAACTTTGAGCTCGAAAAAGAGCCGGGTGTTCCGACTCAGTACAGATATCTCAAAATATTTGAATAGAGCCCTTCATGCATCATGCCTCGATTAAAACTGCGGATATTCACCGGGCGGTTGCTTTCTACGAGCAGTTAGGATTCGAGGTGACCACTCGTTTTACCGCCGGGATTACGCTGGCTTGCTGGATGGAGGGGCTAGGCGGTCGAATAGAGCTGATGCAGGTGCCCGAACCTAGACCCGCTTTGGATGCGTTTGTCGATGAGCACTATACCGGCTACTACCATTTGTCGTTTGACTTAAGCGATCGCGTCGAAAGCTTGCCGGATTGGCTCAGCCACCTCCGTCAGCAGGTCGAGCAATCAGGCGGCAGTCTCAGCGTCTTGCTAGAGCCTCAGCAGCAGCAGATTGGCGAGGATGTATACGAAGTGGCATTTTTAGCAGACACAGACGGCCTGCCTTTGGAATTTATTCGACGGATGGACAATGGGCGCTGACTTGATGCCGTTTGCAGACAACTGGGCATATCTTAAAACCGAGCTGGCTTGGTTAGATCGACTGTTGATGTTGGCGATCGCCCGCCAGCGCAAAGATATCAGCGCCATTAACAAAGTCGCTCGGACACCTGCGGACCGGGTCAGCAGCCACTGGTGGAAAGGGGTTGTCTCCATTAGTAAACCGGTCTATGACGATTGCCGGGGACCTGTACCCACAGCCCAACCCAAACGCACATCCGTTGGCTATCAGCAGCAGCTAGAGAGCCGCATTCAAATCAGCGCTAAAGACGAGATCGTGCTAGCGCTGCCGTCACTGTGCCATTACTTGAATCTCACCCTGTTTGAAAAAAACGTGCTCCTGCTGGCGCTTGCACCAGAGGTCAACCGCCGCTATGGCAGGCTGTATCACTATTTGCAAACAGGCCAAGACTGCGCCACCGCCTCAGACTTACCGACGGTTGATCTGGCACTGCGGCTCTTGTGTCGTAACGACTTAGAACGCAGACGAGCGCGATCGCAGCTTACTTCACCTGCCTCGCTGATCGAAAAGAAGATTTTGTGCTACGTTTCCACCCGCCCGAGCACTCGGCTCAACAGCTACTTGCAGCTAAGCGATCATTGGGTTGATTATTTGCTGGCAGAGCAGCCTGATCAGCATGTGCTTTTTAAGCAGTTGGCCACCTCATCTGAATCGCCTAGCGCTGAATCGTCAGCTGAACCGTCTAAGCCCGTACTCGCCTTACCTGCGTCCACGCCTGCCACCCGCGCTGTCAAAATTACGCAGCCCGAGGTGCCGTGGGATCAGCTAATTCTACCGGCCCCTTTGCTCTCTCAGCTGCAAACGCTAACGCAGCAGGCAGCAGCAGGACTGCTGACTCGCTTCTCAGTGGCACTCTCAGTGGCGCTCTCGGGTGCACTCTCTGAGGTCGAGACGTCGCCTTTGCCGCGGGGGCAGGTGGCACTTTTAGTCGGGACGATAGGCACGGGTAAAAGTATGGCCGCCGGGGCGATCGCTACATCCCTCCGTCAGCCGCTTTGCGTGCTCGATCTCAAGCAAGTCCCTCCAGAGCACTGGGAAGAAGTACTGGCCTCGCTAGATGCGACCCGCTATCCGGTGCTGCTGATCAAGTCTGCCTCGATTTGGTTGGGGCGCAACAATGGCTCGCTGGATGCGGCGCAGCTTGCCCAGTGGCTGAAGCAGCGACAGACCTCGCCAGGGTTGACATTGCTCAGCACGCGTTATCTGCATACGGTAAAGGCGAAGTGGCGACAGCAGATGGATGCGGTCCTCAGCTTACCTCTGCCACGGACGGCGGCGCGGACAATGCTCTGGCGGCAAGCCTTTGCGGGTATTACCTGTAGCACTAAAATCAGCTGGTCGGCGCTGGCGGAGCAGATGAAGCTTTCGGGCGGTGAAATTCAGGCGATCGCGGCCAATGCAATTGTGATCGCCCAGTCTAAAAATGCCAAAAATATCACGCTCAGCCACATTCAGCAGGCGTTGAACCAGCGCGATAAGTCGATAGGTTAGAAGGTCCGTTCAGCCATCCGCTCAGCAAATTCTACGCAATGCTGCCGCGCTTGCGAGCTTCTTTAAACGAGGTGCCTACATTTTTGAGGCCCGCGCGGATCATCTGCTGCTCTAGCAGCGTGAAAAATCGAGTGCGATCGCCGCCCCTCACCACTGCCTGATTGTGCGCCTCAGCCAGCGCCACCGGATAGCCAAATCCTTTTTGCACCTGCGCCAGCATCAGACTCAGCGCCTCATTTAGCTGCACTTTATCTTCTACCACCCACTGCGGAAACTCTACTCGCGCCACCTCTGCGCCCACGTGCACATAGCAAAAGTACACCGTATGCTCGCCATAGCAGCTCAAAATATCCGCCGAGCTTTTCCACAGTGGCCCTCGCTCCCCAGGTGATAGGGCAGTGGCCCATACCGTGACATCTCGCAGCGGTGAAAAGGTTTGACATGGCAGCGTTTGGCGGCGATCAGCTTGGCAGTGACTCAAGCAATCAGGCGTCGGATAAGGGCAAGCCTGCAATCGCAAAAAGTTGAGCGCTTCAGAACTGCGAGAGGCGCTAATGTAGCCCATCACCGGCACCCGCGCCTGGCGTAACCGATCCCACGAGGCCAAGACCGGTTGCAGAATTTCATCTCGCGCCTTTACAGGCAGCTGCTCTAGAAACCAATAGATCAAAGAGCCATCTGTCAGAGCCAGGGTAGGTCCTGACATGCCCTGGCGTCCTTGCTGCCCCTGCTCCCCCAATTCTCCCAGCATTACCGCCTCTGCAGCTGTGCGCCGATAGCCCATCCACTCTTCTGTGCTAATGCCCCATTGCCGCGAAGCATACAGATCTTCTGGCCGGTAGATCACCTCAGGCACGCTGTCGAGCACCGGGTAGCGGCTCTGCCCGTAGTGGATGATCACGCGACTGATGTTCAACAGGTAGCAGTAGGCAATTTCATGGTGGCTCGGCGAAATCTGCGAGCCGTCAGCAGAGACCACCGTATGAGCGCTGGGTGCTGTGTCGAGCGCGATTTTGGTATCGAGCGGTTCAATCGGTTCGGCAGCGGCAAAAATGAGGCGATCGCGCCCCTCCTGCAACTGCTCGACTAGCTCGCCCTGTCGCTCCGCAGCAGCCTGCATGAGCTGACGGGCAAGTTCAATTCGCATACGCGCCGCTGCCGCCTCTTGGGAGAGATGATCGCTAATCCCCTGCATCTGACGGGCGAGCTTGGTGAGATCGAGCATGGCGGGTCGGCGGTGAGGTTAAGCAATCCAGCTATCGAACTTTTGTACTACCTGCTCTAACGATAATAGATGAATGCGTGAATCTTGGCAGGCTCGGTCGCGATCAGGCGCTAGGTTATAGCCCCAGTCAGCTAAAAAGAGCTGCACATCTGATAGATCGCTTTGCGCCTTTACCTCGTTAAGCGCCGGGAATCGATCTTCAACAAACCAAATGTCCGGCGCAGCGTGCTTTTCTTTGAGCAGGCGCAGGGTTTCGTATTTGGGTCGTTTGGCTTCTTTGCCGATGATGCGATCGCTCGGAAAATCTACCCCACTTGTCCCCAGCAGCGCCTGAATAAATCGCCCCTCTTTCGTACTGACGATATACACTGGCCTCTCCCCGGTCAGCAGCTCACCCAATCGCTCAATCATGCCAGGATAAAATCGATGCAGCGCCAGCCAACTTTGTAAATCCTGCTGAATCCAGCGATCGCGCACGCCATCTAGTGCCTGTACGGACTGAGACTTAGTGAGATCTGCGGCTTCTAGGTAGGGCAATGCCATCTGCGGCCACTGCTCAATAATTTGCGCCGACTCTGCTCCTTGTACTAAGGCTTGAACCAGTACGGGCATTTCCCAGCCGGTTTCGACCACCGGGCGCAGCGGATAAAATTTTTCGGCGAGGCCGTCAGGTGGTGTATCGCTATCGGGGGCAAAGAGCTGGCAATAAGCTCGCCAAGCCGTTTGAAAGTACTCGATCAGGCCATCACAGATGACCCCATCGAAGTCGAAGGCGATGAGTTGGGGGGAAGCCATAGTGCCGTTTCTAGCGGGTGAGGGGTGGGAGGTGAATTCAGCGTAGTCGTTGAGACATCAGGCGTCTTTGCTTTGGTAGTGCAGCGGCAACGCAATGGTAAAAGTCGAGCCGACTTCGGGCTCAGAACTCAACTGAATGCTGCCCTGAAGCAGTTGTACCACTTCGCGGGCGATCGCCAGCCCCAGTCCGGTGCTACTCGGCAGCTGCTGACCGGCCTTCCCCTGATAATACGGCTCAAAAATGCGGCTTTGATCCACCACATCAATCCCCAGCCCCGTATCGGTGACTTCTATTTCGACGCGATCGCCTTCAATTTGATCCGCTTCTAGTGCTGTTGCCGTGAGCCCTTTCTCCGCGATCATTTTTATAGAGCGCACATGAATCTCGACACTGCCGCATTCTGTATAGCGCAGCGCATTGCTAATCACATTGGTCACTACCTGTCGTAATCGCTTCTTGTCAGTCGCCACCTGGTCTATTGATGGCTCACAAGTCACCAACATCGCCAATCCTTTCTGCTGCGCCAGCGTTTCTAGGGCCATCGCCACTTCTGTGACGACATCACATACCTGTACCGGTTCGACGTCTACCCTCACTTTGCCTGCCCGATACGCCGACATCTCAAGCGCCTCGTCAATCATGCCTAGCAATCGTCGCCCACTCGTGCGCACCTGCTCAATGTACTTGGGGTGAACAGGACCGCCGTTTGCCTGCTGCCGCAAAAACAGATCTGAGTAGCCGATGATGCTACTCAAAGGACTTTTCAGCTCATGCGCTAGGTGCGCCAAATGTTTTTTTTCACAGACCACCAGCCGGTCCAGCTCTTGATTGCTGGTGACCAGTTCGTCATAGAGCAAGTTCACCTCTTGCAAACGCTCTTCGGTATAGCGCTTAAAGCAAAATTCAGTTGCTCGATCCATTGCCCCGTTGACCAAGCGAAGCGCCCTCAACAGCAGCAGTGGATCGCCCGGCAAAAGCTCAACTTCTAATTCGTCAAGAATGATATCGCGCAAGATAGCGTATTCGCGCACAATCTCTTCGGCATCGTAGCCTTGCCGGGCTCGCGCTGCCCCGTGATCAATCCCTTCTTTTAGCAGCGCTTGAAGATCATCTGAAGTAATGTGCGAAAGCAAGTGGGTAATCGTCTCAATGAGCTGTGGCAGGCTGTCTAGGATGGCTTTATAGGTGAGGCCACGAGTGCTGTCAATATCGCCATCGCTGCGCACTTTGTCTATCCACAGCTGAATAATTTTGTCTTGTTTGAGTGCTAGCACCTGACCCAAATCCATCTGCCGTTACCTGCTAGGCTCGCTGTGCTGATATTAGCGCTAGTATCAGTAGACTAGCGGTTTAAAAATATAACGCCGTCAGAATTTTTAGCCCAGTGGCTCTTCAGTGACCAGCCAAATAGTATGTGATCAGCCAAGCAGTATGAGCATTTCTTTTTCAGACGAATTTGACGTGGTTGTCGTCGGTGCCGGTCACGCGGGCTGTGAGGCGGCCTTGGCAGCGGCGCGTTTGGGGTGCCGGACGCTGCTGCTGACGATGAATTTGGATCGGATTGCCTGGCAGCCCTGTAACCCGGCGGTAGGGGGACCAGCTAAGTCTCAGCTCGCCCACGAAGTCGATGCGTTGGGCGGTGAAATCGGCAAAGTCGCTGATCGCACCTATCTGCAAAAGCGCATTCTCAACAGCTCGCGGGGACCGGCTGTCTGGGCGCTGCGAGCCCAAACAGACAAGCGCGAATATGCCGCTGTGATGAAGTCAGTGGTGGAAAATCAAGAAAATCTGGTGCTGCGCGAAGGTATGGCGACCGATTTGGTGCTGGGCGAAAACGACGAAATTATCGGCATCGAAACCTACTTTGGGATGGCGTTTGGCTGCAAAGCGGTCATCCTGACGACCGGCACCTTCCTTAACGGCACGATTTGGGTGGGGAAAAAGTCTCTCTCAGCAGGCCGGGCTGGAGAACCTGCCGCGATTGGGATGAGTGAAACGCTTCATCGCTTAGGCTTTGAAACTGGGCGGCTAAAAACAGGAACGCCGGCTCGCGTAGACAAGCGCTCGGTTGACTACCGCAAGTTAGAAGAGCAGCCCGGCGATGTTGATGTGCGCTGGTTTAGCTTTGATCCGGCGGTGTGGCAACCGCGCCAGCAAGTGCCCTGCTACATGACACGCACTACCGCCGCAACCCACAAGATTATTCGCGACAACCTCGAACTCTCACCGGTCTACGGCGGCTGGGTAGATTCTAAGGGGCCGCGCTACTGCCCTTCGATTGAAGATAAAATTGTGCGCTTTGCTGACAAAGAAAGCCATCAAATTTTTATTGAGCCTGAGGGCCGAGACTACCCGGAGCTATACATTCAGGGTTTTTCGACGGGGCTACCCGAGTCAATTCAGGTGCAGATGCTGCGATCGCTCCCCGGCCTAGAAACCTGCACCATGCTGCGCCCCGCCTACGCCGTAGACTACGACTACCTCCCCGCCACGCAGTGCTTCCCTACTCTCATGACTAAAAAAGTGGCAGGACTCTTTTGCGCCGGACAAATCAACGGAACCACTGGCTACGAAGAAGCAGCCGGTCAGGGACTCGTCGCTGGTATCAACGCAGCTAGGCGGATACAGGACAAAGAGATGGTGGTGTTCCCACGCGAAGGTAGCTATCTGGGGACGCTAATTGATGATCTGTGCACTAAGGACTTGCGTGAGCCTTACCGGGTGCTGACCTCGCGCTCGGAATATCGGCTAATTTTGCGCTCAGACAATGCGGACCAGCGGCTAACCCCGCTAGGCCGAGAGATTGGGCTGATTGATGATCGTCGCTGGCGGCTATTCACTCACAAGCAAGAAAAGATTGCCGCAGAGAAAGACCGGCTGCACACGACCCGTGTAAAAGAGCACGACGAGATCGGCCAGCAGATTTACGCTGACACGCAGCAGCGCATTAAAGGATCGGTGACGCTCGCCGATCTGATTCGCCGCCCCAAGTTTCACTACACCCACTTAGAAAGCTACGGGCTGGGCGACAC
>JBAUIB010000353.1:0-2622 GCA_049680585.1 Phormidesmis sp.
CTTACGGGCAGTCAGTTTGCACAAATTTTCAGAGGAGAAATCAACGACTGGTCCCAGCTTGGCGGTGCACCAGGGCCCATTCGGGTGATTGATCGTCCGGCCACTAGCGAGACCCGCCAGGCCCTCAAAACGTATCCAGTCTTTACAACTGCGCCGTTTGAAACGGGCAACAACGCCACCCAGCTTAGCGAAGACTCTATAGAGGCGTTGGCACAAGCGCTCGGGGCAGACGGCATTGGCTATGTGCTGGTCGCTCAGCTAGAAGGTCAATCAGCCGTGAGAGCCCTTGAGCTGCACAAGACGCCACCCACCGATCCACGCTACCCCTTTTCTCAACCGTATTCTTTTGTCTATGTCGGTGGGGCCTCACCAGCGATCGCGGCTTTCCTAGGATATGCCACGGGCAGTCCAGGTCAAGCCATCCTCAACCAAGCTGATCTCTCGAGTGAGGGAGCCGCGAGTAGTGCCTCAAGCGTCAGTACAAACCCGGCGACAGGAGCAGCGAGTAGCAATACTTCTGCTGATGGCGGAGCCAATGGTATAGGAGCCGATGGTACAGCAGAGGGCACGGCGGCTAATCCGGACGCTGTAGGTACGGGTGAACCCACGACGGCTGATCCTTTAGAGGGGATTTCTGCTAATGGCATGGATGAGGGTAGCGAAGAGGCGCGCTCTGCAGACACTGCGACCTCTGTGGACGATTTGGTTGCAGGTCGAGGGCGCTGGTGGTGGTTACTGCTACCCCTCTCAGGATTGTCCTTGCTGATCTTGGCAGCGGGTAGGCAAGGCGACGAAGAGGGAACCAGTCATGCTATCGGCGCAGCTAGAGAAGAAGACGATCAAATTCGCAGCGCTGCGGATCGTAATGGGACGGATCTTAGCGAGACGGCTGTCGGCGGGACGGATCGCAGCGGCAATGCGTCAGAGAGTTCTCCCAACGTACCGCCAACTGAAGGATCAGCTGAGACATTAGAACCCACCACCGCAGAGACAACACAGCGCTCAGATTCTCGCTTAGAGTCTACAGGCGCTGATAATCCGATAACAAGTAGTCGTGCCGCGATGGTTGGCGGGGCAGCAGCTATCGGCGCAGGTCTAGTCGGCCGCACCAGAAGCGAAGCGGGCGATATTACGATGGATTTAAACAGTATTCCGAAGTCACCTAATCACTCATCAAGCTCGCCTGTTCCGACTAACCCCGATGACCTCAAAGATTCGACCCAAGCCAGCTCAAGCAACCGCTCTTCTATTCGCAGCAGTTCTGAAGAGTCGGAAAACTGGCTAGATCGCGCTAAACAGCGCATCAATGAGGCCACCGAGCAGGTTAAATCGTCATCTGCTGATACTCAAGATGACATTGCTCAGGATTAACTTGCCTCGAACGGGAGGCCGCGCATAGCGACTATGGTCTGGTCTGTCACCCACGCTAGATTGCATATCCGGCTTCGTCAGCATCGCCTGCTGCCTAAAAACAGTCGGATTTTGATCGCGGTTTCTGGCGGACAAGATTCTTTAACGCTGGCTCGCTTACTCATAGACATTCAGCCTAAGTGGCAATGGTATTTGGCGATCGCTCACTGCGACCACCGTTGGCGAACCGATTCTGGCGACAATGCCAACCACGTTTTGCAGCTCGCTAAAACCTGGCAGGTGCCTGCTTGGTTGGAGATCGCCGATCTTCCACCAGCGAATGAAGCGGCTGCGAGAAAATGGCGCTACGAGACGTTTGCAAAAATCGCGAGAGCGCAGGGGTACTCCCATGTAGTGACCGGTCATACGGCGAGCGATCGCGCTGAAACCGTCTTGTACAACCTCACTAGAGGCAGCGGTCTTGACGGCATCAGTTCCTTACCTTGGCAGCGATCGCTCGATACTGCTCAGCCCACCATTACATTAGTCAGACCGCTCCTGCATCTGCGCCGCCAAGACACCGCCGACTTTTGCCAGCAGCAGCAGCTACCCATCTGGCAAGATAGCAGCAACCACGACCTGCACTTTCGCCGCAACCGCATCCGCCGAGCGCTACTGCCCTATTTACGCAAACACTTCAACCCAAACGTAGAGCAAGCGCTATCACAAACTGCAGAAGTTGCCGCCGCCGACATTGCGTATCTGAACGCGCAGACCACTGCCCTTTATGACCAAGTCGTCACCGAGGTAGAAGCGCCTAACGGACACCGAAGCTGGGAGGCGGATCTCGCCCCCTTAGCACTTGCCCCCTTAGCACTACAGCGGCGAGTGCTCAGGCAAATTCTCCAAAAAAGCTTGCCTGAACCGCCCAGCTTTCAACAAATAGAAAAGCTCCTTGCCCTGTTAGACGCCCCCAACGGCAGCCAAACCGATACATATCCGAGTGGCCTGACCGCCCAAGTACGAAAACCCAATCTTTGGCTAGGACGGCTCTCATAGTTCACACCGCTCATCATCCACAACACTACAGAAAGCCCACTGATAGCTTGCTTTGCCTATCTGAGAAAGTTGTCTGTGCGGACTCTCTATGCCAATAGGTATAAATTCTTAAGAAGTGTATCTGAGAGCTTGCAACATTCCGTTACATTTGTTAGGATAGTGATATCGGTTGGAACACAGCACTTTCTTTTTGAAGCGATTTCGTTTCCGCCG
>JBAUIB010000354.1:0-29469 GCA_049680585.1 Phormidesmis sp.
TTGAGACGTTCTATACGAAGAACATCTTGCTGAACGAGGGCATCCGGGCGTGGTTGGCGCCTCAGGACCAGCCGCATCAGCAGTTTGTCTTCCCTGAAGAAGTTCTGCCTCGTGGTAACGCGCTCTAGAGTTTTTTTCACCCCCCACAAAGGCTGGGTTTACTAACTGAATAGAGCATGAAGCGCCGCCCCCTTAACTCACTGAGGGGGCGGCGTTTTTATGCTCTATACGTATTACCATCACATACACCTGTCGCGTTAGTGCAGATACCTTGCTGATCAACCAAACTGAGTAGATGAAGGGCATTCAAAGGAACATAGAGAGAAGATCTGCTGAGTTAGGGGAGTTCTAGGCGAGGGAATTTTAAAGGCAGTCACTTTCTTAGTTGGATAGATACATGATAGGCAATCAATCTCAAGAAAATCAGACCTGTCGGCTTGCTCCATCTGCGGAATCTGTGATTGAAGTAATTGTCAGAGATACGGCTGCATCAACTGGACAGCTTTTCTTTGAAAACTTAGTCCGTAGTCTGGCGCTCGCACTGAATGTTCGCCACTGCTTACTAACTGAGATCTTAGAAAATGGTCAGCTTCAAACGCTTGCATTTTGGCGAGATGGGGAGATTGCCCCTAGCATCACTTACGATCCCCAGCCAGGGCCCTGTGGGGTTGTGCTCGCCCAAGACATTTACTACTGCTCAAGCGGGGTACAAAAACTGTTTCCTCACCAGCCAGCGCTGCCTTTGCTAGAAGCTGAAAGCTATGTCGGGGTGTCATTACGGAGTCATCAAGGCAAGATTCTTGGAAATGTGGCGGTCCTAGATAGTCAGCCAATTCTACAGCGCAAGCTACATGAGGATCTGCTGAAGCTGTTTGCAGCGAGGGCCAGTGCTGAGCTAGAAAGACACCAGGCAACCCATGCATTAAAAATGCTTAATGCAGAGTTAGAGCTACGCGTTGAAAATCGAACTGTAGAACTCGCCCAACAAACCGAAGAGTTGAAACAGGCATTAAGTGAGCTGAAACAAACCCAGTCAAACTTAGTTCAAAGCGAAAAGATGTCGGCGCTAGGTCGATTAGTTGGGGGTGTCGCTCATGAAATCAATAATCCAATTAACTTTATTCAAGGCAATCTGGTTCATGTTGCGAGCTACACCCAATCACTATTAGAGGTAGCCAAGCTCTATAGCGATCGCTATCCACAGCCCCCCATAGAAATTTCGACTGTACTAGATAATATTGATCTGAATTATCTGGTAGAAGATTTGCCGAAACTATGTCGGTCGATGGAAGTTGGATCAGAGCGAATTCAAAAAATTGTACAGGCACTTAGAACGTTCTCTCGCCTGGATGAAGCAGAATACAAATCGATAAACTTGCACGAAAACCTAGATAGTATTCTATTGCTGCTGCAAGATAAACTGCACCAGCAAGTAGGCGCTCAAGTAGGCCCTTCAGACATTCAGCTCGTCAAGCAGTATGGAGAGATTCCACCCGTTGAGTGTTATCCAGGGCAGCTCAATCAGGTGTTTATGAACCTTTTGAACAACGCAATTGAAGCCATCAAAAGAAAGAACCTTCAGCTCGATCAAGACCCTGTTAAGCACCCAGGCAAAATTTCTATCACCACACGGTTGGCTCAACCCAACCGAGTAGATATTCACATTGCTGATAATGGGCCGGGTATTCCTCAGGCAGTTCAGAAGTATATTTTTGACCCCTTTTTCACCACAAAGCCGGTTGGTCAAGGAACAGGATTAGGATTGTCCATTAGCTATCAAATCGTCACTGAGAAGCACAGAGGTCATCTAAAATTCAATTCGTTATCGGAACAGGGCACTGAGTTTATCGTTTCTATTCCGATTTCGCATGCGAGTGCGATCGCCTGAAATATTAACCTCACAGCCAGTTGTGGCTTCTTTTTCCGCAAGAAATTTACGTAAAAACCTTCCTCAAGCAAAGGGCAAAGCACGTTATGGATGCTGTGCCCCTTAAGAAAATTCCTGGAAATATTTACTTCTTTGTTCTAAAGTTTGGGTTGTAGCGGCAAAAACCTAGTGTTTTCACGCAGAATCTCAACGTTCCACAAAGAGGAAGGTCTAAATGACAGCTTTCGATGCCCCCCGTCAGCTTGCTAGAACCGCCATTCAAGAATCTGTCTCAGAAAAGCGGTGGCTGCAGAATCAGCAGTTTATCACCCGCTTAAAGCAGCGGCTTCAGCAGCATCCCGTTGCCCGCCATCCCGCTATTCAGGCATTGAATCAAGGTCGCTTTAATCCGGAGCAGCTGAAACGTATACATCTAGAGTATCGATACGCGATTGTTCAGATTTTTACCGACGCCCTACTAGTCGCTCAATACCAAAGTCGCCAGCTAGAGTCCCGGCTAGCTCCAGGTAGCAAAATGCAGGCGCGGTTCTTGTTGACACTGAATACACTCGATGAATTTGGCTTTCTGCCGGGAGCGGATGCCGCTGGCTACTATCGGGGGAACCCATGCTGCGCCCACTACCCTCTTTTTGAGCAGCTGCTGAATGATCTGGGGATTACGCTTGAAGAGCGATCTGCTTATGTGCCATCGGCGATCGCTCAAAAGGTCCGAACTTATCTAGAAGAAAGCTTTGATGACTTCAGCCAAGTCACTAGCTTGCTAGCCGTTGCTGAAGAAGAAGTTGTCCTCTTTAGCGCACCTTTACGCCAGAACACCAAGGCAATAGGAGTCTCAGTCGATACAGGGTATTACCGCTGCCACGGCACCAGCGATGACACCGAAGCAGACGCCAATGATGACGCTCACGAAGACGATCTCTGGTATGTTCTCATGCAAGCACTGGTACCAGAGAAATACGAGCTTATTAGCGATCTGTGTGAGCAGTACTGCGATCTATGGGTTGAGTTCTGGGATAGCCAAATGGATCTGCTTGCTCAACCGGCAATACCAGCGCTAATGGTGAGATAAAAACTAGAGCACAACTAACTGCCTAGAATGGGCGAGGTGGCTATCAATCTATAGCTTCTGTCATGTTGGTTAGGACATTGACATCAGCCGAAAACATCATAAAACAACAGCCAACATGACTAGCAAAGCAAGAATGCATCCTTGCTTTGCTATACGTCAACTCTAGGCAGGACGATGGTAAAAGTCGTTATCTTATCTTGGCTTTTCGCCAGGATTTTGCCTTCCATCAAGTCAACCATTCTTTGTGCTAATGCTAGCCCCAATCCGCTCCCAGGCTCCTTCTGGGTACCTTCTGTAGCCCGATAAAACTTATCGAATAGCTTGGGCAAAGCAGAAGCAGGAATCTCGATCCCAGTATTGCTCAAGCTGAACTCTATCAAGTTCGGCGTAAGGCTTACCGAAATTTCAATTGTGCCTTCAGCAGGCGTGTATTTGCAGGCGTTGTTGAGCAATTCGGTAATGACTCGCTCCAGCTTAATCGTATCGATCATAAGCAGTGGCAATTCGGCCGGTATGTACAGCTCTAATGCCTGCTGCTGATTATGCATACGATCTTGAAACGATTCGATCAGCGGCGTTAGCCATTCTGACAAATCAGTCGGCGAGGGCAAGACAGACTCTATACCCGCTTCTAGGCGCTGCAAGTCTAATAGATTGTTTACCAGCTTAACTTCGCGATTGCACTCGGTTTCTAGTATCTGCAAGTATCGCTGGCAGTGACTATCGCTAGCTGTCAGGCTCAGCATCCGAATAGCAACCTTCATGTTGGCCAGTGGCGTTCTAAGCTCGTGGGAAACGGTGGCAATAAATTCGTCTCTAAGCTGGATGGCGGCTTCTGCTTTTTTTCGAGCTAGTTGCTCCTTAGCGATCGCTGCTTCAGCTCTATCGTGTGTCTGCATTTGATAAAGCGAAACGGCTGTGAACTGAGCCAGACTACCCATGATGCGCAGATCCTCCGCGTCAAACTGTCTGGCATCATCATGAGCGACTATCCAAAGGGTCCCTAGTGGACTGGCATTGACAAAAATAGGTAGGACTAGGCATTCAACCATTGGCGGCTGGAGATACTGCAAACCCTCGAAGTACCTTCCTGGATATGAATAAAGTTGAGGGGTACGGCGCTCTAGGCAAATATTACACAGGGTGAAATGACGGGGTATTGTTTTTTCAACATGGGTGTAAGCACCAGCAAGGGCTACCCACCGAAAAACCTCTTCACCCTCTGACCCAGTCTCTGGAATGCTGATGCCGGCTGAGCCAGCTCGACAGATCTCGACAGCAACTGATGCTAAGCTTTGCAGCAAGTCCTGGGAGGATTTAGTTAGTTGGGATGCGAGACTGTGAAGCGCATAGTTTTCTGCTTCGAAGTTGGTAGCTCGTTGGGGACGTTGAAACAGCTCATCTGTAATGACAATCTGCGCTAAGTCAGTCAGGTCTAGGCTACCCATATATCAAACTGTTTTTTACCATTTCCACCAGCCTACACAATGGGGTACGACTTGAGCCCACTCGTCTCCAAGGGTAAAAAGACGGTCCAGGTGGTGCCTTGATTGGAGCGTTCGCGGACAGTGAGCTTAGCACCCAGGGCATGGAAAAGATTTTTGGTGGCTTCTAGGTTCAAGCTAAGACCACCTGTGTCGGGCTGGAACATTAGTAAGTGTCCTAAAGACTGAAGGGGGGGCGGAGCACAAGCAGGAGCTGTATTCGCTTCGCTCGGATCGACTTGAGACTGAAACTGAAGCTTAAGCTGTTCACCGGCATGCAGCACATGGAGCTGAATGTGGCTACCGGGAGAAACGCTGTGAGTAAACAGCTCGACTAAGCCAGTGAGCACATGCTGAAGCATATTGGGATCGCTGGCAACCATCGGCAGCTCTGGCGGCAGACCGACTTCGAGTGAAAGGTTACGGCGGCGGGCGGCTTGCTGCCACTGTGGGATCGCTTCTTGAAAGACCTGATGGAGCGCGATCGCACTCAAGGGGGATTTCGGTGATTGACTGGCTGCTTCTAGCTCTACCGCCCGAAAGATAAGACTGAATCTGTCAATCTGCTGGGTACATTCGCGGTCGATGCTTTGCAGCCGCTTGATCACTTGCGGATCTAGATTTTGGCGTTTGAGGAGCGATCGCGTGTATGTGCGGATAGTCGTCAGCGGCGTGCGAATTTCGTGGGCCATTGCTTTGAGCAGCTCACTGTCAGAAAATTGGGCACCAGCCGTTTCCGGATACACAGAGCCTGCTGCGCTAGGGTCCCTGCCCTGGCCGTTGGGTGAAGCAATCACATTCGATCCGGCTGGCGGAGCTGTAGACTGAAACTGGGTCTGAGAGATAGACGGGCCAGTAGACTGACTAACCTCATGAGGCCGGCAGGCGAGCATCCAGCGGTTGAACTGGCTAACAATCCGGTAGTCCGGGTCGCTGGGTGCAAACTTTTCGACCAGCGGATCGATAAAGTCGAGCTGGTGGGGACGAATCACGCGAATGCGCGATCGCAAAATTCGCCAAACCGATGTCACGACTCTAGGCATGAACGAAAACTGAAAACGCAGCTCATCGTCAGCATCTTTGCCCAGCACCAGCACCAGCGAGAAATGAGGCGTGAGGACCAGCGAGAACTGCTCCTGCACTAGCGGATCGTCTTCTAGTAACGGCAGGAGTCGGGTGGTGGGCTGCTTTTTAAACTGTTTCTGGAAGAGTCGGCCCATCGGCGAAAGGGCGTCGAACGTCGAGGCGAGCTGCGCCGATGAGCGGGGGACCAATGTCCAGTTAGACACACGGCCAATGAGCGTTGAGTCATTGAGTAGCGGCACGGGGCCTGAAATGATTAATGCCTGAGGCGTGTGAGCTGCAGAGCGAGCAGATTTCTTTGCCCTTCTCGCTGGGCTGGGTCTTTTGGAAGCGCGAGTGTTTGGATCGCTGTAATTACCAGCAGCCGGTTGGGCGAGTAGCTGTCCTAGCGCTGCGATCGCCGCCTGCCATTCTTGCTCTGCCCGCTGCTGCTTTGCGGCTGCTGTCAAGGTGTCGCTAACAGTCTTAATTTGCTGGGTATCACTTAGCTGATCGCCCTGGGCAAATTCACCGAGGGCAACCAGTGCGCTAATAGAAGGTAGAAGCTGTTCCGTTTTGCTCATGGGTGCGCCTGTGCCGATAGGCCAATTGTTTCCACCCTACCGGTAAGCCTTTTATCCTGGCTATGGGTAGAACCGAACGTTAAAATTCGGTAAGCAAAGTCGTAGAGATTAAGAAAGGCAAGCGTTGCTTTGAATTATGAGTACATTTAATCAAACCACGCCCGCCAAGCAACTGGTTATTATTTGCCCAGGATTTCACGAGGCTCAGCTGACAGATCAGTTTGTGCGATCGCTTCCTCCCTTTATCCAGCCTCAGGTAGTAGACGCCTTTCCCGCCGATCCGCTAGCAGTTTTTCGCTGGCTGAGCCACACCTTAGCTGACTCGAAGAGACATCAACCCATTATTGCAATTGGCTTTAGCGCAGGCGTCGTAGGACTGGCTGGCGCGCTGAGTCTTTGGCAACAGCAGGGCGGCAGTATCGCTCATTTTTTCGCCCTAGATGGCTGGGGTGTCCCGTTACTGGGCCTACCGATCAGTCGCCTCAGTCACGATGGCTTTACTCACTGGAGTACGCTACCGCTGGGCGCTGGGAAAGTAAACTTTTATGCCGATCCCGCGGTAGACCATCTGAGGTTGTGGGGAAATCCTGAGCAGGTCAGTGGCTGGCAAGTAGGGGAAAAAGGCGATATACCCATCACAGCCGCCGATTTTTTAAGACAGCAGCTCTCTGTCGTCAGCTCATACGCAACGGCAGGCGGCAGCGCTAGCTGAGATCGCTAGACTGAGATGTCTTTTTTCCCTAACAAGGTTTAAAGGAAAAATCTTGTTGTTCGTTTGGCTACAATCTACACTTGATTGAAGCTGAGATAAACGTTGAGACGTTCTCTAGCCTCCTGACTTGTGGTTTCCTTTTTATTGTTCTATGGCCTCTCCTACCCTCCTGGAATCTCCAACGGCTACCCAACGAGTCAGCGGTGCCTACGCGCTGATCGATAGCCTAGTACGCCACGGCGTCAAGCATATTTTTGGCTATCCCGGCGGCGCGATCCTGCCCATTTACGACGAACTTTATAAAGCAGAGGCAAAGGATCTCGTCCAGCATATTTTGGTGCGCCACGAGCAAGGGGCGTCGCACGCGGCTGATGGCTATGCGCGAGCCACTGGTCAGGTAGGCGTGTGCTTTGCGACCTCTGGGCCAGGTGCAACCAACTTAGTGACCGGCATCGCTACCGCGCAAATGGACTCTATCCCAATGGTGGTGGTCACCGGACAAGTTACCCGCGCGGCGATTGGCACAGACGCCTTTCAAGAGACAGATATTCACGGCATTACGCTGCCGATTGTCAAGCATTCTTATGTCGTGCGGGACGCGAACCAAATGGCCCAAATTGTGGCCGAAGCCTTTTACATTGCCAGAACGGGCAGACCTGGCCCTGTATTGATCGATGTGCCTAAGGATGTGGGCATCGAAGAAATCGACTATATTCCGGTTGCGCCGGGGGATGTGGAGATTCCAGGCTATAGACCTCAGGTCTCGGGGGATTTACAGCAGATTGATGAGGCGATCGCCCTACTGCGCGAAGCCTCATGTCCGCTGCTATATGTCGGCGGCGGGGCGATTTCATCCGATGCACATGTTGAAATTCAGGCGCTGGCCGATGCATTTGCCGCACCCATTACCACTACGCTGATGGGTAAAGGCGCAGTCGATGAGCACCATCCCTTGGCCGTCGGCATGCTAGGGATGCATGGCACGGCCTATGCTAACTTTGCGGTGAGTCAGTGCGATTTGCTAATCGCCATCGGTGCTCGATTTGATGATCGTGTTGCGGGCAACCTAGAGAAATTTGCCTCTAAGGCCAAGGTGATTCACATTGATATTGACCCAGCGGAAGTGGGCAAAAATCGCGTGCCCGAAGTGCCGATTGTCGGCGATGTCAAGGCAGTATTGAAGGCATTGCTCGCTAAGCTTGGCGAGCGAGACATGCCAGATACTCAGCAGACACAGGCATGGCGCGATCGCGTAGACACTTGGAAGCGAGATTACCCATTGGTCGCACCGACCTATCCCGACCAGATCTCGCCGCAGTCAGTGATCGTCGAGCTGACGAACCAGGCCCCCCACGCTTACTACACAACTGATGTGGGCCAACACCAAATGTGGGCAGCGCAGTTTTTAAAGAACGGACCGCGTCAGTGGATCTCTAGCGCCGGGCTAGGCACGATGGGCTTTGGTATGCCAGCGGCAATGGGTGTACAGGTCGCATTGCCAGACCATCAGGTGATCTGTATTAGCGGTGACGCCAGCTTTCAGATGAATCTGCAAGAGCTAGCCACCCTAGCGCAGTATGGCATTCCGGTGAAAACAGTCATCTTAAACAATGGCTGGCAGGGAATGGTGCGTCAGTGGCAGCAGACGTTTTTTGGAGAACGCTATTCTTCGTCCAATATGGAAGTAGGGATGCCTGATTTTGTGCTGCTAGCCAAAGCGTTTGGCGTGAAGGGAATGGTCGTCAATACGCCAGATGAGCTACCGGCAGCGATCGCTCAAATGCTGGCTGACGAGGGTCCGGTGCTAATGGATGTCCGCGTTCGCCGTGATGAAAACTGCTACCCAATGATTCCACCCGGTAAGAGCAATGCCGATATGGTAGGGCTGCCAGAAGGGAAACCTAGACCAGCCAGTTAAGTCAGCTCTAAGCAGGCCCAAGCCAAACTAGGTTGGTAAAATCAGCAGTTCTTTGTCGGTAGTCCTACTGAACTTAGAAGAAGTTGCTGAGAAAACCCGCGCGGAGGCTTGTTCTTCGCGCATCTGCGCGGTAGTATGCGCGTAATTCTTACCGACTTTATACATACTTACAGACAACCCGTATGGTCTTTGCCACCGAGTTCGATCCGAGCGCTCACGCTGCTCATACTCACTCTGATTCAAAAGCAAATCACAGCCCTGCCAATCTCGCTGTCGAGGATGCCAGTCGCGGTGACGCCATTGACAATGTAGTTTCCCTACAGATGGGAGGAGTGGCCGCGCGGGTACAGCCAGATGACTCGGGTCATACGTTGGTGCTGCCCACTCAGCCCAAGCTGCCCCTCGGCCTAAAGGTTCTGACCCTGATGCAGCAGGGCTCGACCGTGCTCACAGGTCTGTTGATCACAGGAGCGCTGGTGCTCTATGGCTCGACCGTCTATGCAGACAAGTCTACCGACCGGGCGATCGCTGAACTAGATGCCCTTCAAGGTGAGTCACAACAGCTCACAACTGCCAATGAGGCCATTAAGCAGAGCTTAGCTGAGCAGGCCATTCGAGAAGACTCTGGTCTAAAACCTTACAATCCAGGGGACGTTATCTTTTTGCCGCCCTCGCCTCAGCGCCAATCACCAGCAGCTCAAAACGAACCGGCCCCTGAGAGGGCTCGTCCGCTAGGGTACTAAGCTGGAGATACCAAACTAGAGATACACGTAAGCTGGGAAACCTATTGAGCTTCCGAACACAAAGCTAGGCACTATGGCCGCTTCTACTCGTCACCGTCGCCGCAGTTCTCCGCGGCGGTTACCGCGCTCAACACCGCAGAGAATTCGAGAATTTCGACTAAAGTCGCCTCGGCTACGCTTGATTAGTGTGTGGCTGGTACTCTTGACAGCGATGGTGGGTCTGAGTGTCCGGCTGGCGTATTTGCAGCTAATTGTGGGCGATGCGCTGAAGCTGATGGCCCAAGAGCAACAGGCCATTCAAGCCACGCCCCGGACGGCCAGACGGCAGATGATTGATCGTCAAGGGAACGTCGTGGCAATGGATCAGGTGGTCTACACCCTGTATGTTCACCCGATGCTGTTCAAAAAACCGGCTAAGCGCATTGCTGAAGCTTTGGGCACTGTGCTAGAGCAGGAGCCTCAAGAACTCGCCGCTCTATTTTCGAAGCAGGAAAGCGGCATTAAGCTATCGACAGATATTCCAGAAGAAACCGCTAAGCGGCTACAGGCGCTTCGGCTGGATGGGTTAGATTTACTACCGTCGCCACAAAGGGTGTATCCCCAAGGCGATCTGTTTGCTCAAGTGACAGGCTATATCGACTTAGAGGGGCTCCCGAAAGAGGGCCTAGAGCTGAGCCTGCAAAAGCAGCTGATGTATGACGATCCCAAAGCGGGTGAGGCTGCGCCGCTACAGCAGGTGACCCGAGACGACTTACAGATGCAGCTGACGATTGATAGTCGATTGCAGCGCATTGCTCAAGCAGGACTCAGTGAAACGCTTGCCCAATACGATGCCAAGCGAGGCGCGCTGATGGTGATGGATAGCCACACGGGGGAGATGTTAGCGATGGCGATCGCCCCTACCTACGATCCCAACCGCTATTACGACGCCAACATCGAATACTTTAAAAACTGGGCTGTGAGCGACCTTTATGAACCAGGATCGACCTTTAAGCCAATCAATGTGGCGATCGCTCTAGAAAACGGCGCAATCAGAGTAGACGACTATGTCAACGACGAAGGCCGCATTCAAATCGGCGAGTGGCCCATTCAAAATGTAGATTTTTTCAGTTACGGCGGTCGCGGGCCGCTCTCAATTACCGACGTGCTGCGCTACTCCAGCAATGTCGGCATGGTACATGTGATGGAAAGCGTGCCTCGCAAAGACTATTACGGCTGGCTAGAAAAATTGGGCCTCGGCAGAACCACGGGCATTGAGCTGCCCGGTGAAACCAGCGCTCAAATCAAGCCGCGCCCTCAGTTCGTCGGCAGCGCTGTAGAAGCGGCGACGACTGCGTTTGGGCAAGGGTTTTCGCTCACGCCGCTGCAAATGGTGCAGCTTCACGGCATCCTCGCCAATGGTGGCAAGCGGGTCACGCCTCACGTCGTGCGCGGTTTGACAAATGCAGAGGGTGAGCGCACTTGGACGCCTCAAAGGCCCGAGCCTGAGCAAATATTTTCGCCAGAAGTGGCTCAGCAAGTGCTGACCATGATGAAGGAAGTCGTAGACGATGGCACCGGGTCGGCAGCTAAAATCGCAGGCTATCAAATTGCGGGAAAAACTGGCACTGCCCAGAAGGCAACTGAATACGGTACGTATGGCGATCAGCGCATCACCAGCTTTGTCAGCATTGCGCCTGTCAGCAATCCTCGCTATATCGTTCTTGCGGTCATTGATGAGCCACAGGGAGAGGATGCCTATGGGGGAACTGTCACCGCACCGCTGGTGAAAAAAGTGCTCGAATCGCTAGTAGTCCTAGAAGGAATTGTCCCGGATGGGGCCGCTGAGCAGTCTGTCGATTGAACGTCCTAGCTAAGGTTTGATCGTTTCTCAACCGTTTTTCTAAATCGTTTCTCTATGAGCTTATGGGCTACGTCATCGGGGTTGATATTGGCACGAGCAGTACGAAGGCAGTGCTATTTGATACTCGCGGCGTGCAGATTACTCGATGCGCTGAACAATACCCTTTGCGATCGCCGGTTCCCGGTGCGGCTGAGCAATCGGCTGATGAGATTCTGGCGGCTACCCTACAAACCGTGACTCAGGTGGTGGCAGCTAGCGGGATTGATACCCGGCTGCTGCTGGGCGTATCGTTCAGTGCGGCCATGCATACACTGCTACTGATCGATGCGGAGAATCAACCGATTACACCGATGTTTACCTGGGCCGATAGCCGGAGCGATCGCTGGAGCGAGGCGGTGCAAGCCCAAGACACCCAGACCAAGCATGGCGCAGATAGCCTTTACCAGCGGACCAGCATTCCCCCTCACCCGATGTCGCCCGTCGTGAAATTGGCCTGGCTGCGTGAAGAGCGCCCAGCCCTATTTGCGCAAGCCGCACGGGTCGTTTCGATTAAAGAATATGTGCTGTGGCATTGGTGTGGTGAGTGGGTAATTGATTACTCCATTGCGTCTACGACAGGACTGCTGAACCTAAGCCGGCTCAACTGGGATGAGGGCGCTGTAGAACTTGCGGGAATCAGGCACGCTCAGCTTTCTCAGCTCGTGCCAACGACACACCAGCTCCCGCTACGCGCTATCTGTGCCCAAAAAATGGGCATTCCGGCGGGGACTGCCATCGTAGTCGGCGCGAGCGACGGCCCGCTAGCTAATTTGGGGGTGGGAGCCATCACGCCAGAGATAGCGGCGATCACGCTAGGCACTAGCGGCGCGATCAGGCGAGCGGTCCACCAGCCGACGACTGATCGCGCTACTCAGCTATTTTGCTACGCGCTAGCTACCGATTGGTGGGTAATGGGCGGGGCGGTCAACAATGGCGGCATCGCTTTGCAGTGGACGCGCGATTGCCTAGTCCCCTACTCGACGGCAGTAGAGCCG
Source organism: Phormidesmis sp. (assembly GCA_049680585.1). Lineage (GTDB taxonomy): Bacteria > Cyanobacteriota > Cyanobacteriia > Phormidesmidales > Phormidesmidaceae > Phormidesmis. The sequence goes on from JBAUIB010000354.1 coordinate 12,338, forward strand.
CCTCTGTCTAGCTCAGAGCCCAGTGCTTCTACCTATGAGCGGATGACGCAGATGGCGGCGGCGATCGCGCCCGGCGCTGAGGGCTTAATTTTTCACCCCTATCTGCTCGGAGAGAGAGCGCCGCTGTGGGATGCCCAGGCTCGCGCCAGTTTTTTTGGCTTGAGTCGTCGCCACAGTCAGGCTCATTTAGTTCGAGCCGTGATGGAAGGCGTCCTTTACAACATGCAGACGGTGTTCGAGGCGCTAGTGAGAACGGGCGGCGAGGTGGAGCGACTGAGAGCTTCCGGAGGATTTGCCCATTCAGCCTTGTGGCAGCAGATGCTGGCGGATATTATGAACCGGCCAGTCGAGATTCCAACGGTGATTGAGAGCTCTGCGTTTGGGGCGGCGGTGCTAGCACTGGTGGCTTTAGGCGAATGGTCGCATATAGAGGAGGTTACAGAGCGGGTTGAGATCGCGCAGGTCAGAACGCCCATTGCCAAAAACGTCAGCCGCTACCAAAAGCTGCTGCCGATCTACGCGGACCTTCTCAGCGCCTTCCGCAATCAGTATGCGGCCTTACAGCAAGCGCTGCGAGACTAGAATGACCCCTTAGATATAATGACCCTCTAGATATCCAATCGGACCTTCATCAGCTCATAAAACGCTCTAGACAGCTCGCGCCGCGTTAACGGTGCTTTATCCTGCGGTAACCGAGCAAAGGCTTTACTGTATGCCTGAGGCACTGAAGCTTTGACTAAAAACGAAAGCTGCTGACGGGTGATCATCGCATCTGGATCGAAGCGGCGCTGACTAACACCCGCGATCATCCCTTGCGCTTTGAGGGTTTCGATGTTGCTGTAGGCCCAATGCTGGCCGGGCTGCACATCTCGAAAGCTGGGCTGAGTCGGACTGATTTTTTCCAGCCCGAGCAGGCTGACAAGCGCCGTCGCAACCACCGCTCGCGATACATTTGCATAGGGGCGAAAGTGCAGGTTGTTGGCGTTTTCGCTGCGGATAATGCCGGAGGCTGCCATCACCTGAATTGCTTCAAAATCAGGATCGTCATGAGCAACATCGTCAAACCAAAAAATCGGGATGCCGTTACGCGTCATAAACCCCTGGAGCTTTCGCAGCAGCGGCAGCGTCTCAACGATGCGGCGGGGTTGCTCCCCAGTCCATACAGCAAACACCGCTAAAAATCCGCTGGCTTCACCGATAGCCCATTCCATCGGGTGCATGCGGTAGGCGGCGTTGGTAATGTGCGTCGTGCCAATGCTTTTGGCGGAGAGGACAAGGCCATCGGTGGCCATCGGGACGAGCGATCGCGCGGGCAGAGAAAACGGCAGCGCGATCACGTCTTTCCCTTTTGGCGTGATGTGGCCTTCGACCAGATTGCCGTGTAAATCTAGATAGTGATACTGGCCGATGCCCAGGCTATCGTCGAAGCTGCGGGCGCGGGCCTGGTTAGGAAAAAAGCTTTCGGCCACATCTTCGTGGCGAATGGTGGCCAGAGCAATGCCACGGCGAGCTTCGCGGATATAGGGCTCTAGGCCGATACCATCTGCGCTCCAAGTCATGTCTCCTCGTGGCTTGAGGTTGCCGACGCCGTGAGTTTGGAGATAGTAGAGATAGGCTTGGGCGCGATCGCGTGCCCTTTGAATCAAAACCTTTCTCTCTTCGCGGCTCACGCCAATCAAATGCCCCCGGCGAAAGTCATTGCCGCAGCACTGCCCTTTTTCGGGATGGAGAGAGGTGCCCCAGTTGATGACAGAGACATCGCCAATACTGACGGCTTTTTCATAGAGCGATCGCCGCAGCACTCGCCGATAGCGAAAAATACCAAACGCATCGAAAAAACCGCGCTTCGACCAGCTATCCAATTTCCACGTCCAATAATCTCCGGTAAAGTCGCTAGGATCGAGCCAGGGCGCTTGACCATAGCCTGGCGGCGCGGCTACTCGCTGAGCATGCTGGGTTCGCTCAGCCAAAATGTTGAACGTAAATGACTGTTGCGCGGCGGGCACCGCATACTCTCTTAAGATGGCCTCACCCGTATCGCTGCGCGCTTCTTGCCCCACTCGCGACGGCAGATCGGCCAGTTCTAACAGATCGCCAAAGTCGGTGGCTTCTATCGTGACAGGTGCCGTAATGGTAAAGCGATCGCCAGTGGCGTGAGAGCGAAACCGCGCCCCCCCGACCTGCTTTCGCGCGGTCAGCGGCTGGGAATTTCCATCCGTTGTAACGATCACTTCAGTGGGTTCACTCTGCGCAATCAGCCTTAGCTTGCCTGAGCTCAAATGCGGGATCAGCCGTTCATTCAGTGCGGTGGCCGCGACGACGGGTGTGGTTGTCATGGGGCAGACCCAGGCTCCTCCTGGATTTTGCTGGGCTTTGCCCTCAACCGGCTGAAGCTGCCGCTGGCGTCTGCGAAACCACCGCTGACTTTTAGAAATAGCAAACTGCTCGCCATCGACTGTGCTAAAACTTGACGTTTGCTTCAGCAGATCGCCGTCGTCAGAGGCGGGCAGCGCTTGGGCGGTAAACTGTCCGCCAACTACCTTTTGAGGCTGCACCCAGCACACGTCCAGATTCATACTCAAAATCGCCAGGGCCGCTGAGTATGCTGCTGTAGAACCGCCGACAACGAGTACGGAACAGCTCAGGACGCTGCCGTCGCTGGGCCGGGTAAATACATCATCGGCAAAAATGCCATTCGCCTGACGAACTCTACTCATGATCGCTCACACCCGAACAACTCTGTTATTGATGATGTCTTTAGCGGGGAAGTTTGGCTAGGGTTTGGTCATGATTCGTTTAGCTTTGGCCGCCGGGTTGAGCGTTGAACCTCCGCGCTCAACATCACACTGAGCATCACACCGAACATCTCGCTAAACATTGCACTGGCAGATCGGTACGGTTGAGCCGATGGGTCCCTTCGCGTACGCTATTGCCATCTACAGGGCGTTGATTGATCTAAATCTCTTTATACATACCTTTTTACCCGCGCATCCATGACGGCTGACTTTACAGCTGACGTTCCGATCTATCCAGCTTCTCAGGCAGTGAGTGAGGCACAGGCAACGCTGACTCAGGGAATAGCTTTTGCGCGCAACCATGAGTTTGAGCGGGCGATCGCGCTTTTTAGCGATGTCATTCACCTGAACTTAGTCGATCAAGCCATGGTGGATAAAAGCTACTATCACCGGGGCTGCGCGCTGTGTAGCGTGAATCGTTACGAGCAGGCGATCGCCGACTTTACTGAGATCATTGCTCGGAGCGAAACGCCCAATCTAGAAGCCTATATTCATCGCGGCAATGCCTACCGCCACTTGGGTCAGCATTCTCTGGCGCTAGCTGATTTGACTCAGGGTGTAGAGCACTCTGGCGGATCTGCTCAAAGCTACGGCTGTCGGGGGCTGTTGCGGTTAGATATGGAAGATTTTGAAGGGGCGATCACCGACTTCAACCACGCCTTATCAGTCCATCCGACATTTGCTCAAGGCTATCTCTGGCGAGGGTTTGCCTGGTTGCATAGCGGCGAGCCTGAGTCTGCGGTGGCCGACTTAAGCTGGGCAGTTGAGGCGATTCCGACCTGCCCGGAGGCATACAACCATCGCGGCGTCGCTTATTTTTACCTCAACAAGTTCGACGCGGCTCTGAGCGATTTTGACCAGGCGATTCGGCTGGATCTGAAATTCGTTGAGGCTTACAACAATCGCGGTAATTTACGCCAGATGTTAGGCGATCGCGCCGCCGCTTTAGCTGATTTTGACCGGGCGATCGCGCTAGATACCCCCTTAGCAGAACTGCACTTCAATCGCTCGGCGGCGCTGCGCACTGAGAGCACTGAAAACAGTCATCATATTAATGTCCGTGATATAGCTGATATGGCGGCTGACTACGATCAGACCGCTGGCCTGGCGTTTGAAGATGCGGCGTTTTATCGACACCGGGCTCAGGTTCGATTTCATCAGGGTCACTTTGCAGCAGCAATCGCAGACTATTCAGCCGCGATCGCGCTCACCCCAAGCGCCTATGCCTACTATCACCGGGGCATGGCACACCTCGCGCTAGGTCACACTGACTCAGCGCAAGCAGATTTTGACGGCGCGATCGCCCTCTCCCCAGACTATGGCGCACCGTATGGTGATCGAGCCCTGCTGCGTTTTCAAGCCGACGACTTAGCCGGGGCGATTGCCGACAGCGATCAGGCCATTATCTTAAGCACATCGCCAAGCGAGACATATCACCAGGCGATCTACACTACGCGCTGCCTGAGCTATTTTTGTTTAGGCGATCATACCAAGGCCCTGCAAGACTTTGAGCAGCTGATCGCTCTCCTAACTCATTCGTCCTCTTCCCAGACTTCAAACGCCTCTATATCAATTGGTTCAACTGGCTCAGATCTCTGATCTCGCTTGCGGCTGCGGCCAAATCTGTTCAGGGTTTGACCGAAAGAGCGGCCCAAGGGGGTGTTGCCTAGGCGATCTTCTAAGCGCTCTAGGGGTCGTTCTAGGGAGCGTTCTAGGGGGCGATCGCCAAATTCTTCAAGGCGGCTATCGAACTGATCTTTCGCCTTGGCAAATCGCTGCTGCATCTGCTGCTTAGCCTGCTCTGCTTTGGCCTGAAGCTGATCGGTAATCTCGGGTAGCGAATCTGCCGAGACCCCGTCTTGATGGGCGAGCTGTTCATCTGTAAACGCTCTGGCCCGTTGCTTCACCTGCTGAGTCAGCTTCCCGGCGAACGACTGCCCTTTTTGCAGCAGCCCACCAAAATCTGTCGGTATCTCACCTAGCGAATCCGTTCGCCAGTCGGCTGCCTTGTTTGTTGCAGCAGCGATCGCTGATACTGGCAGCTGATTGTAATGCTGGGCTCTTTGGGCATCTTCTTCGGCAATCATCATCCGCTTACGACCCGCGCTGATCACAGATTGAGGGGCGATCATATAAGTGCTAACCATTTCAGGCTCAGGGACCGTCGCCTCTTCTCCAGATATTGCTGCGGGTGCCGCGTCTGCTCCGAGCGCCGCTGCTGGACTGTCTCTTTCGTTCAGCGCAAATAAATACTGCTGCACATCGCCAGTGCTGGCATCGAAGCACAGATCAACAATTCGACCAATGTGGTCACCCCCGTCCGTCCATACTTCTAGGCCCGTTACGGCTTGGGTATTAGCCAGGTGAGAAGCCGTTTCCTCAGGTGCGGTATCGGTGTGGACTACAATGCGATCGCGTCCAATTTTCACTAGCTGAGACCAGCTCAAAAACTGCTTTCTGCCCATTAGTCCCGCTGTTTTGTAAGCAAGGCCCATGACCTGCGCCCGGTTCACATCCACCGCTAAATGTTCTACCGCACCGACTTCTGCCGTCGTTTCGTAAGCCATCAGCCCCCGGCCTACTAGCTCACCCTGGCGAACAATGGCTGCATCCACCTCAGCTACCTCATGAAAGGACGTCGTCAAACAAAGTGTAGAGGGTCATCATACGCACTTGACCCCACTCCACTACTACAGTAGCGATTTCCAGAACCGTTGTGTCAGCCGCTGCAGCGACCGCCATATGACCACGATACTATCCCCATGTTTTCGAACTTTACCGCTCAAAAGATAGCGCTAGCAGAAATCACACTGAATCTGCGGATTGGCGGCAGCGGTCCGCCCCTGTTGCTGCTTCATGGCTACCCCCAAACCCACGTCATGTGGCACAAAGTAGCCCCTGCCTTGGCCCAACACTTTACGATTGTTTGCCCAGATCTGCGCGGCTACGGAGACAGCGATGCGCCCCCGTCAGATCCTCAGCATCTCACCTATGCCAAGCGCACCGTTGCCAGAGACCTGGTGGCGCTGATGAGCCATCTCGGATTCGAGACCTTCATGGCCGCTGGCCATGATCGCGGCGGGCGCGTATTGCACCGTCTGCTGCTCGATCATCCCCACAGAGTCAGCCGGGCCGCCGTGCTAGATATCGTCCCCACGCGACACATCTTTAATACCATCAATCAGCAGATGGCCACTACCTATGAGCATTGGTTCTTTCTGATCCAGCCCGACGGCTTTCCCGAACACCTGATTGGCCAAGATTCGGCCTACTACCTCACGACAAAGCTGCACCAATGGAGTGCAAATCCCGACGCCTTTTCGCCAGCAGCAATGGCCGAATATTTACGCTGCTTTCGCCGCCCGCCAGTGATTCACGCGACTTGCGAAGACTATCGCGCCGCAGCCAGTATCGATCTAGCTCATGATGAGGCAGATATCGCTCAAAAGAAGAAGATCGAGTGCCCGCTGTTAGTACTGTGGGGCGCAAAAGGGGCGATGGAGAAAAACTACGATGTCTTAGGCGTATGGAATAGCTATGCAAAGCAGGTTCAAGGTCAGGCACTGCCCTGTGGTCACTTTGTGCCTGAAGAAGCACCTAATGAAGTGGTGCGATCACTATCTGATTTTTTTGTCCACAATAAAGAGAGTCCCAAGATATAGGGGCAAATCATCCTCATATTTGTTCGGAGGTACTGCACTACACACGAGCCTTCAACCCGAACTTGCAGACTCATAAGAAACCTTCAAAGCAGGCTTCACTTCCAGGCAGACCTAAAGCTCTACTTCACGACCGTTATATAGATTCATCGAGCGCTCTACGCCTTTGCGCAGACTCAGATCAATCGCATCAACCGCTATCGGAATGACGGCATCGACATATTTTCTATCTTCTGAAGCGAAGCGACCCAGCACATGAGAGACGACGGCCTGGTCGGGCTCATCACCTTTGTCCGTGCTGCCGATGCCGATCCGCAGACGAGGAAATTCTTTGGTACCCAGGTGAGAAATAATCGACTTCATGCCGTTGTGTCCACCCGCGCCGCCCGAGAGCCTGAGGCGCAGTTTGCCAACCGGTAAATCCATATCGTCGTACACGACCAGTACTGAACTCGGAGCAAGCTTATACCAGTCGAGAACGGCTCGCACCGCGCGTCCGGAGTTGTTCATGAAGGTGAGGGGCTTAAGTAGGACGGTGCGATCGCACCCGTTACGAAACTCTCCTGCAATGCCCTGAAAGCGTTTGTTCTCTACTAACGACACACTAGGGTAGCTCTTGGCAAACGCATCAATAATTTCAAAACCTACGTTGTGACGCGTTCGGTCATACTTAGCACCTGGATTGCCAAGACCCACAATCAGGCGGGGCATCACAACGGCCTGAGTGGGCGTCTCCTCTGCTGTCGAAAACACCGTCATCGAAAAACCTGCCTCTACAAAAACAGCCCGTTAAAATACTATTTAGCAGCCTGATTGATTAAGCAGCCTGATCGCTATTGGTGGCAGCTTCAGCACCGGTAGTCTCACTGGCTGTCTCATCGGCAACTTCATTCGCTGTCTCAACAATGTCAGCTTCAGCAATGGCACCTTTAGCCCGATCAGCCTCAGCCGATTCGCTGCCGGCATCAGGCGCTAGCGCTCTAGGCTTTTCCAGCGTGGCCTTCATTGGCTCAGCCACCGTTTTCTCGATGCGCTCGGCTTCTTTCTTAAACTCAGTTTCAAATTCTTTAGAGGCGTCTTGAAACCCTTTGAGCGCCTTACCCATACTGCGGCCAATTTCGGGCAGCTTCTTCGGCCCAAAGACTAGCAACGCCACGATCATGATTAAGCCCATCTCGGGCAGGCCAATTCCAAAGATGTTCATTTGTCCCTAATTTAGCAACGCAGCTTACCTAAGCAGCCTTACCTAAAAGTATAAGCCCAAAAGGATAGGGGGCAGGTGCAAAACACACCCACCCCCCCAATGAATCAAATCTCAACTATTGCGAATGAAAACCGCTCATTAGCCGCCTAAACTTCTCCAGTCCACATCCACGTTGTTAATTATGAGAGACGAATTATAAAGCTGGAGAATAATCAGCAAAAATACTAGGAAAAGCACCATAAAGACGCCCATCACCGGGGTTGTACCCCAACCAGGTGTCACCTTTCCGTACTCAGAATTCAGGGGCCGCAGGAGGTTGCCCAATTTCGTGCGCTGTGCCATGAAGGGATCGGGGATTAAAGTTACTTTATATTCTGTAATATCATAGGGTAAATTACGGTACAAACCCTATGGAAAATCTCGATTCTGCAACAGTTCTTATTGTTTCGGTTGCTGCCATCGTGGGTGCATTTACGCTGTATGCGGTGTATGTCGCGTTTGGCCCACCCTCCAAGCAGCTCGGCGATCCGTTTGAAGATCACGAAGACTGATGCTTGCTCTCATTTTTGAGACCCCGGCCCCCTGCTAACGCCGCCGATTTTAGGGGCTGAGCTGTGATGCTTTGCCTCTCATTGCGGTGAGTGCTAAAATCGAGAGCTCCAGCGTGGCTAGTTGCTAAGTCCGCATCTTCATTCAGTTCACATCTTTCAGTTCATAGTCAATATATTCTGCTCGGCTTAGCCGTCATTGAAACTGCCAAATGATCAAAATTCGACTCAAGCGCTATGGTAAAAAGCGCGAAGTTAGCTACCGGATTGTCGCTATGCGCTCACAGGCTCGCCGCGACGGTCGCCCTCTAGAGGAGGTCGGCTTTTACAATCCTAGAACGGACGAAACCCGTTTGGATGTACCTGCTATCGTTAAATGGCTGAAAGAAGGCGCTCAGCCGACTAAAACTGTTGAGCATATCTTAAAGAAAGCGAACGTATACGAACAGCTAGGTGGCTAGTGTGAGCTCTCCCGACCAGGCCGATACAGAAGCCAAGGAAACTGCTAAGGAAACTACTCATAAGACTGATTTCGAAGCGCTGGCTCGCTTCCTAATGGAGCCGTTTTTGGATAAGCCAGAGGCGCTGAAATTTCATGTGGAAACCCTGGCTGGCGGCAAAAAGCTGTGGCTGCGCGCTGCCTTTGACGAAGCCGAGGACAAAGGGCGCGTGTTTGGTCGGGGTGGTCGCAATATTAAGGCCATTCGCAACGTGATTGCGGCGGCAGCGAAGCCTTCAGATAGGGTGGTGAACCTCAGTGTATTTGGTGAGCCTGCGCCTGAACGATCAGATCGCGGTGATCGCGGTAGCGATCGCACGAGTAGTCGAGGTGATCGCGGTGGCCGTTCTGGCGGCGGTCGTGGCCGAGGCGGCGATCGCGCCAGTAGACCTCCTAGGCCCAGCACCAACCCCGCCCCGCCGAGAAAGAAACCCAAAACAGACTAGGCCACCCAACAATCGTCGCTCAACAATTTCTACCTAGAGAATCGCCACTCAGAACGGACCGCTCAGACTTTGGTCAGGTCAACTCATATAACTGAATGGGAAATAACTACAAATTTGGCTTGAGCAGCGCTGAGAATGCGATCGCCCTCGCAGGCCCGCGTGAGGAAAATATCAAGCGCATCGCCCAGCAGACAGGCGCGACGGTTGTCCTGAGGGGCAGCGAGCTAGCGATTGGCGGCACCGAAAAACAGATAGAGCGCACCCGCCGGATTGTAGAAACGCTTGAGCCAACCTGGAGCCAGGGGCAGGCGATCGCCATTACTGACGTGATGACAGCGATTCACGCGCTCGACACCCATCGCGAAGACGAGCTGAAGTCTATCCAGCAAGATGTGGTGGCGCGGACCCGTCGAGGCCAGGTTGTCCGGGCTAAAACGTTTCGCCAGCAGCAGTATATTCAGGCGCTGCGCAAGCGCGATCTGACCTTTTGCACAGGCCCCGCTGGCACTGGCAAGACCTTTTTAGCGGCGATGGTCGCGGTCAAGGCGTTGATGAATGAAGAGTATGAGCGGTTGATTCTGACGCGTCCGGCGGTAGAAGCGGGTGAGCGACTTGGCTTTTTACCCGGTGACTTGCAGGAAAAGGTGAATCCTTACTTACGGCCTTTATACGACGCGCTGCATGAGCTTCTCGATCCAGAGCGCATTCCTCATCTGATGGAGCGCGGTGTGATTGAGGTGGCACCGCTAGCGTATATGCGAGGGCGAACGCTGAGCAACGCCTTTGTGATTTTGGATGAGGCACAGAACACAACGCCCGCCCAGATGAAAATGGTGTTGACCCGGCTCGGCTTTAACTCAAGGATGGTGGTCACAGGCGATGTCACGCAAACTGATTTGCCCCATTACCAGCAGTCGGGGTTGGCGATGGCAACCAAGATTTTGGCTAAGGTAGAGGGCATTGCCTTTTGTGAGCTGACAAAAGCCGACGTGGTTCGTCATCCACTAGTGCAGCGGATTGTGGCGGCTTACGAAACGTTTGAAGCCTAGATGCGTGAAGTTAGAAAGTCCGGCCTCTCACTAATCTTCAGATTCTCATATGGATCATTCAGACGAGCTGGAGGATTAAGATTAGCAGAGGCTGGTGTCTAAAGGCTTCGAGCCCTTTTGATGTTGAGCTAATATTTAGCCGTTCACTGCGAGCGTTTTGCCTCATGGCGACTTTACATGGCAACTGGCTGCCTGATCTTCAGCGGTTTTTCCTATGGGGTGAAACCTGGCGAAAAGTAGGAGCCGCTGACTTTCCAGATCTGCAAGCTGACGCGGGATCTGACGGTTCTAGCAAAGCAGCGACTGGCAAAACAGCGAGCAAAGCAGCGAGCAAACTAGTATCTGAGCAGCCCTATCAGCTAGATGCGGCTAGCCTAGCAGCGGCACTGCCCACCGACGAAGGACTGGATTTTGCCTGGCTGCGGTCCCTGATTATGCCGAGTGCCAGTGGCAGTGCCGCGAAGGGCGCGAAGTCTAAGCGCAAGGCGGATAGCTGGCGATCGCGCCTCGTCATATTACCCACTAAATTTGACGAGACCGGTCTGCTGCCAGCGCTCTCAACCGATCAGCCATCAACGGATATGCTTTATCCTTGGCGGGTATCAGGCAGTTTGCTAGAGGCGAGCGCAACCCTTAAGGTTTTGAGCACGCTGCCATTGGGTCAATCAGACGCTAACGCCTTTGTTGGCGATGACTTACGCTACTGGTCGCACCTGGCTCGCTGGTGCTTAGATCTGCTGGCTAGAGGCAAGTTTGTGCCGGTGGTGAGCGCGGATAAAACGGGGGCGATCGCCTCTTGGCAACTACTGCTCGACAGCGCTTTGGATCAAACGCGGCTAAAGGAGTTTTGCGATCGCCTGCCCTTAGTCTGTAGCAGCTACCCACTCCCGCTGTCCGCCAAAGCCAAAAAAGCCTCCCCACTTCAGATTGATTTGCCGACTTCAACCGCGCCGCTGGTGCGCAACTTTTTAGAAACGCTGGTCGATGCCCAAGTGCGCCATGTCGCCGCGGCTAATACGTTGGCCGCCAGCGCCCCGTTGAGCAAAGATCTCCCTCTGCGTGAATGGCTAGATGCCCTCAGCACGCCCAATCCTCACTTCGAGTCTACGCCTGCTGGCGTTGTGCGTCTCAACGATGCCATCAATACGTGGACAGCGCCTCTCCAAAACTTGGTTGATACGACGCAAGGGTATCGCACCTGTTTTTCACTGCTGCCCCCTCCCCCTAGCGAACTCAACTGGACCTTGCGCTATGGCCTGCAAGCCATTGACGATGGTGAGTTTAAGATAGATGCCGAGACCATTTGGCACAATCCGACAGACGAACTCACCTACCAGAACAGGACAGTTGAGGCCCCACAAGAAACGCTGCTAGGAGGATTAGGCCGAGCCACTCGCCTATACGATCCGATTAAGCACACTCTTGGAGATCCGAGCCCCACTCAGTGCATGCTCGATCCCATTGAGGCATATCAGTTTATCAAAGCGACCGCCTGGCGACTGCAAGACAGCGGCTTCGGCGTCATTTTGCCAGAGAATTTGGTGGACCCTAGCAAGGTAGGGGCTAGCCGTCTGGGCCTGCAAATTAGCGCTACCGCCCCGCCTAGACAGCAGCCATTAGGGTTGCAAAGCCTATTGAACTTTAAGTGGGAGCTGTCTGTCGGCGGGCAGGTGCTGAGCAAGGCAGAATTTGACGAGCTGATCACGCAGGGCACGCCGCTAGTGGAAATCAACGGCCAGTGGATAGAGCTGCGACCTCAAGACGTGCGCGCGGCAAAGGAATTTTTTGAAAAGCGCAAAGGGCAAACCAAGCTTTCGGTAGAAGAAGCGCTGCGCATCAGCACTGGCGACAATCAGCTAATTGATAAGCTACCTGTTGTGAAGTTTGACGCTTCAGGTAAGCTGGATGAGCTGATCACCACGATGACGACTGGCAATCAAAGCCTGAGCCCGATGTCGGAGCCAGAAGGATTTGAAGGGGAGCTGCGGCCCTATCAGGCCAAAGGCGTCTCCTGGCTTTCTTTTTTGGAACAGTGGGGCTTGGGAGCTTGTCTCGCCGATGATATGGGCTTGGGTAAAACCATTCAGCTAATTGCCTTTTTGCTATATCTCAAGCAGGAAAACGCACTTGGCGGTCCGGTATTGCTGGTATGCCCGACCTCTGTGCTGACCAACTGGCAGCGCGAGATAAAAAAGTTTGGCCCCGAGCTTAAAACGCTGATCTATCACGGTGATAAGCGGCCTAAGGGCGCAGCGCTGACAAAGGCGGCTGACAAGTTAGATCTGGTGATTACGAGCTATACGCTGGTGCAGCGCGACTTAAAAGATCTTAAGCGGATTGAGTGGCGAGGCATGGTGCTCGATGAAGCGCAGAATATTAAAAACCCGGCGGCGAAGCAGTCAATTGCGGTGAGAGAGGTCGATAGTGAGTTTCGCATTGCACTGACGGGTACGCCTGTGGAAAATCGGCTCTCTGAGCTGTGGGCGATTATGGATTTTCTTAATCCTGGCTATTTAGGCCCGCTCAACTTTTTTAAGCGGCGATTTGCGACGCCGATTGAAAAGTATGGCGATACCGATTCGCTCAAGACTTTGCGATCGCTCGTTCAGCCATTCATTCTGCGCCGCCTAAAAACAGATCGCTCGATCATTCAAGATCTGCCTGAGAAGCAAGAGATGACTGTGTTCTGCGGCATGACCACCGAGCAAGCCCGGCTGTACCAAAAGGTGGTAGACGATACGCTCGGGAAAATTGACGAAGCTACTGGCGTTCAGCGGCGCGGCATGATCTTGGCGCTGCTAGTAAAGCTTAAGCAAATTTGTAATCACCCCGCTCAGTTTCTCAAGCAAGATAGCTTGGGCAAATACCGGCGCTCGGGTAAATTGCAGCGGTTAGATGAGATGTTGGAAGAAGTCATTGCCGAGGGCGATCGCGCCCTAATCTTCACGCAGTTTGCCGAGTGGGGCAAGCTGCTCAGCCACCATCTAGACCATCGCCTCAACAGCGAGACCCAGTTTCTCTACGGCAGCACCTCTCAAACAAAAAGAGAAGAAATGGTGGATCGCTTCCAGCTCGATCCCAACGGGCCTAAGATCTTCATTCTTTCACTCAAAGCTGGCGGCGTCGGCCTCAACCTCACCCGTGCCAACCATGTCTTCCACTTCGACCGCTGGTGGAATCCCGCGGTTGAAAACCAGGCCACAGACCGGGCCTTTCGCATTGGCCAAACCAAAAATGTTCAGGTCCATAAGTTTGTCTGTACAGGCACATTAGAAGAGCGCATTAACGACATGATCAACAGCAAAAAAGCGCTGGCTGAGCAGGTGGTGGGCGCAGGGGAACAGTGGCTAACAGAGCTAGATACCGATCAGCTGCGCAACTTGTTGTTGTTAGATCGCGATGCGGTGATTGATGAGAGTTAGCAATCACTAATAGCTGTTTAAAAGTCTTTCATCTTGGAAAAGTAAAGCCAAAAAGAGAGATCAGCCTATTTGAATCGAGTCCGAAAGAATCGTCTGCACTGACGATACCAGCTATACAGAGGGCTCACCAAGCTCGCGACGTATAGCATCATCTCGCTCGCGGCCACCGTATCTGTTACCACCTGCTGACGGTAGCGCAATAGCTGCCGCATAATTTTTCTAACATCGTTGAGCGCGTAGGGCAGCAAGACAAACGGTCTTTGCCACGGCGCAAAGCTCAGCATTCGCGTATGATAGCGACTGAGCCCAATCCCTCGGCAAAGCGTGATCAAATAGTCGCGGCTCAGGCGTTCTTCCGGAATCTCGTGATGCATCCACATATTGGCGTTGTACCAAACAGGCCAGCCCGCTCGCTGGATACGCAGCACCACTTCTAAGTCCTCACCCGCTTCTCTTTCACCAAACTTTTCAGCCAGCGTTCTCTCTTCTGGCACGTTATCCAACCATGCCTGACGACGCACCACTAGACCCGCGCCTGGTGGAACAACTTTTCCTTCGGGCCGATAGGGAATCGGCTTAGAGCCGCGATCCGTCAGGGCTAGCAAGGACGAAATTCTCTCAAAGTTAGCAGGCGGCGTGGTCGAGAACTTGCCGTAAATGCGACTGCCAAATACACCCACATGAGGATTTTGTTGGCCAAAGCGATAGGCGGAGCGAACCCAGTTAATCCAAGGCAAGTTGTCATCGTCTAAGTAGCCAATGAGCGGGCTGTTAGCCACTTTTGTGCCGTGATGACGCGCAAAGCCAGCTCCCTGCTGTGGCTCAAATTCGTAGCGTAACGGCACTGCTTCAGGCCAGCTAGCCTGATAGCGTTTCACCACCTCAGCCGTCTGGTCGCTGCTGTTGTTATCAACAACAATCACTTCCCAAACAATACCATCTGTATCTATTTGGCAGCGCAGACGATCCAGTACAGCGCCAACGCGATCTGCGCCATTATAAGTAACAATAACAACCGTAAAATCTGAAACGGTGCGCTGCGGGAACAACCGGCGAAAAAGCGGTCCTAGCCCTTGCAAGCGCTGTGCAGAAGAAATCTGAGTGGGTGGCTGACAATCAGCAGAAGGAATAGCCATAGTTGACAAAAGCTCAATCGACGCGCACCACAAGGTTTGCCTCTACAGGATGCCCGGAAGCAAGGTCATATCTCTTCGGTGCTGTACCTGAAAGCCGATAGAGTCAGCCGATGGCCTGTTGAGCGATCGCTTCTAGTCTTTTGGCCTCTGCTGCTTTTCGTTCGCTGTAGCGATCGCTCAGCTCATCTGCATGCTCTCTCAAGATCAAGGTCACGCGGTAGAGTTCTTCCATGACATCGACCACGCGATCACGATAGGCAGAGGCTTTCATCGTGCCATCTTCATCAAATTCCTGATACGCCTTCGCCACCGACGACTGATTAGGAATGGTGAACATCCGCATCCATCGGCCCAAAATTCGCAGTGTGTTCACCGCATTAAAAGACTGCGAGCCTCCAGAAACCTGCATCACCGCCAGCGTTCGCCCTTGGGTGGGGCGAATAGCGCCGAGGGCGAGCGGAATCCAGTCAATTTGAGTTTTCATCAGGCCCGAGACATTGCCATGTAGCTCCGGGCTAGACCATACCTGTCCTTCTGACCACAGCGACAGCTCGCGCAGCTCTTGCACCTTCGGATGCGTGTCGGGCTCCGCGCCGTGCAATGGTAGCCCGCGTGGATCAAAAAACTTCACCTGCGCGCCAAAGCCCTCAATAATGCGAGCGGCTTCTTCTGCCAATAGGCGGCTATAGGAGCGATCGCGCAAAGACCCATAGAGAAAAAGGATTCGAGGCGGATAGTCGAAACTCATATGTGGTGTCTAAAGCAATAGAGAAGAGACGCAACAAAAAGGAGCAGAACTCAATTTCAGTCCTACTCCCTTGCTAAAAATAAAGAAGAACGAACATTCCTCTTATCGCACGATTTCGCGATTATCGGCCATACTGATCGGCTTAATGAAGTAAAGGCTCACTAGCTTAGCGCCAATCGCCAAAATATGCGGCAGCTTGCGCAGCGTTTGCAGCACCTTAGGCTGGCCGGACTTACTGATCTCGCCAATGGCAGCAGTATTCTTGGTGCAGCTATCAAGCTGTCTGAAGAACTTGGGATCTTCCACATCTAGAATGATGGGGAACAGGCGACCCGCTGACTCGTTGGTTTTGCGGATAACTTCGGTATCGTACTGACGAGCGTCTAGGCCGAGCGAAGCATAAAAGCCGCTGCGCTGAACGTCGTTAAGATACATGGTGGCGAACACCGACAGCAGGAAGAAGCGGCACCACAGACGCGCTTTGAGATCATTGAGGAACTGAGGCTGAGACTTCATCATGGCTGCGAAGAAGTCGCCATGACGGTTTTCATCCTGGCACCAGTTATCAAAGAAGTTGAAGATAGGGTAGACGCGGTTTTCGGGATGCTTCTCCAAATGCCGGAAGATGGTGATGTAGCGCCAATAACCAATCTTTTCAGAGAGATAGGTGGCGTAGAAAATGAACTTAGGCTTAAAGAACGTGTACTTTTTGCTCTTGGTTAAAAAGCCCAAGTCGAGCTGAAGATTGAAGTCGGACATGGCTTTATTGAGGAAGCCAGCATGACGCGCCTCGTCACGAGACATCAGATCAAAGCCTTCTGCCAGAATAGGATTGCGGCCTTTTAGCTTGCGAGCAAGCTCCTTGTAGAGGAGAAAGCCGGAAAACTCAGCCGTACAGGAGCGCTCCAAAAATTCTACGAAGAGCTGACGGGTATCACCATCGATATGGTCCCAAGACTGATCAAACTGCTCGTTTCGAACAAAGTGATGACGGTTGTAGTCGGCGCGGAACTCGGCAATGATGGCTCTTAGCTCCTCTTCATTGCCAGAAACGTCCATCTCGGCCATTTCTTCAAAATCAGTGGTGTAAAAGCGAGGGGTCAGAATGGAGTCTTTGGCCGGTGCTTTTACGCCAGGTCGAATCTCGTCGAACGGTGCTTTTTTCGGTTTCGTCAGGGAATCTACCATTGAGTCCTCTAGCCAGCGCTTAGAATTGAGCGGTTGTGTACATCAGACAGCCTTAAAGCATGCTGCACATCAGTGTACCAAGATAGAAACTTTGGAGCTGTGCTTTTTAAGAATTGCAACATTTTAAGTAGAGTGATGTTACTTGCTGAGAATCGGCCTTTTAAGGCTAATTCCCAAGAACGTAGAAAGACAGCAGATATCTTCCGAAATTTATCCGTTAAACCGCTCGACCCCGTCACATCAATCCACAGGCGCGTTCTCTGGTTCTTCTGTCTCGCCAGTTTCGGGTTCGGCTTCTGGTTTTTGCTTGGCCTCATACGCCGCTAGCTCACGCGCGACGAGCGCTTGAATCTCTTCGTGACTGGCAACCCCTTCGTAGCTGTAGCGGTTATAGCCGCCCCGCTCGACCAGATTTTTTAGGTAGGCTACGCGATCTTC
>JBAUIB010000355.1:0-8813 GCA_049680585.1 Phormidesmis sp.
GACTTGTACAGTGCCGCCAAGTTATTCAAACTGGTGGCGGTGTCGGGATGGCGATCGCCCAGTTCTGCTTGCCTGATTTCCAGCGCCTGCACATACAGCGGTTCGGCTTCCCCATAGCGGCCCTGCGACTCGTACAGTGCCGCCAAGTTATTCAAACTGGTGGCGGTGTCGGGATGGCGATCGCCCAGTTCTGCTTTCCTAATTTCCAGCGCCTGCACATACAGCGGTTCGGCTTCTCCATAGCGGCCCTGCGACTTGTACAGTAGCGCCAAGTTATTCAGACTGGTGGCGATAGAGGGATGGCGTTCGGCCTTGCCGTCTCTTTGAGAATCGCCCAGTTCGGCTTTGCGAATATCGAGTGCCTTTTGAAGTAGCGGCTCTGCCTTTTGGTACTGGCCCTGCAAATAATACAACTCTGCCAAGTCATTCAAATTAGTCGCGACAACCAGACGTTGTGCAGGCTCTTCCTTAGAGATATCAACAGATGGTAGCGAGTACAGTATCTCCTCATTCTGTTCGATTAAAGTCTGAACCTCCCTCTGAGCGCCCACTTCCGAGAGGCTCTGCAGAGCAGGTAATAGATAGGTCGTGAGCAAATCCATCTCTTCAGCACCAGCATCACGGGCTGCTGCAAACTCAGCTAGCAAGCGGTGGCTGCGCTGACGAGCATCGTCTATATTGCTGTTTCGCTGGCTATTGGCTGTCAGCAAAGGAGCCCGCGCCGACTGACGCCAACTGTCTGAGGTCGATTGAGAAAGCATTAGCTGCGGGCTAAACCATCCATGCAAATCTGGCATCGCATGTAGCGACCTTTGCAACAAAACAGGCGTCATCCACCAAATTTGTCGGATAGGAAAGGCAATCAGCGCTTCTCTGTTAAAGTTGATAATTCTCAGCGAGTCTTCTAAACGCTCGTGAGATTGAAAGGCGCTAGCAAAGCCCGATACAGACACCACACCTCCCGAAACTTCCGCCAGTTTGTCGAGTAAAAACTGCACCACCTCAGGCGCAGTTCGCTGGCGCGGCAGCTCAATGCTGGCAAGCTCTATACCGCTCTCGGCTAGGGCAGATTGCAAGTGCTGTACAACCTGTTGACGAGAAAACTCTGAGCTATACTCCACCCGCGCTAGCCCGCGACCCTCTCTACCCGACCATAGCCGCAACCGCTCGCGCACCTCAGCAATGCTGCCTGCAGTTATTAGCTCCGCAGTTGTCGGATCTGTAATGGTTGAATCTGTAATGGTTGGATCATTGAGAGGTGCCACCCGCCGCTCCTGACTGTAAGTATCCTTGCGCCACTAAAATATCAACCACTAACGGGTGTACGCCAAACCACCTTTGCCCGTTAAATTCTTGCACCGCCCGAGAATTTAGCAGAGAATACAGCGCCGGATTGGTCATTTGCGCAACTTTCTCGCCGTTGTATATCCTCACAAGTAGCTCGGCTTTGTTCTCATAGCTAATCGTCTCTGGATCGAAAGGGCTTTGTCCCAACCGCCTTTCGTAGTCGCTGCGCAAGTTTACAATCGCCGCATCCGCATCTGCACCATCAATTTTCGCGGCCCCTCGAATAAATGCACCATCGGCAGCATAGTTAATCAAACTAAAAAGATCTCGAAGATTTCCGCCAGAAGCCACAATCAGGCGAGGTAGCTCATCCGGTTCAAAAAGATTGAGCGCCATACGAGCAGAGAGTGCTTTGACCACGGCGGCTTGTCCCGTTTGATTAGGCATATGGCCAGCGTCGAACATGGGCGTATCTGGAATGACGAAGCTACAGTCGCCAGAGAAGGGCAAGCGGGTGGCTTTGGCAGAGTAGTAGAGACTGATGGGCAGGGTGAAGATTAGGTGCGATCGCAACTCTTGAAAAATGTTGGCATAGTCGATAAACAAATTCTCAATCTGCGTACTAGGAATGCCCGCTCTGTCAAAGTCTTCGCCGACAAAGAGCCACTGCTTGCCAGTCGCGCGCCGCATCGCATCGTTGCACTCATCCAACAGCCGATTGGCCACCTCTATCAGCAAATCTAGCCGAGTCAGCCGATAGGTGATCACTTCTTGAGTGCGCGCTGAGGCAAATTTTATCTCGCCTTTTAAAGTCGCAAACAGGCCCAGCACCTTATCCCACAGCGAATCTTCTTTAACGCCAGCACCCGCTTCTAGCGTCAAAGCAGCTTGCTCAGCCAACTGTCGAGTTTCTGTCTCAGTCCCAAACCAATCCCAAATTTCTTGCAGTCTTGCCTGAGAAGGGCGATGGCCCGCACCGCCTTCATACACCGGTTTGGCGGTGGCCTTTGCCAGCTCCATCATCATTACTAGCAGCACATCCAAAGGCTTAAAGCTGCCCGGATCGAGTACCGTTGTCGCGCTAAAGCGAATGGCCTGAAACTGCGATGATATCTGCGCTAGCAGGCGTGAAATCTCTGTCGATTTACCAACCCCGCGATGACCCATCACGCAGGATTTGAAGGGAATGCGATCAGCATAGGCGCGTTGCAGGCGAAGCTGTAGCCGCTGCATTTTATCGCCGCCCCGCACAGCATTAATATCTGAAATATAGAAAGCCGCTAGCTCCGCCGCCGTTGTCAGTGGAGTAGGCTGTAGCGTCCGGTAAACATCTGCTAAAGCACGCGCTGGTTGTGGCACTGACTCGCTATTTGACATGTTCACGGCTCAAAAACCAGATCTCACTATAGGTTATATCGTTTTGGAGCGCTGTCTTACCTATCCCGACCTCCGTTTTACGCTGGCCACCCTTTTCAAGAAGGGACTCGCTTTAGGCAAAAAAACTGTAATAGACCTAGCATTTAGCAGCGTAAAGATCCGATCTAGCTCTTGTAAGCCCTTCAGCTCAGCCATCTGTTCTTCATCAAGCTGCTGCGCTTTGTGCATCTCTATCAATTCTTCAAAGCGCACTTGCAGCCCTTCGGTAAACTTAAAAAGCCTTAGCCCTTGCACAAGCTGAGTGGTAATACCCTGCTCAATCTAGGAAGAGGGCTGAACCATAAATTCAGCCACCATAGTTAATCGAGTGAATCCGCTACGTACGATTTTAACGGGTTGTCTACTCCGCATGAGATTCTAAGCTGCGCTGAGTATCCGGCTCTGCATTTTGTGTATCAGCTTTTTGAACATTCGCTGAGGGGCAGCCTTGATTGCTCTACCAACCATTAGAGCTGAGCTGACGGGCGCTTTTTCTACCTGCCAAATGCGCTTGGCAATAATCGTCGCCCACTCACTGCGAATAGTCGGCGCTAGCGGTAGATATGCTTTGTTATTTGGATTCTCAAAAAAGATGTCAAGCGTCATAAAAACATACTTCGCCCAGCGCTGATAGTCAGTGGAAATGTTTTGATCGTGCATCACCCGAGTGATGAGAGATTGTTCTACATGCGCCATTTCTCCAACTTGCAACAGCCGAATATACAGCTCACGATCATGGCAGATAGTTAGCCGTGGATCGAGCAAACCGCAGCTCCCTAAAGCGCTTTTGCGAACAACAACCGCAGACATAGTGTAAATAAAAACATCCGCCAAAGAGCGATGAATCAGATCTTGATACTTGTCCGAGGGGCGATACAGGCATTCTTTTACACAGCCATCTTGCAAGATTTCACGATGGTTAGAAAAAACAAAGCTGGCCTGAGGATTATCGACCAGCGCCTGCACCTGAGTCGCTAAATAATCTGTGTCCCAATAGTCATCAGAATCTAAAAACGCAATCAGTTCGCCCTTAGCCGCTTCAATGCCCACATTGCGCGCGCCTGCTGCCCCAGCATTTTTCGCTAGGCGAATCAGCGTCACCTGCGGATACTGCTCAACTGGGTAGTGCTCAGCGACCCAGTCAGCCGTATCGTCTGCCGAGGCATCGTCGATCACGATTAGCTCGTGGTGTGGGTACGTTTGGTGGATGACGCTGGCGATCGCCGGTCCTATCAAATGCCGCCGATTGTACGCGGGAATAATAACGGAAACAAACGGTTGCTGAGCAGTCATAAGAAAAGCTTTTAGCGACATCTGACAGCTCAATAGTTCCCCCTTATCCCTTATGCAAAGACTCTTCCTCGTCGGCTGTGCCCGCTCTGGGACTACACTGCTGCAAAGCCTACTCGCCTCCCATCCTGAAATTGCCTCATTCCCCGAATCCAACTTTTTCAATCACCTGTTCTCTCACAGCGAGCCAAAACGTAACCGCCTTGGGCTGATTTCGCGCCGCGCCAAGCCCCGGTTCACTGAGTTTCTACGAGAAAGTGGATACAGCGGATATAATCCTGCCCCGTGGGTGTTATTTCCCGCTCAGCTCACCACACATTTTTCACGCACGCTTGATCGCATCACCACTCAGCAGGGCAAAACCATTTGGCTAGAGAAAACGCCTTCTCACCTCTATCATCTTGATTTCATTGCACGACATATTGAGCAGCCCAAATACATTCACATTATTCGAGAGGGCAAGGATGCCGTTGCCTCACTCTACGATGTCCGCAAAAAATACCCGAAGCAGTGGTCAAACGAGCCTGCGAGCGTAGAGCTGGCCATAGAGCGGTGGATTAGCGATGTCGGCATTAGCTTGCAGTACACACACTCGCCGGGTCATATTTTGGTTCGCTATGAAAGGCTAGTTGCCAATCCGCAGGCCACACTAGAGCAGCTTTGTCAGTTTATGGGCCTTGAATTCACGCCTTCTATGCTCAACGCCTACAGCGCTACCGCTCAGCAGGTCAGCCTCGCGCGTGAGCCGTGGAAAGCAGGGGCCTGTGCACCCATTCACAATGCCAATTCGACTAAGTTCTACCATTTATTTACTTCATCTGAGCAGGACTATGTTGTGCGGCGTACCGCAGCAGTTGATTTAAGCGCTTTAGCGGCTATGGCATAAGCAATTGGTAGGGAAAGCGCTCTATTAAGGGTTCGGATTTCTTCTATTGCGCGCACGGGTAAATCACACACAATAGACGTTAGGAATTTCTATCGCAGTAAGCGGCGGAGCGTATTGTATGACTTCAACGGTTTTGGAAAAGGGCAACATCAGTATCCATACCGAGAATATTTTCCCCATTATTAAAAAGTGGCTATATTCTGATCACGAAATTTTTATCCGTGAGCTGATTTCGAATGGCGTCGATGCAATCAGCAAGCTGAATATGCTTTCTCGCTCTGGCGAGTACAAAGGGGAAACGACGCCGGAAATTACCATTGCGATTGACAAAGATGCTAAAACGCTCAGCATCAGTGATAGCGGCATCGGCATGACTGCTGATGAAATCAAGCAGTATATCAACCAGGTAGCTTTTTCCAGCGCGGAAGAATTCATCAGCAAGTACAAAGACAATAACGATCAGCAGATTATTGGTCACTTTGGCTTGGGCTTTTACTCTTCCTTTATGGTGGCCGACCGGGTGGATATCGACACCCTTTCTTGGCAGGAAGGGTCGCAGCCGGTGCACTGGTCTTGTGATGGCAGCACGTCGTTTGAGATTAGCGAGAGCGGTCGCACCGAACGCGGCACCACTGTCACGCTTCACCTCAACGACGACGAAGCCGAGTATTTAGAAGAGGCCCGCATTAAGCAGCTAGTGAAAACCTACTGCGACTTCATGCCCGTGCCGATCAAAATGGGCGATGAGGCCATCAACAAGCAGGAAGCGCTGTGGAAAAAATCTCCTAGCGACTTGAGCGACGAAGACTATCTAAACCTCTATCGCTATCTCTATCCCTTTGAAGAAGAGCCTTTGCTGTGGGTACATCTCAACACCGACTATCCCTTTGTTGTCAATGGTATTCTGTACTTTCCTAAGCTCAAGCCGGATGTGGAGCTAAACAAAGGCCAGATCAAGCTGTTCTGCAATCAGGTGTTTGTCAGCGACAACTGCGAGGAAATCATTCCGAAGTTCCTGACGCCCTTGCGCGGAGTCATTGATAGTACTGATATTCCGCTGAACGTCTCTCGCAGCTTTTTGCAGGCGGATCGCACCGTGCGGCGAATTGCCGACTATGTGGCGAAAAAGGTGGGCGATCGCCTCAAGGAACTCTACCGTGATGATCTTTCTACCTACATCCGCACCTGGCAAGATCTCGGCACCTTCGTCAAATTCGGCTCTCTCAACGACGAGAAGTTTAAAAAGCAGGTCAAAGACTACGTCATCTTCCGCTCTACTGCTGATTTAGCGGCGAGTGACGAAGTAGAAAAGCCCACAGTAGAGGTAGAAGTAGAAGGCGACGATGCTTGGGAAGATGTCAGTAAAAAGCCTGCAACGGATGAGAACGGTGCGTGGTACACCACCATCAAGGAATATCTCGAGCGCAATAAGGGCAAGCACGAGAACCGGATTTACTACGCAACTGATGAGGTTTCTCAAGCAACCTACATTAGCTTGCTGACCAGCCAAGGACTCGAAGTGCTGTTCATGGATTCGTTCATCGACACTCACTTCGTGTCCTTCTTGGAGCAAGAATACTCAGACGTCAAGTTCTCGCGAGTAGACGCTGACCTCGATGACACCCTAATCGACGGCGACAAAGAAAACGAGATTGTCGATGCCACCACGAACAAAACTCGCAGTGAGCAGATCAAAGAGGTCTTTACCAAAGCGCTAAACCGCCCACAGGTCACTATCCGCACCGAAGCGCTCAAATCAGCTGACCAATCAGCTCCCCCTGCAATCGTGCTGCTGCCCGAAGAACTGCGTCGCATGCAGGAAATGAGCGCCTTCCTCCAGCAGCAAAGCGTTCAGTTTCCAGAGGCGCACACGCTGCTGGTCAACACCTCCCACCCGCTGATTCAAAACGTCGCTAAGCTGGGCCAAGGCGGCATCATTCAGCCTGACGGCAATGCCTCGCCTTCCGAGCAGCTCGCGACCTCAATCTGCGAGCAGGTATATGATTTGGCCCTGATGGCTCAAAAAGGTTTCGATGCCGACGGCATGAAAGCCTTCACCGAGCGCTCCACCAACCTACTCACCCAATTGACCGAACGATAAGACTCGTTTGAGTTTGAGCCGGCTGTAGTGCTGCTCAAACCTCGGTCATTTCACCCTAGGTGATTGATATAATTGCTCAAAGGCAAGCGGTCAACGTTTGCCTTTTGTCCTTCTGGCCATAGCTGTCTATAATGAGTAACCCTGTTAGCGTAAGAACCCATGTCTAGAAAGTGCGACCTCACTGGCAAAAAGGCAAACAACGCCTTCTCCGTATCCCACTCCCATCGCCGAACTAAGCGGCTGCAAGAAGCCAATCTGCAAGACAAGCGGATTTGGTGGCCTCAGGGCAAGCGCTTCGTTAAGCTCCGTGTCTCGACCAAGGCACTAAAAACGCTTGAAAAGAAAGGACTTGAAGCAATGGCGCGTGAAGCTGGGCTCGATCTCAACAAGTACTAGAGCCATCGACTGAAAGGATTTCGCTCGTTTTCAAAAGCGCTTTCTACTCAATATTTGATTAGCCCTTCGTAAGTCTGCGAAGGGCTTTTTGTGCTCGCATTCACTACTCTTCAGGTGGCTGACCGGTTACCGCAGACTCTAAATATTTGGTTGCAGGCGGCACGTATTCACCCTCTATCTTCACACGGAAATCGTAGTGAGCGCCCGTGCCCAAGCCACTATTGCCCGAGTAGGCAATCACCTCGCCCGCTGCGGCTTTGCCCTCACGACAGCCTTTATCCGACATGTGCAGAGACTGAAACGTATATCCTGGGTAAGACGCAGCCGTTTGATCCACCACCCAGCCACCGCCGTCCACATCCCACCAGCAGGTGACTTCGACTGTATCGCCAGCCTTGCCAACAGCGTGAATGGGTGTCCCGACATTCATTGCCAAATCAACGCCGTTGTGAGCTACATTAGGCTCGCCCGTGACAGGGTGAAAGGGCCGGATGCCGTACTCATCACTGACGGTGTAGCCCGCTACAATTTCGCCTGTGAGCGGCGTAATAATGTCTTCAACGTTTTCTGGGCTGGTGAGGACACTGCTCGTAATCGTAATAATGCGATCAGCCACGTACAGCAGAGCGCCGATAAGCACAGCTGCGCAAAACCCGGTAATCACCAGTTGAATAGTAGAAGGCCCCGTGGCGGGTAAGGTATCCTCCTCTTCCGCTGGGGGTGCAGCCGGCGGTGTATGAATATGAATATGCTGAGGGATCGTTTGAGGCGTGCTCTGGGGTGCGCTCTGAAATCTGCCCTTCACGGGATTTAGCTCAATGGCATCGCTGGCAATGATCGCGAGTTCGCCGCGTCCGAGCTTTTCTAGCAGGTCTGAGACGCTGGTGCATCCGGCAGCGATCGCCGCCATCCGTGCCCCATGCCACCCCGGCGCGCTCACCGTTACCCGGCAAGGGCGTTTGGGTTCATAATCGTCAACTGTGCTGGCCTCTATAGCGGCATCCACAGGTGATTTCTTAACAGATTTTGACGAAGGATATTGAGAAGTCACTTAGCACAAGGAGCCCGAAAACGGTTGGCAGTTCTGAGCACTCAGAGTTACCGGTAGCCGACAGAGACGAAAGTATAATAGCTCAAACTATCCAAACATCACTGACAGTCGTCTGCATCGCTTTATGCTGTAGCGAAGACGCCCAACCAAGACGCCCTAACGATAGCGAGCAGCAAAATGAAGAGAGCAGGCCGGTACGAAGAGTGGAATCAGACAGCAGATCTAGAGCGAGATGAGGATGAGGAACGCCGTCACTGGGATTATCACTACGATAAGATTGGTGATGCGCCTGGCACCTTAGTGATTGATGAGGATGCGTCTCCCACTGAGCTGACGCTGATCGACTATGGGCAGACATCTGCTTTAAAGAGACGACTGCGATCGCC
>JBAUIB010000356.1:0-49610 GCA_049680585.1 Phormidesmis sp.
GCCTCCGATGAAATTTCTTGGGGCGTTGATGCTTGTCTGGCAAAAGCAACTGGGGCAAAGGCCGCGAAGCCCATCAAAGCCAGTGAAGCAGAAAGGATTAAGCGTTTCATAAGAGTGTCTCCAAGTCACGAAACAATGTTTGATTCGATACTTATAAGAATGCCAACCCTCACTGAGCCCAGCCTGAGTCCTATCTGAACGCAATGTCAGATTTCCATGAGTTTTTCCTGAGAATTTTGTATCAAAAGATACAGTCTAGAGCTGTCTACTCATTCCACAGTGACTGACTTTGCCAAATTACGGGGCTGATCGACATCTAGGCCGCGCCGCGCCGCGATGTGATACGACAGCAGCTGCACAGGCACCACCGTCAAAATCGGAGAGAGCAGCTCATCGACATCAGGCACTGGCAGCAGCGCATCAAAGGTCTCTTCTGCATCTGCATCGTTCATAGGCACAACGCCGATCAGACGAGCATCGCGGGCTTTGGCTTCTTGAGCGTTGGAAAGGACCTTTTCGTAGACGGCGCCTTTTGTGGCGATCGCCACCACCGGTACCTTCTCATCAAGCAGGGCGATTGGCCCATGCTTCATTTCGCCTGCCGGGTAGCCCTCCGCATGGATATAGCTAATCTCTTTTAGCTTCAGTGCCCCTTCTAGGGCAATTGGGTAGTTGATACCCCGACCCAAGAAAATAAAGTCCTGCGTCTCCGAAAAGTCGTGAGAGAGCTCCTCGACATAGCGCTCTTGAATTTCTAGCACTAGCTCTAGCTGAGCAGGCAGCTGCCGCAGTCCTTCAATGATTTCAGCCAGGCGCTCTAGAGAAATCGCCTTGCGCCGGTAGGCTAGCTCCAGCGATAGAAAGTAAAACGCCATCAGCTGAGCCACAAAGGTCTTCGTCGCCGCCACACCGATTTCAATACCCGCTTTAGTATCGATTACATGCTCAATCAAGCGCCCCAAAGAGCTATCCGCTCGGTTGGTAATGCCCAGCATGCGCGGTGCGTTTGCGTCATTGCCACTCTCAGCGCAGCTCGCGGCGCGGCGCGTTTGCTCCATGTCCAAAGCCGCCAGGGTATCGGCAGTTTCTCCCGACTGAGTCACACCAATCGTGAGCGTATTCGCCATCAGTGGCGCAGGCGCATAGCGAAATTCAGACGCGTACTGCACAAAGGCAGGAATGCCCGCCACCTGCTCTAGTAGATATTTGCCCACTAGGCTCGCATGCCAGCTCGTCCCACAGGCCAGTAGCTGCACATGTTGCACGCCCTCTAGCAGCGCATCCGGTAAATCTAAGCGAATGGGCGATTGTCCGCTTTCGGGTTCCCAGGCGGTGTCCAAATAGGCTTCTAAGCAAGTGCGCACCACCCCAGGCTGCTCGTAGATCTCCTTGAGCATGAAGTGCTTGAACCCTTGCTTTTCCACCATGATGGGGTTCCAGTTCAAGGTTTGAGGATGCTTTTTCAGCCGGTGCCCGCTGAAGTCGTACACCTCTGCGCCCAAAGGCGTCAAGCGCGCAATTTCGCCGTTTTCGAGTGTCAGCACGGCTTGGGTATAGGGCATGATCGCGGGCGTATCTGAGGCGCAGAAAAATTCCCCCTGACCGAAGCCAATTACTAAGGGCGCTTGCTGGCGCACCACAATCAGCTCGTCAGGAAAATCGACCGACACAATGGCTAAGGCAAACGCGCCCTGCAAGCGGGTCATCGCCTGCCGGCACGCTTCTAGCAGAGCCGATTGCGTAGATAGGACATCGCCAGCAGGCGGATTTTCAAGATACTCCGCAATCAGATGTGGGATGACTTCAGTGTCGGTATCTGAGCGGAAGGTATGACCTTTTGCTTTCAGCTCTTCTCTGAGCTCGCGGTAGTTTTCGATGATGCCGTTCTGCACGACAGCAATTCGCTCTTTGGTATCGGTATGAGGATGGGCGTTGTGCTCTTCTGGTTTGCCGTGGGTGGCCCAGCGCGTATGGCCAATGCCTAGCCGCGCCGGATCTTCAAGTCCTTCGAGCTTGGTTTGCAGATTGACTAGCTTACCTTTTGCCCGTGTCCGCTGTAGCTGACCTTCGCCAACGGTTGCCACCCCGGCTGAGTCGTAGCCGCGATACTCGAGGGTTTTTAAGCCCTCTAACAAAATATTGCTCGCGGCTCGGGTGCCAATATAACCAACAATTCCGCACATACCGATACTCCTTCAAAACTGCAAACTCATGAGTAGCTTAAACAAACCCAAACCTAAAAGTTAGCGGCCTATTGATCGCCTTAAACTTAGCCTGGAATTGCAAAAATCAGCCAGATCGAAATTCAGTTCAGGCCGAAAGTCACCCAGACTACGCCACCCACAGTCTGTGACGACGGCTGCTTTAAAAAGTTACACAACTCTATGCCACCGACTTTTGATCGAGGCGGTGAGGCACGTTTCCGCAAGCGGCGCCACACCTTGCAGCTATTGAGACTTGCAGCTACTGAGAGATAAAGCCCGCCAGCAAAAGGGGTATTAAGGTCGCAGCGACCAAAAAGGTTAGCACCGTTGCAGGTGAAAGCTTGATCAAATTAGGATCGGGTTTGCTTGGTTGATTCATGTCAGTTCGGTTGTTTGAGCGGATGCGTTAAAGGTAGCTGGCCACCGTCTCGCTGAACGTGGAGTAGGGCTTTACGCCGACTAGCTTGTCCATCAGCTCGCCGTTTTTAAACACCATCACTGCCGGAATGCTTTTGATCTCAAACCGCTTGGCAACCGCTTTGTTGGCATCGAGATCTAGCTTGGAAACCGTTGCTTTGCCTTCATACTCATCTGCTAGCTGATCCATTAGCGGGGCGACTAGCTTACAAGGGCCGCACCAGCTCGCCGTGCAGTCAACGACGACGACAGACTCAGATTTAATCAATTCATCAAACGCAGTTTCATCTTGAACATATTCTGCAGGCATGGTGCGATCGCTCCAAAAAATCATCCCAGCAATGTACGCAGCCCCGGCCCAACCCAGCACAAGAGACCCCGCAATTGCTCCCTTAGATCATACACCTGGACTTACCTACCAGCGCTCAGCCGCCACATCCCCACGGCCTGCCCCCTCAACAGATATGGCTCATGCATTCAGCTGATCTGATTGCACCGTTATCAATCAGCTATCGATCAGCATGAAAGCTTTAACTTATGTAAATAAATGTTGCGATTTGGTTTACAATAGCGTCTGGGACTTGACTTTTCTGACGGCTTGCAAAACTTGAAAAACCTTTCTGATAATCTTTCCTCGTCATCATCTGAGCCGTGTGTCAGGCTACGGCTACCCATGTCGGCAGAACAGGATTCCGCTTTGACCTGTCAGATGACCATAGGACTAGCCGCAGAACCCTCTGCTGAGCCGGAGCAGGCGTTAGTTCAGCTATTGGAACATATTCGCAGCGTATTAATTTCCCTGCTGAGCTATCGGCTTCAGCCTTCTTTATCCACGATTCAAGTCGCGGTGGAAATGCTAAGTGAGGGCGACACGATGCCCGCCCAAGCGCAGCGACAAGCCCTCGAACTATCGTTAGACGAACTCTATCGCCTCCATTCTGCGGTTGAAGGATTTTTGGACTACTTCACGCAGATATGGTCGATGACATTGGACTTTATTCAGATTCGTTCGGACACAGAGGTCAGCGTTTACCTGCACTCGCTGTTTGAGTCTTTGCCTGAGGGGTTAGAGGGATATCAGCCGTGGATAGCCACGATCAAAACCAGACTGACGCCGTTTTTGCAGAAGATGGCAAAACAGGATGATGGCGCAGTGGGTCTCGCTCGCAGTCAGCAGATTGCCCTATTAGAGCAAGAGCGGCGGCAGGTGTTGGCCATCGTCAATCACGAATTGCGCACGCCTTTCTCAACCCTTCAGGTATGCCTAGAAACGTTGCAAGAAGAAGAGGACTTATCAGAAAAGAATCGCCAAACCTTGCTGGAAGTAGCCTGTACAGATTTAGATCGACTCAGCGCCCTCGTTCGAGATCTCGATCTGCTGTGCCGACTCAAGGCAGGGCAGATCTGTTTTCAAACGGAGCTGATGGATCCTAGCGATACGCTGCAAGTCGCTCTTAGTAGTTTCTTAAAGCAGGCTCCCGAAGCGGCCCTATCGAAGCTACGCGTTGAATGGGCCGCTCAGCTATCGCCAGTCTGGGCCTATGGCGATCGCCTGGTCGAAGTGATTAGGCGACTATTGGAGAATGCTTTTCGATTCACAGCCGCCGCAGGAGAAATCAAAATCGACGTTCAGATGATGGATTTAGACAAGGTAGGGAGTTGGTTTCAGCCGTCTCCCGAGATGTCTATGCTGAGGGTGTGCATTTCAGATACTGGCCGGGGAATTAGTCGCGATCAGTTGACGCGCGTGTTTGACAGCTTTCACCAAGAAGAAGCTTATCTCCAGCGAACCCGAGGGGGTATGGGAATTGGGTTAAGCATTTGCAGATCTCTGGTAGAAGGGATGGGCGGCAATATTTGGGCCGAGTCACCAGGCAAACAACAGGGCAGTCAGTTTTGCTTCACGCTGCCTGTGCGCGCAGGAAAATAGAATGGTTACCATCGGTGCTTATACAAGAGCCCTCTCAGTGTTGCCATTGAGAGGGCTTTTGCAAGCTAATAATAAGGATTAACGATGAGTTATTACTTACCGGCTAGCTTTTTCACTTTCTGCATGATGCTCTCAGGATCAAGTCCCTGGTGATAGAACTGCTCCCAAAGGCCGCCGCCCCCTTCTTCGTGAGTGCCCGCATGCGCAAACTTAGGCGTATAGCCGCGCTCTAGCAGCCAAGTGCCATAGCGAGCGCCCAAGCCAGTCTTCTCATTGAATGACTCAACCACCATCACCAACGGAGAGCTGCCGACTTTTTCCATCATCTGCTCATCCACCACATTCAGTGTGGACTTGTTGATTAGGCCGATGCTTAAGCCTTCTTTCTTCAGCCGCTCAACCGCATCAAGTGCCCGGTAGAGGCCATCGCCAAAGCTGACGATATAGCCGTCAGTGCCTTCACGCACCACATCGTCCTTACCCGGCACAAAAGTATAGCCATCGCTATACAGCAGCTTGCCATCTTCGCCATTCAGCATCGGTACCTTAGCGCGGGTAGAGAAGATAAACCGCAAACCGGGGTCGTTGAACACTTTGTTGACGCAAGCCTTCATCTGGTGAGCATCGGCTGGGAAGTACAGACGAGTCTCATAACCGTCATCTAGGCCGTTGTCGGCAAACATGTTGTTAATGCCGAAGTGGCAGGTGTTATCGGCCATGTCATCAATGCCCGAGTGGGAGAAGTGACAGAGCAAATTGGCTTTATTGAGCCGCGCCATCGTAATTTCCGAAATGCACATTTCGAGGAAAGCGCTAAAGGTGGCAAAGACACCCTGCTTGCCCTCTTCCATGCCAAAGCCTGCTGCCGCAGAGAGGTTACCCCGCTCCATAATGCCGCCGCTGACGAAAATTTCGGGGTACGCCTCGTGGATGTGGTTGAGGCCGCAAGAGCCTTCTAGGTCACAGTCAACGACCAGCACCTTTTCTTTGCGCTCAGCGTCGCTCATTTTGCCCAGCACTTCGACAGCGGCCTGACCAAAGACATTGCGGTTAGAGCCGACTTCATCGCTAGAGCCGAGAAAATCATAGCTGTGCTTAGGCTTTTCGATATTTTTGAGATAGTCCGCCGCGGCCTGACGACCGTGCTTCTCTAAATACTGAATGGCCAGATCAGTCGGAATCACATCATGGCCGTGGCAGGAGCCTTCTAGTCCATCAATGCCTACCGTCATCGGTCGCTTACAAATGACAGCGATCGGGCCATCGGTCGCGATCGCCTCACAGATATTGGCATACAGCGCGTCGATATCTTCGCCCTCATTCACCAGCACTTTCAGGCCGTGGCCTTCTAGCGTGCTTTGAACGCTGTAGCCCTTCAGATATTCAGACGGGTGGCCAGCAATGGTCACATCGTTGTCGTCAATGATCAGCTTGACGTTGATGCCTTGAGCGACGGCTAAGCGCGCTGCTTCGGCATCGTCACCTTCTTGCTGAGCGCCGTCGGATCCTAATAAAAAGGTGGTTTTACCGGGGTTGGCGATCGCGATACCGTTCACAAACGGCCACATATGACCCAGACGACCCGAGCTAAACTTTACCCCAGGCGTCAGCCCCAGCTCAGGGTGGCCCGGTAGCTTAGAGTCGGCGGCGCGGTACTGCATCAGCTGCTCAGCGGGCAAGTCGCCATTGAGCGTGGACATCAGGTACTGCGTGCCGACGCGGTGACCGGCTTCGTCAAAAAAGGTGGGGACGAACTTATCGGGATTGCCTCTAAACAGCGCATCCATAATCATCACCTCAGGCACCGTGTCATAAGGGCCACCCGTATGCCCACCCACGCCGCGTGCGCCCCCGGTCGCTGTAAAAAAGACAATCGCCTCGCGGCAAAGCTGAATGTTGGCTCGTAGCGCTGCTCGCTGCTCGTCAGTCAGCTTATTCGTTGAAGGGTCCAGGGTGATGCGGTTGTAAGCACTTAGGTCTATGGGAAATTTGGTTTGGGGCTTAGCTTGGGTTGCTGTCATGAGCTATGTCCTAATGCGGTGATCATTCAAAGCGATAAGATGTCGGCGATATAGGACGTCAGATTTATAAACAGATTTCAGATTTATAAATAGATTCAGACTATAGCGCGAGGTCTTAAAGGAGGCTTTGAAAAAGTTAATACTTCTATTCTCCCTGATCATGCCGCTGGGGTTAAGGGGTCTGAGCGAATTTGTGTCGTGAGCGACAGGCCATAATGGTGACGAAAATGGCTATAAGACCGATGGGTCAAGGGCGGTGGAACTGCTGACGAAGGGTTTCTGTGCGCGATCGCCACTCACAGCCCGCCACATGATCATTCACCATTCCCATCGACTGCATAAAAGCATAGGCCGTCGTTGGCCCCACAAAAGACCAGCCCCGTTTTTTCAAGTCCTTGCTCATCGCCGTCGATTCAGGCGTTTTGCCAAGGCTGATCAGCGTTTCATAATCGCAGCGAGCCGGACGAGCAGACGGATCAGGCTCGTACTGCCAAAAATACGCCGCCAGAGATCCCATTTCTGACACCAGCTCACAGGCTCGCTCAGCATTATTAATGACCGACTCTATTTTGCGGCGGTGACGCACGATGCCCTTATCTTGCAGTAGCCGTTCTACATCAACCGCGCCGTAGCCAGCCACCTGCTCAAAGTCAAAGTCAGCAAAAGCCGCCCGAAAGTTTTCCCGCTTGCGTAAAATCGTCAGCCAGCTCAAGCCTGACTGAAACCCTTCCAGGCAAATTTTCTCAAACAGCTTTTGGTCATCAGCCACCGGCACGCCCCACTCGTGATCGTGATAAGCCAAATAATCGGCCTTATCTCCCGACCACCAGCAGCGACAACAACCATCCTCGCCCTTGATCACACCTTTCATTCGCACTCGGCTTTCCTGCATTATCAGCCCTTCAACAATACCGTCAAGCGTGTTTTTGCTGTCTGTCTGTACTCGCTAACCTGCCTCGATTCATTTTGTCCTTTTCATGCAACTGGCACAGTCAAAAACAACGAGTTTGCGTCGATAGAGGGACGTATTTGCTAGTCCACCCCTACAAAGTGTCCATACTGATCGCGCAACCTGTGGTCCCCAGCGATACAACTTAAACATGCGGAACGAAACAATGTTTCTAACCCAAACAAACAACGCTTTCATTCCCGCTCTTCTCAACCCTGCCTTTTTGAGTGCCGCCAAAAAAGCTCACTAAAAAGAGTAGAGGCCATAGAAGTTCCAAATTCACTCCTTCAACGTTTTACGTTGTTATCTCACTACACCTTTTGAGGATAATTCCATGAAACTCTCTCGTATTTGGGCTCCCCTTGGTCTTGCTGCCGCCGCTCTTTTGGCAGTTCCCTTCGGCGCTCACGCTCAAGAAGCGCCTAGCTACAACTACGTCGGCATCGGCGGCGGCGACGACGGCTTTGTCGTCAACGGTAAACTCTCTGTCGCTGATAACGTCTCCATCCGCCCTGAAGTCGCGACTGACTTCGACTTCGATGACAGCGAAGATGTCTCCTACCTCGTTCCGGTGACTTACGACTTCAACACTATCGGCACGGGCCGCACTGCCTTCAACCCCTTCGTTGGCGCAGGCGTTGCGGGTGGCATCGGTGACGACAGCACTGTGGACTTTGCCCTCGTTACTGGCGCTGACTACCGCTTTGCAGAGCGCTATGTAGCCAATGGCTCTGTTAACTACGCGCCTTTTGCTGACAACGACGAAGTGGGCTTCACCGTCGGTCTTGGCTATCTCTTCTAATTGCTGACATCTGATAGCCGCAATAGAGCGGTCCGGGGCTAGCATCTACTACCTAGCATCTAACCTCTCAGCCGCTCTGCTTTTCCTCTCTATCGTCACTTCCTAAAACCGTCACTCCTGCATATCGTCACGTTTCTGTTCCTGATTCTGTTTTTCTGTTCCTGAACTCTTACTACCTTTTGAGGCAATTCCATGAAATTCTCTAAACTCTCTGCTACTTTTGCGATCGCTGCGGCTACTCTCTTGGCTGCTCCCTTCGCTGCCCACGCTCAAGAAGCGCCCAGCTACAACTACGTCGGCATCGGCGGCGGCGACGACGGCTTTGTCGTCAACGGTAAGCTCTCTGTCGCTGACAACGTCTCCATCCGCCCTGAAGTCGCGACTGACTTCGACTTCAACGACAGCGAAGATGTCTCCTACCTCGTCCCGATTACCTACGACTTCAACACCATCGGCACGGGCCGCACTGCCTTCAACCCCTTCCTCGGCGCAGGCGTTGCCGGTGACATCGGTGACGACAGCACTGTGGACTTTGCCCTTGTCGGTGGCGCTGACTATCGCTTCGCGGAGCGCTATGTGGCAAATGGCTCTGTTAACTACGCGCCTTTTGCTGACAACGATGAAGTAGGCTTCACTGTCGGCCTTGGCTACCTCTTCTAAGCATCGAGCCAAAGCATTGAGTCCAAGCAGTCTCAGAAAAATAGAACGGTTTTTCAATCTAGACATCTGAATCTAGACATCTGAATCTAAACAACTGAATCTAAAAACTGACCGCTCTAGATTCTCTCCTGCAATCGTCATTTCGCCTGATATCGTCACGTTCCTGTTCGTCGTCACACTCGTTTTCTGTTCCTAATTCTGTTTTTCTGTTCCTGAAATCTTACTACCTTTTGAGGCAATTCCATGAAATTCTCTAAGCTTTCTGCTACTTTTGCGATCGCTGCTGCCGCTCTCTTGGCGGCTCCCTTCGGCGCTCACGCTCAAGAAGCGCCTAGCTACAACTACGTCGGTATCGGCGGCGGCGACGACGGCTTTGTCGTCAACGGTAAACTCTCTGTCGCTGACAACGTCTCTATCCGTCCTGAAGTCGCGACTGACTTCGACTTCAACGACAGCGAAGATGTCTCCTACCTCGTTCCGGTGACTTACGACTTCAACACTATCGGCACGGGCCGCACTGCCTTCAACCCCTTCCTCGGCGCAGGCGTTGCCGGTGACATCGGTGATGACAGCACTGTGGACTTTGCACTGGTCGGTGGCGCTGACTACCGCTTTGCAGAGCGCTATGTAGCCAATGGCTCTGTTAACTACGCGCCTTTTGCTGACAACGACGAAGTGGGCTTCACTGTCGGCCTTGGCTACCTCTTCTAAGCAGCGATCGCGTTCAACTAGCGCCGTGTTTTGAATGTTTCCCTTGAGTCAACTCTCCTAAGCTAAACGCATCTACCTTCTACCTAATACAGCCGCCCTCAAATGTTCACTAGAACGTTCGAGGGCGTTTTTTTGCTTGCGTCAAGCAATTTCTTTCTCAAACCAAGCCACATCCCAATAACGCCCAAACTTACGCCCCACCTCTCGAAATACCCCCATCTGCTCAAAGCCAAACTTACGATGAATCGCAATTGATGCATCGTTGGGCAGCGTGATACCGGCGTAGGCCCGGTGCACATCTTCTTTCGCTAGCGCAGCAAATAGAGCCGTATATAGCTGAGTACCTACCCCGCGCTGTCGCTTCTCAGGCCAAAGGTAAATGCTAGTCTCTACAGATGTGTCGTAGGCAGCTTTGGTGCGAAACTGGCTGCTGGTGGCATAGCCCAATAGTTGCCCGCCCTGCTCAGCGACGAGCAGGCGATGGCGTCCTGACGGTGCATAGTGATCCATCCAATCGGCCTGCCGCTGCGCAACGGTATAGGGATGCAAGTCGAAAGTGATCGAGGTCTCTGATATATATCGGTTGTACAGGTAGGTCAGTTCCTCAATATCCGCGCTGCAAAAGTCTCGAATAATGATGGTCATAGTTATAGAAGTTGTCGATTTCGGTAGACTCGTCGTGGTTTTTCGTTTCGTCGGGCCTTGACTTTAACAACATTTAGCACTAACAATTAGTGTCAAATGTTGTTCCCGATCTCAACCGTTGTTTGAGCCAAAAGTCAAACAGCGGTAACGCCACTCGGTAGTTGAACTGAGGGCCGTAGATCAGACCCTTTTGCTCAAGACTGCTGAGGGCTCCTTGCAAACTTCCTCCCCGTGAAAGGTGGTGCTTTTTGATATAGGCGTTTGACTGAGGGCTGTCGGTTGGATCCAGCGCTAGGCTTTCTATCAGCTTGGCTTGGGTCGGCGGCAGCAGTAGCAATAACGCTTCGAAGGTAACGCTGATATCTTGAACCAACGAGAGCATACTACTGTGAACTTGATGAGCCTCAATCATACCTACACCTGACAGGGCTAGCGTAGCGGCCATATTGCACTCCCACCAAATACGCTGAGCTAGCGCGATCGCATCTTTGACATGGCCTTGCGCATAGCTCAAAAATAGCTCTAAGCTATGACCCTCAGCATCGAAGCTAAAACCTGCGGTTGCCATGCTGCTGATGATCCACGGACGCAGGTCGCTATCGCTCAAGGGCGATAGAAAGATAATAGGTATCTGATCAACCTCCATCCACGCCTCTGCCACAGTAGCAACGACTGCGTAGCTGACTTGGTTCTGACGCAAAATTTCCTGCAAAAGATAGCTCTCCCACTTTCGATGCCGATCCCAAGCGCGAATATGAGGAAAATTGTGAAAGACAATCACAACTCGACAATTTAGCGTTTCAGCTAAGTGCTGAGGCAGCGCTAACAAACACTCAAACAGCGGCCACTCTTTACCGGGCGCTGGTGGCCAGACCAAACGAGCTTGATAAGGCAGGCTTTGATCTAGCGCTAGGGGCTGCTCTTGGCTCCATTGATGAATATGCGCTAGCTCACTGGGTGCTGAAAAAGCCGCGCATACACTATCAGCCAACAGCCGGATAAACTGACTGGCATTTCGGCAGCGCAGGCAGTCAATTTCTAGGTAGCGAACACCTGCTTGCTTGGCAGCATCGCGAATGAGCGTTCGTCGTCCAATGCCGGGAACGCCCGTGATCACAAAGTCACTATCATTTCTTAACAGGGCACGCACCCTCTTGAGATCGGCTTTGCGACAGATCGGCGACGGCAAAACGAAAGGATTAATCATTCGGTACGATGCCTGCACTATTTTTTAGTGCTATAAGTATTCTCATGTGTTTTCGACATGCGTTTTTGAATAGTAGCACTCGGTTTCTTGAGGTAAATTACCTGTGGCTTACGACACCATTTCTGATAGATCGCTTGGTTCACAGCTCTCGGGTCATTTCGCTGAGAGCCAATGGCACACCGTTAGCGCCCAGCAGGCCGTTCGACTGTTGGAAAGCGATCTCAGAGGACTTAGCGATAGCGAAGCGGAACGGCGACAGGAAACTTACGGCCCCAATGAGCTCACTGAAAAAACGGGCCGCAGCCGCTGGATCATTTTTCGCGATCAGTTCACAAATATCATGCTGCTGATGCTGATGGCGGTGGCGGTGGTTTCAGCCGTACTCGATTTTCAAGCACAGCACTTTCCCAAAGATGCGATCGCTATTTCAACGGTGGTGCTACTGAACGGCATTTTAGGCTATGCCCAAGAGAGTAAAGCGGAGCAAGCCCTGACCGCCCTAAAACGGCTCTCTTCGCCTAAGGTGCGCGTCCTGCGATTAGGCAAGCTGCAGGAAATAGATGCCAAAGCGCTCGTGCCAGGTGACATCGTGCATCTAGAAGCAGGCGCTCAAGTTGCCGCCGATGGCCGCTTACTCGAAGCGGTCAGCCTACAGGTGAAAGAGGCGGCCCTAACAGGAGAAGCGGTGGCGACGCTAAAGCAAGCTGGCACAGAGCTACCAGAAGAGGCCCCTTTAGGCGATCGCCTGAATATGGTTTTTCAAGGCACTGAAGTGCTGCACGGTCGAGGGCAGATGATTGTCACCGCTACGGGTATGCAGAGCGAGCTTGGCCACATCGCGGCCCTGCTGCAAGGGGTCGAAGCCGAGTTGACCCCGCTGCAAAAGCGCATGACTCAGCTTGGCAACGTGCTCGTAGGTGGCTCGCTAGTGCTGGTCGCGCTGGTTGTGCTAGGCGGCGTTTGGACTCTAGGCTGGGACCAGTTTGCCAGCTTGCTAGAAGTGTCTTTGAGTATGGCAGTGGCGGTCGTACCAGAAAGCCTGCCAGCGGTTATCACAGTCACCCTAGCGCTCGGAATGCAGCGCATGGTGCGCCGTCATGCCTTAATTCGGAAGCTGCCAGCGGTAGAAACACTAGGCTCAGTTACGGTCATTTGCTCTGACAAAACCGGCACACTCACCCAAAATAAAATGGTCGTCCAGGCCCTCTACACCGGTAGTCACACGATTCAGGTAACCGGCGACGGCTACGCGCCTGAAGGAGACTTTAGCCAGGTAGAAATGCTAGGCGATCCGCCTACAGCGCTTTCACCAGATGCTTTTCCAGCAGAGCTGCAAGGGTTGCTCATCGCCAGTGTGGTCTGCAACGACGCGGTTCTACAAACTGAACAGGATGACTGGGTAGTTTTAGGTGATCCGACCGAAGGAGCTTTGTTGGCACTAGCCGCTAAGGGCCACTACCTACAGCATCAGTGGCATCAGTGGTTGCCGCGAGTGCATGAGTTTCCATTCTCATCTGAGCGCAAGCGCATGAGCGTAATCTGCCAGAACAAAATTGTCGATAGGGCTCAATTTGCGCTATTAGCCGAAGCGCCTTACTTTGTCTTTACCAAAGGATCGCCTGAAGCCATTTTAGAGCGCTGTAGTCAGCAGCAAACGGCGCTAGCTGTTGAGGCGCTCAGCACCGCTACGCGCAGCCAAATTTTAGTTAAAAATGAACAGATTGCGAGTCAGGGACTCAGGGTATTGGGCCTCGCTTACAAACCTCTGCCGTCAGGTGCGGACGTGCCAGAAAGTGAGGCAGAACAAGATTTGATCTGGCTGGGCCTAGTGGGCATGATGGACCCGCCGCGACTGGCTGTGAGTCAAGCCGTGAGTCGCTGTCGCACTGCCGGTATCCGGCCAGTGATGATTACCGGCGACCATCCGCTGACCGCAAGCGCGATCGCCCAAGAAGTGGGCATATTGCAACCGGGAGATCGCGTCGTCACTGGCTCCGAGCTAGATCGAATGGCTCCCCATCAGCTCAAGAGCGAAGTAGGCGATATTGGTGTCTATGCGCGGGTCACACCAGAGCATAAGCTGCGCATTGTCCAAGCCTGGCAGCAGCAGGGCCAAGTAGTTGCCATGACGGGCGATGGCGTCAACGATGCCCCCGCTCTTAAGCAGGCTGATATTGGCCTAGCAATGGGCATTACCGGCACAGATGTCAGCAAAGAAGCCGCAGACATGGTGCTCACGGACGACAACTTTGCCTCGATTGTCGCTGCCACCGAAGAAGGTCGAATTGTCTATGACAATATTCGTCGCTTCATTAAATATGTACTGGGCAGTAACATCGGCGAGGTGATTACCATTGCTGCAACGCCGCTATTAGGGCTCGCCGGGGTGCCGCTATCCCCACTACAGATTTTGTGGATGAATCTGGTAACCGATGGTTTGCCAGCGCTGGCATTGGCGCTAGAAAAGGCAGAGCCTAACGTCATGCAGCGTCCCCCTCACTCGCCCAAAGAGAGTATTTTTGCACGCGGGCTAGGGCTCTATATGATTCGCGTGGGCCTAGTGCTATCGGTTGTCTCGATAGGGCTAATGCTGTGGGCTTATGGGCATACCCATCAGGCGGGCTATGAGCGCAATCCGGATACGTGGAAGACAATGGTATTCACCACTCTGTGCTTGGCGCAGATGGGCCATGCTTGGGCAGTGCGATCGCAAACGCGGCTCACGATTGAGCTCAATCCTTTGTCTAACCCCTTTTTGCTCTGGGCTGTTTTAGCCACGAGTGGTCTACAGCTTCTGTTGATCTACGTGCCTGTGCTGAGGAGCTTCTTCGATACCTACTGGCTGAGCCCGACTGAGCTGCTAGTGTGTTTTGGCTTTAGCGCCTTGGTTTTTGTCTGGCTAGAAGCTGAAAAACTGTTTATCCGTTTCGTCGTTCACAAGTAGCCAAAAAATAGCCGACAAGGATAGCTGAATGCGATCGCTCCATGAACCAAACGCTGAACCAAACGCTCATAGCAAAATACTGAACCAAACACTAATAATCTGGCCAAACTATGCTGGCCAAACTGTATGGAATGGAATGCCCTGGTAGCGACGGTGACGTTTGCGGCGGTGATTACGGCCATCATGACAGAAAAGACCCATCTGACTATAGCGGCTTTGTTAGGCGCGCTAGTGCTGGTGTTTGTTCATGTCATGAGCCTGAACGAAGCGATGGAATACATTGGCAATAGCTATTCCACCCTAGCGCTGTTTTTTGGAGTAATGGTGTTGGTGCGAGCCTTTGAGCCTACCCACGTGTTCGACTACTTAGCGACTCAAATGGTAATTGTTGCCAAAGGGCAGGGAAAGCGATTGCTGCTAGGCATTGTGGCGATTACAACGCCCATTTGCGCGGTTTTGCCCAACGCAACGACGGTAATGCTCTTGGCACCTCTGATTCCGCCAATTGCCGCTGAGATTGGCGTAGACTTCGTGCCCTTGATCATTTTGATGGTGTTTGTTGCTAACAGCGCTGGATTGCTGACGCTGGTTGGCGATCCGGCAACGTTTATTGTCGGCGATGCGATCAACATCAGCTTTGTGGACTATTTGAGTCGGCTGAGTTTAGGCGGGGTTTGTGCGATCGCGGCAATTTTAGTCCTGTTACCGATTTTATTTTCTGATATTTGGCGTTGGCAGATATCGGATATGGCTCAGCTGCCGCACCCCAAAATTCATCGTCCGGCTATCTTGGCTTTGGGCGGAGTCGTAATAGTAATCGTGCTGTTGATGTTCGTATTAGGAGAAAGTTTTCCGGTACCGGTCGCCCCGCCTGCGGTGGCGCTGATGGGCGCAGCGTTGGCTCTGTTAATCGCGCATCAGAGCAAGCTTGATACCGTCAACAATATTCTCAAAGATGTGGACTGGAGCACGCTGATATTTTTTATGTGCACCTTTGTGCTGATTGGCGGGTTAGAGAAAACCGGCGTCATCAGTGCCCTCTCACAGCTAATGGCGTTCGTGATTGGGGACAATCTTTTGCTAGGAGCGATCGCAATGGTCTTTATAATTGGCCTGCTATCGAGCGTTGTACCGAACATTCCGTTAGTGGTAGCAATGGTGCCGTTGCTCAAGCAGTATCTCGTTAGTGCCGGTCTGATTGGTCCGGAGTTTCTCAATCCAGACTTTGTTGGAGAATTTCCACCGGAGGTGCTGCCCTTATTTTATGCCATGATGTTTGGCGCTACACTCGGCGGCAACGGTACGCTGGTAGGGGCCTCTTCAAACATTGTGGCTGCAGGCATCGCAGAACAGCATCATAGACGCATTTCCTTTGGTAAGTTCTTGCACTACGGCATGCCGATTATGCTGTTGCAGCTGCTGGTGGTGGCTGGCTATGTTTTACTGCGCTTTTAAACAAGCGGGTGTTTTAAACAAGGTATTTTAAACAATGGGTTATCCTCATAATGCATCTGGCATAGCACCCGACAGTTCAAGCGCGAGGGCTCAAGCAGACACCAAGCTGTGGCTAATAGACTATAGCCCCAGCGCAATGCAAAAAGTTCTACTGAAGAGCCCTGAAGACTGTACGCCGTACTTGGACAATGGTTCAATTTCTTGGGTAGATGTACAAGGGCTGGGTAACTCAGACGTTTTACACCGACTGGGCAAGGTTTTTCAGCTGCATCCTCTGATTTTAGAAGACATTACCAGCGTATCTCAGCGGCCTAAGGTTGAAAGCTATGGCGATCAGCTTGTTATCATCACCCGCATGGTGACTTGTTTACCTAGCAAAAAAGGCTATGTGGCCGAGCAGACAAGCTTTGTTCTAGGGAAAAACTATTTGCTGAGCGTGCAGGAAGAGGCCGTTTATGATTGCCTTGAGCCTGTTCGCTCACGCATCGAATTTGATCGCGGCCATATCCGTGAGATGGGGGTAGACTACTTGACCTATTGTTTGCTTGATGCGATTGTCGATGGGTTTTTTCCCGTGCTGCAAATTTACGGCGAGCGCTTAGAGCAGCTAGAAGATATTGTTATTTCCAAGCCTAGTCAAAAGACATTGCAAAGCATCTATCGCCTGAAGCGTGAACTATCGGCTTTGCGCCATCTGATTTGGCTACAGCGAGATGTTCTCTCAAGTTTGTTGCAAACTTCCGGGACCTTTATCAAACCAGAATTAGAGATTTATCTACGCGACTGCTACGACCATGCTGTACAGCTACTCGATATTGTAGA
The DNA here is from genome assembly GCA_049680585.1 of Phormidesmis sp. GTDB lineage: Bacteria > Cyanobacteriota > Cyanobacteriia > Phormidesmidales > Phormidesmidaceae > Phormidesmis. Next base: position 16,768 of record JBAUIB010000356.1, read on the forward strand.
AAGCTACCGCGAAGCCAGCGGCGGGCTGATAGATATGTATTTATCGGCGATCAGCAATCGAATGAATGAGGTCATGAAAACTCTTACCGTGATCTCAACCATTTTTATTCCGCTCACTTTTATTGCGGGTATCTACGGCATGAACTTCAACCCCGAGGCATCTCCGTTCAATATGCCAGAGTTAAACTGGTACTGGGGCTATCCGGCTGTTTGGCTGTGTATGATAGCGATCGCCTCTGGCCTCATCTTCTTTTTTTGGCGAAGGGGATGGTTTAGAAGTTTTCTCTAACTTTCCTAGCGCCCATCCGCGACGCTAGCGTTGTTTAGCATTGGTTTAGAGATCTCAGGGATAGTGAGCAGATGTAGTCAGTGCGATCGCCAGCGCGTACAGTAGATAAATCGTAAATTCTCACAGCAACCCTGTACGTCAACTTGTGGCCCACCCTGACTACCTAGAGCGCATCTTAAAAGCCCGCGTCTATGACGTGGCCCAAGAAACACCGTTAGAAAAAGCACCCCGGCTCTCTGAGCGGCTGGATAACCAAATATTGCTAAAGCGCGAAGACATGCAGTCGGTCTTTTCGTTTAAGCTGCGGGGAGCCTACAACAAAATGGCGCAGCTCCCGCCGGATTTGCTTCAGCGCGGGGTGATTGCGGCTTCAGCCGGAAACCACGCGCAAGGCGTTGCCCTCGGGGCCAAAAAGCTGGGGACCACGGCCATAATTGTGATGCCCGTGACAACGCCTCAGGTGAAGATAGATGCGGTGCGATCGCACGGCGCAACCGTGATCCTCAAAGGCGATACCTATGACGACGCCTGCGCCCATGCCCGCCAGCTAGAGCAAGCAAAGGGGCTAACGTTTGTCCACCCGTTTGATGATCCCGATGTGATTGCGGGTCAAGGAACGATTGGCATGGAAATTTTGCGGCAGTATCAGCAGCCAATTCATGCCATTTTTGTGGCGATTGGCGGCGGCGGGCTGATTTCTGGAATTGCCGCTTATGTCAAGCGGCTGCGGCCAGAAATTAAGATCATTGGGGTTGAGCCGGTCGATGCGGATGCGATGCATCAGTCGTTGGAGAAGGGTGATCGCATTAGCTTGAAGCAGGTCGGGTTATTTGCTGACGGGGTCGCGGTCCGGCAGGTCGGCAAAGAACCCTTTCGTCTGGCTCAGCAGTATATTGACGAGATTATTCTGGTCAATACTGACGATACTTGCGCGGCAATTAAGGATGTTTTTGAAGATACGCGCTCGATTTTAGAACCGGCTGGGGCGTTGGCGATCGCTGGGATAAAAGCCTACGTGGAGCGAGAAGGTGTTCAGAATGAAACGCTGGTGGCGATCGCCTGCGGGGCGAATATGAACTTTGATCGGCTGCGCTTTGTGGCCGAACGCGCCGAACTCGGTGAGCGCCGAGAAGCGGTGTTTGCCGTGACGATACCTGAGCGGCCCGGCAGCTTGGGTAAATTTTGCGATACGTTGGGCGATCGCAGCATTAGCGAATTCAACTATCGGATTGCCGATGAAAATCAGGCCCACATTTTTGTCGGCATCAAGATAAAAGACAGAGCAGATGCCCATACAATCGCCGAAAACTTCGAGCGCAGCGGCTTTAGAACGCTTGATCTCACCGATGATGAGTTCGCAAAAATGCATCTGCGGCATATGGTAGGCGGCAAGTCACTGCTAGCGCACAACGAGCTTCTCTACCGATTTGAGTTTCCAGAGCGGCCCGGCGCACTCACTAACTTTGTCGCCAACATGAGCCCCAACTGGAACATCAGCCTCTTTCACTATCGCAACCACGGCGCAGACTATGGCCGCATTGTCGTCGGTATGCAGGTCCCGCCAGCCGACATGTCCCAGTGGGAAGCATTCCTCGACACGCTGGGCTATCGCTACTGGAATGAAAGCCAGAATCCAGCGTATAAGCTCTTTCTGTAGCGATATGAATCGTTGTTTTTCTTGGGAGCGCTTATCTTCAGAGCACTACAGCAGGTCTACTCTAGTCGCATACGCTTTATCTTCAACCACCTTCACCCGCACCTTTACTCTGACGCCACGCTCTAATTGCTCGAAGATATCAGCGTTGATATACTTTTGATGGAAGAGAACATCTTTGGAGCCATCATCAGGCGCAATATAGCCGTGAAAGTTGCCCTCTTTTAGGGTAAATAAGAGCTTCACCACACCTTCTTTAGTTGCGATCGCATCTTCGGTGCTTTCTTCAGTAGCGATCGCATCTTCAGTAGAAACATTACCTGTCGCGGACTCTGTCGGCTGAGAAGCCGTTTCCGATGCGGGTTCTGGCACAGGTTCTGGCACAGGCGTCTCGGGCACAGGCTCAAGCATTTCAGCATCAGGGGTAGGCATGCTATCCGATGGGTCTGGCATTTCTGGACTATCAGTCGAATGGTCTGTCACCGCATCAACGGGCTGACTTTGGGTAATGGAAATATTAATTAACAGCGGCCCTTCATCAGCGACCACAGCGGGCGCTTTCTCCTGCGCGGTAGAAAGCTCTGGAGTAGAGGGTTCCATCAGGGAGATGGCCGCAGCGGAAACCTCACTTTCAGTAATATCAAAGCTACAGAGTACGGGTTGAGCAGAGGCAGCTTCAGACGCACTTTCGGGCTCTATCTGGGGTTCTGTCTGGAGTTCTGTCGGTTCTATCTGGGGCTCATCCTCCGGCTCATTTTTGGGCTCATCTTCTGGCTCTCTCCCCAGTTCGTTCTCTGTCTCTTCCTCCGGTTCGTCCTCTGGCTCGATAGCCGGTAGTAAATCGTGAATATCGGGTAGCTCTTCTAGGCTACCGACGGGTCTAACGGCATCCTTGAGAATATCGAGGGGCAGCGCAAAAGCCTCAGAGCGCTCTGAGGGTGTGATGGTGGCGATAGGCTCAACACTAGGGACCGCGTCAGCAGACGTAGCCGGAGACGCATTCAGTCGTTTGTGCGTATCCGGTTCAGTCACTGCAATAGAAGCGGAAGAATCAGCGAATTCGTCTGAGTCATCCTCATGGTGGCCCTGTGGGGACGGCGGGGACGGCTCATCTACAGGAACAGCAGGTAAGCGCTCTGAAACAGTCTCGACAGCCGGGTGGGGTGTTGGGCGATCGCCCGCTGGTGGAATCGACGGCTCAACGCCTGAAAAGTCCACCTGAGAGGGCTTAGATAGCTTCGAGCGCCGTCCACTGACCGCAGCAAACAAACGCTGTAGCCAATGCAGTAGCCAATTCATGAACCGTTTTAGCATCGCGGCTGGCTCCCGACGAATCCTTCATGCTGTATACAAACAGCAGTGCTTTATATTCCCAGTCGCCCGGATAGGGGGGATCAAACGGTGAGTCCGTATCGTAGATCGCCCCCTTGTCTTCTGGAGGGGTTTGCTATTTGCCAGGCTTCACGATTTGCCAAATGATAAATAGCGTAAAAGATAGATAGCCAACAGCAAATATCCAATTTTGCCAACTGTCTGAGGCGTCCATAGATCATCAAGCGAAGCAACGCATCGGGTTTAAGCGGCCGTAGAACTTTACCACACGCGCCAAGCTTCCCAGTCGAGATTGAAGATAGAAGTATCGGGGAAAGCGGTCGGATTGCCGTTGTCATTGAGCTGACGCTGAAGCTGCTCTAAAAGCGGCTCGGGGCGAGGCAGATCGTCCACCAGCTCATAAGGCAGCACGCCATTCGTCAGGGCAAAGTCGATGGTGGTCCCGGCAGCGGCGCCGACAGACCACTCAAAGGAATGAACCCGGTAAGCGGCAGCGGCAATGTTACTCGTCGCGATCGTTTTACCCGCAATCAGCAAGTTATCGATATTTTGAGGAATCATCGCTCGCAGCGGAATCTGTCCGGGATACGCCTGACCGTGGGCTTTACGGATATTTTCTCGCTCTGTATTACCAGGGGTTTCTGGCGGCGATAGGGTAAGGCAGGGATGGAAGTCGATGGCGTACTGTGCAATTCCAACAGCGTCGGGATAAATGGTAGAGCGCGTTCGCCGGGTAATGTCAGCAGCGGGCACCTTGTCTTCGAGCACGGCGGCGGTTTCAAGCCCTGCCAGAGCCCGCCATAAGTCAAGATAGCGCTTTGGTCCCAGAGAGGTTTGGTAGTATTCATCGCGGTAGTCGGCACGCGAGATGTCAATTTCATTCACCATGAAGCCATCCTCGTAGCCGTAGTCAGGTCGCCCGACAATGCGACGTGCTTCGCGGATGTAGGGATGCTTAGAAAGACCGTGCGCAGTACCCATCGGCGCGTCAAAGCCAGCCACAAAGTGATGGTTAGGGTTAGGCGTTTTTACCCCCGGACCAAGCTGAGAGTCTGTGTTGCCTGCGACTAGCCAGTGATAGTAGCTGTAGGCATTTTCTTCGCCCTTCGCCAAAGCCTCGGGTCGCAGTCCCCCAAGCCAGCCGCCGGGTACGAGCTGACCGGTCGCGACTAATTGCTGATGGCTGAACACTAGGTTGTCTGCGGCGGTGCCGGGTCGGTAGTCATTACCCCAGGTCCAGTTCTGCATGGAGATATCGCCGGGAGCAACTTTAGAGACGCCAAACTGCCTGCCATCTGGGCGCGGCTCGGGCGTGGCAATCCGACGGTAGGTGAAAACGTAGTCGAAGTAATCGTTGTTGTTGCGCGATCGCTCATAGCTAAAGTAAGGCGCATACTGCTGGTAATAGGCTGGTTCTGGCTGCGGCTGGGGTTCTGCGGTGCGCTCCATCCCAAAGGTGTAGGTAAAGCCTTGAACGCAGTAGGGGTCGCCCGTTTCGGTAGGAGACGATGGATTGACATAAGAGCGCGGATCAAGCCCGAGCTGGTAGGGCACACCCGAAAGGGCGATGACTTCGCCGGTTTCAGTCGCTTCGACCACATACCAATCGGCAGGGCCAGACTGCTCATCGGCTTGTTCACTGGGCTGGGGAACAAACTGGATAATTTTTTTAGTGAACCGCTCAGAATCTTCGTACTGGTAGCTGTCGATCAGCGTGGCGGAAAGAGGTTCGGTATTCAGCGGCGGCGCGCCGGGGGCGGGGCTGTGTTGAATCGCGATCGCACTGTCAATCATCCGGCCATCCGCGCTCAGGGCAATATCTTTAATCACCGTAGAGGGAAACCACTTCAGCTCCCCTTTGCCGCGCCGCGCCGCGTCCTCAAGCTGCCGGCTCAAAATCGTATTCGCATCTCTCGGCAAAAAGCACGACACGCTCACCCAGCATCCGCCCGGATTCAGCTCGCCGTAAAACGACTCAATCCGAGCCCGCAAATTCTTATAGCCCTGCGCGTAGAACAGCAGCTCTCGCTGGCGCTTGGCTTCATCTAAAGCGGACGTCCCTTGAGATGAAATTTGTCCACCCACCCAGTCGGTTAGTTCCGTCATACAGACCGTACGACCAGCTAGCAAGCTTTCATAGGCAGTAGCGGTGCCCGATAAGCCACCGCCGACAATCAGCAGCTCGCACTCTACTGTTTCATCAGGTGCTGGCGCTGGCGCAGACTGAGCGATCGCCTGCGGCGTACGAGACACAGGAAAAGAGAGCACGCTCAGCAGAACAGTCAGTGCACCCGCAGAACAACGATGAAAAAGAGAATGAGCCATGACAGTTTAGTGCTAAGTCTTAGTGCTAAGTCCGAATCTAAAGCTACGCATTTATCTTTGCCCTTGGCAACCCCTGTTGTATCAGTTGTCGATCTTAGCCCGTAGGTCAGTTGCCAAAACTGGGCCGAAGATAGGGACTACCGACGCGGTGTAGGATAGATTCGACCCATATTGCCACTGTAGAACTACCGAAAGAGCTGCCGAAAAAGCTGCCGAAAGAACTGCCGAAAAAGCGACCGTATGTCTCAGAGCCTTTTATACATCAGCAATGGTCACGGAGAAGACAACCACTCTTCCCATATCATTCGCACGCTCAGAGCCATTCGCCCCGAGCTAAAGATTGCAGCGATCGCCATTGTCGGCGAAGGCAACGCCTATCGTCAGATCTCTGTGCCCCTCGTTGGCCCCACCTACACATTGCCCTCCGGCGGTTTCACCTACATGAACCGGCTGCGGCTAATCAATGACATCAGAGCCGGACTGCTGACAATGAGCTGGAAGCAGCTTCAGGCCACGCGAGCCTATGCGCCCCAGGCAGATTTTGTCGCGGCGACGGGCGATACCATCGGCCAAGCCTTTGCCTACCTAAGCGGCAAGCCCTTTGTATCGTTCATTTCGCCGCTGTCGGCGATGTACGAAGGCAAGCTGAATATGGATCTGATTTTGTGGCAGCTCTTGAAGTCGCCGCGCTGCAAGGCCGTGGCAACTCGCGATGCCTACACCGCCGAGGACTTGCGCCGACAAGGGCTAGAGAAAGTTACCTTTGGCGGCATTCCCTCTCTAGATCGGCTCCGAGCAGCGGGCAAAGATATTCAGCTCGCAGCCGACGAAAAAATGGTGGCGCTCCTGCCTGGATCGCGGACAGCAGAAGCGGTGCGCAACTTTAAGCTAGAGATGCAGCTGGCGCTCGAAACGGCGCAGCTCAACCCAACCGTAAAGTTTCGAGCGGCCCTGGTGCCTAGCGTGATGGCAGAAGTGGCTGCGATCGCCGGGCAAACCGGCTGGCACTGTGAGCAACATAACTCAGAGCAAACCCCTTCTGAGCAGCGATCGCCCTGGATACGCTTGCACTACCCGAGCGATGACACCTATCCCCATCCGGTCGAAATTCTCTGCTATAGCGATGCCTTTAACGACATTATCTGTCGCACCACATTGGTAGTGGGCATGGCCGGCTTAGCGGTCGATCAGGCGATGGCCATTGGTAAGCCGATTGTGCAAATTGCCGGGGAAGGGCCACAGTTTACCTATGCCTTTGCCGAGGCGCAAGATCGCCTGCTAGGACTCTCGGTACAGACCATTGGCACCCAAGCGGCCACGCCCGAAATTTTGCAAGCAGCCGCGCAGTGCGTGGTCAAGACACTCGACAATAAGGTGTATTTACAACAATGCATCGAAAATGGGCGGCAGCGGTTTGGGCCATTTGGCGCGTCGGCGCGGATTGCCAACTTGATACTGACGCATATGGATGAGGCGATCGCCGCCCGCCAGACCCCTGACAAATCGACCCGCGCTAGCTAAGGCTACACCGAACACACCCCGAGATGCCCTGTGAACAGTTTTGCGAAACACCGCTCTAGCTACCGCTATCTATGGCCTTTTCTCAAGGCAGAGTGGCCTTGGTTTGCGCGGACGTTTTTATGTGTTTTGGGCTATGTCATCACAGTGCCCGTATTGCCTTACCTCGCCCAAAAAGCAACCGGTGCGATCAGCCAAGGCAACGTGCAGCAAACAGCTCACTGGTTGGGCCTAGCCGTGATTAACTTCACCGCTCAAAGCGCCTTTTTATATGGCGAGCGGGTGGGGGCCATCAAGTCATCGCTGAACGTCGTATTGGCAGTCCGTAAGCAGGTATATGCAAACCTGCATCAGCTAGAAATCGGGTATTTTGAGAACGCGCAGACAGGAGATCTGACCTATCGCATTACCGAAGACATTGACAAGCTCGGTGAAGTCATCACCAAAATGTCTCAGCAGTTTATCTCCTGCGTCCTGCAAATTGTAGTGCTCGCGGGCTATATTCTGTATCTCAACTGGGAGCTGTCGCTCACAGGCATCATCATCGCACCGATAATGGCTATTTTGATCAGCCTTTTCGGCCAGCGACTGTTAGTGCTCTCCCGGCGTAACCAGGATGAAATCTCCAACCTCTCGTCACTGCTGACAGAGGTGTTTGGCAGCATTCGAACAGTGCAGGCATTTGCCGCTCAGCGCTATGAGGTCGAGCGGTTTTCACGCGAAGCAGAACACAATCGCGATGCCAAATATCGCGCCGAGTACCTCACGGCGATTCAGTTTCCGGTGATCGGCTTTTTGCAGGCGCTGAGCATTGCGCTGCTTTTTTTAGTCGGCGCTTGGCAAATTTCGCTGGGTCGTCTAGCCCCAGAAGAGTTTGTCGCTTTTATTACGGCGGTGGCGCTGCTGATCTCACCGATTGACTTGGCCACGCAGCATTACAACCTCTACAAGCAAACCGAAGCCTCAGCAGAGCGGGTGTTTGAGCTGATGAATTTGCAGCCGACCTTGATAGAGCAACCGGGCGCTACCGCGCTCGCGCCGATCACCGGCAAAGTAGACTACCGCAACGTCAGCTTCGGCTATCGCGGCGGTGATGCCATCCTCACAGATTTGAATTTACAGGTCGCGCCGGGTGAAGTCGTCGCGCTGGTCGGCCCCTCAGGCGCGGGCAAAACCACCATCGTGAACCTGCTGACGCGCTTTTACGACCCCCAGGCTGGCCAGATACTGGTCGATGGCATCGATATCAAGACGGTCACTATCCCTAGCCTGCGCCATCAAATTGGGATTGTGCCGCAAGAAACGAGTTTGTTTTCAGGAACGGTCGCCCAAAACATTGCCTACGGCCAAACGGAGCTAGACTACGCGGCGATTGAAGCGGCGGCAAAAGTCGCCAATGCGCATGAGTTTATTAGCCGGTTTTCTCAGGGCTATCACACTTGGCTAGGGGAGCGCGGCACTAACTTTTCCGGCGGGCAACGACAGCGGATTGCCATAGCACGGGCCATTTTGCTCAATCCGCGCATTTTGATCCTAGATGAAGCTACCAGTGCCCTCGACCCAGAATCTGAGGCCCTGGTACAAGAAGCCCTAGAGCGAGCCATGACCGACCGGACGGTGTTTATTATTGCCCATCGTCTGAGTACGGTTCGCCAAGCAGATCGCATCATCTTTTTGGAAAATGGCAGGATACTAGAATCGGGCACTCACTCTGAGCTGCTGGTTAAAGGGGGCCGGTATGCCCAGTTCTACACACAGCAGTTTGAAGAATAGGTCTCAAGAGGGATAGCAAAGTCAGGATGAATTTTGACTTCGCGAGTCGCGCTGCCCGCCGATAGGCAACCAAGCAAAGAAAAACCGACCCCGCGCTCGACCTAAAACAGGCCATTTGCGAGATCGGAGACTAAAGGTGTGAGGAGCGTAATCACTCCTAAAATCAATAATGCCCAATCTATATGACTTTTATATGACGCTGCAATGAAAGTCTTGTTACGTGATGCTCTCGGCAGATACCGGCAACATCGGATGCGATCGCGCATTCGCAAAAGCAATAGAACGCAGCCGCTTAGCGCAGCATATGGAACAAGCCAAAGCAGGAAATAAGCAAATCAATCGAAAAAAGCGCAACCCATGCAGTCACCACAGCGGCGGTTGCAGATTGCCCCACCCCTTTGCCATTCAGGGCCGCTGTCAGCCCCCGACTACAGCTGGCGATCGCAATCACCCCGCCAAACAAAGAAGACTTGAGCAGGATAAATAAAACATCTGGCACGCTTAGATAGGTGCGCACCCCATCTAAAAAGCTACCCATAGACACATCGTAAACATTTGTGGTGACTAGCCCGCCGCCCGCCACCCCACAAAATAGGGAGAGCACAGTCAATATTGGCAGCATGATCACGCAGGCGACGACCCGAGGCATGACCAAATAGTCAATCGGATCAGTGCGCAGCATTTTGAGCGCGTCTATTTGCTGAGTCAGCTTCATCGCAGCAATCTCAGCGGCAAACGCCGAGCCGACCTGACAGGCCAGAACACCCGCCGTGAGTAACGGGGCTAACTCACGACAATACGCCGCCGCAAACACCCCACCCAGACTACTAATAGAGCCAAAACGGGCCATTTCACGCGCCGACTGAACCGCAAAGATAATCCCTGCGCTCACATTCGTCAGGACTACCGGCGCCAAGCAGCGCGGTCCAGCGCACATGAGATGATCCATAATCTGACGCTGGCCGTATCGCCCCCGCATACAGCGGTGCATCACTTGACCCGCCAACAGTATGGCCATTGTGGAGTGATAGATCGGGTTATCCGCTTCTCGCTCAGAGTGAACGCGACCTCCCATCGAACGCCTCGATTGACGCTGTAAGGGCTGCTGCTTCCACATTTGAGATATTCGCCAATCAGCTTTGACCATCGAAAGGGGCTCTCCTCATCTAGTGCTTGAAAACCTTACCGACTACTCCTTTGCCAAGCTTCAAAGACATCCGCTTTGAAACCAATGCGCTTTGAACAAAGAGTATCCCCATACTGAATGCTCCTCGTCAAATGCTAGAACAGGCCAGGACAAACCGTCTGCATATCAAAATATCAGAGGCTGTTGACCTTTAATAATAAAGCGCTGCACCCTTGTTATCTCTACCAAGGACACTCACAAATTCCGCCATATCAGGAGTATTGCGGGGTACTGCGAGCATTTTCTATAGATTTCCCGAGGGCTTTTCAAGATCTAAGGGATCTATAGCGTTTGTCACTTTGCGGCGCTAGGGAACGCGCACCAAGACGGCGTACGAATGCATCCGCACACCGCTATATATCAAAGCCGCTGTGCGATTCAAAAGGCGATCACTTGCAGTACAGTCACTAGTACAGTTAACTTTACGGCAGCCGTCTTCAGCGCCTTCTCGCAGCAAGCGCTCCCTGCATTAGATACACAGCCGTTTAGAGACCCATCGAAACCGGCTGAAAACACGGTATGGCAATTCAGATCCTGATACGCAAAGCGTAGGGAGCTATCGAGATTTTCTAGAGAAGCTCTCTCTTCACTAGCAGCCACTCACAAACTTTTATAGATGAATGGGTTGCTTTTTTCCGTAAACATAGTACACTTGTACCATACTCAACAGAGATGCTTTTGCGGCTTCCTTTGCGCCTTTGCTCGCATTCTGGGATATGAAAAAAACTGATATGGAACTACAGGCTATTCGAGAAAAACTTCAGTTGCTTCAGGCTGAGCCCCCTACGGCTGAGGCTCTTTCGCTACCGTGGTCAGCGCCTACAGTCGGATTGTCCGAGCGATCGCATCTCCCACAGTCTCAGTCAGAGCCTCAGCCAGCATCCGAGCCAACCCCCCAGCCAGCATCTCAGCCAGCCCTCAGCTCTGAGCAAATCAAGCAAAGCCCGCAGGCGATCGCTATTGAAGCGCTCAAGCAGCGCTCAAGCAACCAGCAAGGAACTTCTGTGGAAACAGCAGAGGGTAAACAAGGCGCAGCAGCCTATGCAGACAGCTTAGTCGCGCAGGAAATTTATCGGCTGGAGGTTCAGGCACACCATATTAATGTGCGATCGCAGCAGCAAGCCGATGAGATCATGGCGATGAAGCACTCAGCTCAGCAGGCTGCGATCGCCCTCGGCCGCAAAGGCGTACAGAACCATCCGCAGCTCAAGGTACTCGCACAGTTTTTAGACAGTGGCCAGTCAGCGCTCGTTCCCTTAATTGAACAAGACAGTGAGGGTCACTTTTGCCTAACCTACCAAACGCTCGATTTTCGCAGTGCCCAGCAAGACGCTATCTGCACTGCCCAAGCGCTTCGTCAGCGATCTGTAAGCACCTCTACGAGTCCTACCGTTTTCTCTCATCCTATCGAACCTGGCCCCATCGCAAGACGAAAATCCAGACTAGAAAAAACCAGCCGACCGCAAAAACCCAACAGATGGATCGAACAGATGAAAGTGGCGCTTTCCCCGCTATCTAAGCAGATATCTAAGCAGCTATCGGAGCAACGCTTTGAGGACGAGGGCTATGCGGCGACTCAGTTTTCTTGGTTGGATGGGGCGATCTGGTTTAGCGGTGCGGCGATCGCCCGCATCGTGGTTGAGTTTGCAGTCATACGATATCCCTTCTTAAGTACGCCGCTGTTAATAGCCTTAGTCGGCACGCTTGTTTTTGGCATTTACCGAATCATCACCTCAAAGTCATCTGATTTCGGACCTGCCTATCGGCTCTTGATTGCCATGCTGGGTTTGTTCTCAGTCGGATTACTCTAAGTGCGCGCTACCGCTATCTCTTTATCTTTTCATAGCTTACCTCTACCGTCACTCTATCTACAGCTGTTCTATGACCCCTACTAGATCCACCTATTCGCTAATCAAACCCTTGCTCGCAGGCGGGCTCATGTTCTCTCTTATCGGGCTGCTATTAGAGGTCAATGGCCTCAAAACAGTACTCAGTGATCCGGTTGCCTTTGCCAGCATCCCCACTGCCCGCGGTTCCGCTAAGAGCAAAGCGATCGCAACCCTGGAAAAATCTTGTGAGAGCGACATCACCGAGACATCAAAACTCTCCAGAGAGCAGCTCTTAAAGCTGTTGGCCGTTCCTGAACGAGAGAGTAAAGCTCGCATTCGTCAGATTATACCAGAGCCTTACTGTCAGCTATCAACACTCGATATTCGTGCGGGTGTCGGGGCTCAAAGAGAAGCCTATCCCCTAGAGTTCGATCCAGACACCACGCTCGTACTCCTCTATGAGAATGATGAATATGCAGGGTATCGCTTTAAACACTAACGGCTTTTCTTTCAAGGCTTTTATAGCCAAGCGACTAGCATCGTCAAGCTGGCAAAGACTATCACGCGCCTTTTCCAACCTCTCTCTGCTACTTGGAACGCTTTGGCTCAGTAGCTGCAGTGCTCATTCTGTCCCTGAGATCAGAACAATTCGGTTGCAGCAACAGTGGTCGCTCAATCCAGGAGATGAGATCGAAGGTAATCCGATAGCCGGTAGCCTAGGTGATATTTCTCTCTATCTCAAGCAGGGATATCTCAAAGCGCCTTTTGATGGAGAGATTTTCCCTAGCGAAATAGAAGACTGTGCCCTGTACTCTACGCCAGAAGTTCCAGCCTACTTGTTTCGGCTGTGCGGACTAAAAAAGATCGCATATGGCGATATCAAAGCGGGTAAGCGTCTGGGGAAAGGAGAGTTTCTAAGCTTTGCCACACTCAGGCGACAGCCCGATGGCACTTGGATTATGGTTGAGCCCGCCAGAGGCGTTTTAGAACAAGCTCTAAAGATTCGGTAGCATTTAGGATTCAGCAGATCCAAAGAGTAGAAGAGAATATTTAGAACTTGTTCAGCTCTATTGTTGTTTATTTTTTATCCACATTCATATTTGTCGTTGCAGAAAAATGTTGAAATCACCTTATTTATTGGCTTGTAGCGTGCTAGTGACTCTGCTGAGCTGGATGGGAACGGCTAACGCTAGCGAAGATCATCTGGTGGGTCTGAGTTTTGAGCTACCCCCTGTGCAGCATTCAGCTAGTCCGGCGAAAGTTTTGTCTCAAGCATCGGCTATTGATTCTCCTGTCGAGTCCCATATTGACTCTCAAAAAGCACCCGTTACAATAGCGGCGCTTGATCGCTATAAAGAGCCGCTACCACCTCTAGTAGTAGCAAACGACTTGATAGAACAGGAACCCAAGGAAGCAGCGATCGCCGAGCAACCGATTCAACCCGCAGCTAACGCCAGTGACGACATCGCCCTGAGCTTTGACGAGAGCACGTTAGAGCTACCAAAGGTACCAGAACTACCAGAAAAGTCACCAGAGCGACCGTCAAGCCCCGAGCCAGAACAGGCAGAAGCAGCCCATGCCCCCACTGCGAACACTCCTACAGAAGTGGCGTATGACACCCTGGGGCTAGACGACTGGATATTCACAGGAGGAGCTAGCTCTTTAGTCGCTCACACGGTGGGCAGCGCAGAAGGCACGCGCTTGCCCGACGGCGGACGCACCCGCGCCTACTACGGTCACGTCGATCCGGGCAATGGCGTATGGAATATGGGCACCTTCTCTTATCAGCACGGCGCCAGTACCCCGGAAGAAGCCGACGAAAAGCAGCTCACACGATTGAAAGGTCAGGGACTCGCGTTAGAGGAGCAGGCCAGCCATCTCGGTAGAAAGCTGTCGCTCGAAGAAAAGCTCAATGGACTTGATTTAGCAAATCAGGCACCGCTGGCGGCCCTTGGTAAAGGAGGCTACATCGAACGACTCGATCAGGCTTATCGACTAGAAATGCGGGGATTCGAAGCGATTTCCTGGGCGCGCACTCGCTCATATATAGATCCAGATACCAAACAGTGGAACGCGCCCGGACTCGGCAACAATCTGCATACGATTAGCCAGGATCAAGAGCGGCGGATGTCAGCGATTACCCAGGCGCTACAAGCCTATGACCGTAATCAGGCAACGGGTCTTGCTCTTGCTAAGCTTGAGACGATTAGTTTAGACAGCGCTGGTTCGGAGAGCGCTGATTTAGAAAGTGCTGACTTAGAAAGTGCTGACTTGAACAAGGTCGCAGCCGAGCAGCCAGCGCCTACACCCCTATCGTCTGTAGCAGAATCAGATCTATCGGATCTACAGAGCGATCGCACCCCCAACTATTCGGCCCTCTCCTTTGGGCTTCCCGAGAATGATCAATCACCGTCCGTCCAAGTGCCCATTGCCAACACACCGACGACAGAATCACATCCAGCGGACACTGCGCAGCTAGAGACACCCGTAGAGCAGGCAGCTGCTATCCCAGCTCAAACTGGAGTGATACCTGAGGAAGAAGTACTCGAAGAAGTAGTGCTAGAAGAAGTATCCGCCGAATCTATAGCCGCCGAATCTATAGCCGCAGCGCTTCCTGTCGCCGAGCCAAATCGCACGCCGAATCGCACGCTGGATCGCCTCCTAGCAAGTCACGAGCCGCTACCCGTACCTGAGCAGACCCCACCAACTGCCGACCGTCTGCGGTGGCCAACGCATATAGAGGACAAGATCGTAGAAAAAAGGCTCGTAGAAAAAAGGCTCGTGGAGGACAAAATTGTGAACCTAAAACCCAGCCATATAGATACAGAGCAACCGATAGAGACAGAGCAGCCAAACTAATCTCGCCAGCAGAGTTTTCTGTCTGGCAATGCTTGCTCGCCCAGCGACATACTCTGTAAAATAGACAATTACTTTGAGTTCGAGCTAAAGTGGGAATGACCTAAAGTGGAAATGACTATGCTTTAGGAATTATGCATTAGGACTACTCGCAGCTCAACTTCGGCGAGTTAAACCCATCTGTGGTCCCTGCATTCCAACTGTTGTCTTTGTGAGTATACGTACTGTCGCATGCCATGCCACCATTAGCTGATACGGGTTTACCTATTGACTCACTAGACTGCGCAATCGAGCGGTGTCAGGCGTTGGGAATGCGGCTGAGCCGTCAGCGGCGCTACATTCTAGAGCTGCTGTGGCAGGTTCAAGAACACCTGTCGGCTCGCGAAATTTATGACCGGCTCAACCGCCTGGGCAGAGAAATCGGCCATACATCGGTCTATCAAAACTTAGAAGCGCTGTCTGAACAGGGCATTATCGAATGCGTAGAACGTTCAGATGGTCGCCTGTATGGGCATATCAGCTCATCTCATAGCCATGTCAACTGCATTGATACCAACCAAATTATTGATATCAAAATTGAGCTGCCGGCTGAGATTCTAGCGCAGGTAGAGGCTCAAACCGGCATCAAAGTTTCGGACTATCGGATAGATTTTTTTGGTACCAAAGCTGGCTGAAGATTGAGATTGGAGATTAATCGCTAAAGAGCGAGCAGCGCGTATCTGAGCCTAGCTGCCTAGCACTTCTTTACTAAATACCACTAGCACAGCGCTAAACATCAAAGCAGCTAAAGCCAAATCCATAGGTCTTTCTCTTGTAGGTGATCACCCTCAATGTACCCTGGGTGAGACAGACTACCTCTACGGCAAGCGACAGAGTTGATTCACTCTTAATCAGCTTTGCTTGATGGTTGTTGACAGCTTTATACAGCTTCGGATAGTTCTCTCCGGATACAGCTTTCCGGATACATCTTCTGGATATATAGCTTCGGTCTCATTAGCTTCGGATCTGAACGGGCATGACCAGGTAAGTGATTTTGGTACCGCCTAAAGGCGTTAGCACAGAGGGACTCGTGGCAGTATTGCACTGAATTTGAATTTCAGCGGAGGGCAGTGCTTTCAGCCCCTCTAGCAGATAACGCACATTAAAGGCAATATCGAGGTCTTCTCCCGTAATTTGGGCAGGCAGCGTTTCGAGGCCGCTACCGACCTCTTGGGCTTCGACTGAGAGGGTAAGCGTCTGGGCAGCGTTGGCCATCGACAGCTTAACGATATTGTTGCGCTGATCGGCCATGACCGCAATCCGCTCTAAAGACGACACGAGCTGCTTGCGATCTATTGTGAGCTGACGCTCAAACTGCTGAGGAATCAGCTTGCGGTAGTCAGGATACTGCCCCTCTAATAGGCGAGTGGTAATGCGCTGCTGATTCAAGTCGAAGACAACCTGGGTCTGATCGAGCTGGAAAGCGACGGGCTCGTTACTGGGGTAGATTTGCAAAATGCGCTCTAGCTCTCGTAGCGCTTTTCCAGGAATAGTGACATTCATCGCGCCTGGAGTGGCCGCTTCGCCGGTTTCGTCAGTCGTTTGCACGACGGCTAAGCGGTGGCCATCAGTGGCTGCAAATTCTAAGCTTTCACCTTCTGAAGTAAGGTGAACACCCGTCAGCACTTGCTTGGTTTCATCAGAGCTCGTCGCGAATAAGGCTCCCCGTAACCCCTCAATCAGCGCATCTGCCGAAACCTCCACAGGTTCTGAAGCCTCTACCTGAGGAAGGTTAGGGTAATCTTCTGCGCTCAAGCCCCTGACCTGATAGCGTCCGGCAGAACAGGCGAGGGTGACAACAGGCTCATCGTCGTCCTCGCTAATGTCGAGATCCTCATTCGGTAACCGCGATACGATATCGCCGAGCAGCTTGGCTGGCAGCGTGAGCGATCCGCTTTGGTCTACCTGGGCCGCAAAGGTCGTTTGAATGCCAAGGGTTTCATCAAAGCCAATCAGGGTGACTTGCTGAGTATCGACATTGGCAGTGACAAGGACATTGCCTAAAACCGGTTTGCTGGGCCGGGAGGAAACCGCCCGGCTGACCAGCGAAAAATGCGTATTGAAATCGGTTTGCGGGCAGCTAAATTTCATCGCTCTAGAATCTCGGGTGGGCTAGAAGATGCCCAATACTATCACCCTGGTTGACTCGTTCAACAGCCTTGCCTTCGTGAACAAATACCTGCTCTACTCTCTACCCTCTTCTCTTTAAAAGAAGAATATCCTTAGTAGTCGTAGAGCCTGTGGAAACTGGGGAAAACTTGACCGGCACCTCGTCAGAAGTTGCTTTACGCGGTTTTGATGCTGTGGAAAACCTGTGGAAAACCTGATGAGTTTTCCACAACCCTTGAACTATATAGATTCTTTTCCACAGCCGCTAGATAGTTTTCCGAGGCTTCTCCCCAAGTTTTCCACAGAGAATAGGGGGTTTTCCACAGGAAAATCCTGAGTACGGTTAACGCTTCTTAATGTAAAACCCCTGCTCTATTGGGAGAACAGGGGCGAAGCAAGGCGCTTGGTTTGTGGTGAAAATAACCTGATTAGCTAGAGGTGAGGGTGATGCGATCGCTCACTTCTCGAATCTTTTGGGCCAGGTTGAGATCGCGCTTGACGAGCTGAGCAATTTTGTCGCAGCTGTACATGACGGTCGTGTGGTCTTTGCCGCCAAACTGCTCGCCGACTTTGGGCAGGCTCAAGTCAGTGTGCTGCCGCATCAGATACATGCCCACCTGCCTCGCCTGACTGATTTCACGGCGGCGAGAGTTGCTTTTGAGATCCTCTATAGAAATCTTAAAGGCGTCTGATACGGCTTTGATCACCGCTTTGGGGGAAGATTCTATGCGCTCGGCGGGGGGATCGAGGACGGGCACGAGGTTTTCGACCGTCATCGGTAGACCAGAGATGGAGGTATAGGCGATCGCCCGCGTCAGAGCACCCTCTAGCTCACGGATGTTGGAGGTGTAGGACGAGGCGATATATTCGGTGACATCGCGCGAGATGGCCACCTGCTCGTATTCTGCCTTCTTTTGCAAAATCGCCATGCGAGTCTCAAAATCAGGCGACTGAATATCGGCAATTAGACCCATCGAAAATCGAGAGCACAGCCGCTCTTGCAGTCGGGGAATTTTATTTGGCGGGCGATCAGAAGCCAGTACGATTTGCTTACCGGCCTCATGCAGCGTATTAAACGTGTGAAAAAACTCCTCCTGGGTGTACTCTTTGCCTTCAATAAACTGAATATCGTCTACCAAGATGATATCGACCTCGCGGTACTGCTCCCTAAATCGCTGCATACTGTCACGCCGGATAGAGGCGATCAGGTCGTTCGTAAAGGTCTCTGTTGAGACGTAGGCCACTCGCGCCTGCTGATCGCTTTCCATACGGTAGTGGCCAATGGCCTGCATCAGGTGGGTTTTGCCGAGCCCAACGCCGCCACATAAAAACAGCGGGTTGAACTCGCGGCCCGGTGATTCGGCCACGGCGAGGGCGGCGGCATGTGCCATCCGGTTATTCGCACCGACCACGAAGCGAGAGAAAATGGCTTTGGGGTTGAGATCAGATGAGTCGCTGCTGGCTTTGTCTGGGTTGGCGATGGCCGCGCTCGCTGGCGGCGGATAGGACGACGCATCGCTCGGTACAGATGTCTTCGTGGCGCTCGCAGATCCGTCTGTGACGCTAATAGAGACCTCTACCTCGCGGCCGAGTACCTCTGCGGCAACCTGCGAAATTTGGGGGAGATAGTGCTTTTGTAGCCAGTTGCGAGCGAACGGATTGTCTGTGAGCAGCACGAGCCGCTGCTCAGAAAGCGCCTGGATTCGGGTGGGCTTAATCCACGTCTCGAATGTAGGGCCGCTGAGCTGAGCTTCTAGCTTTGAGAGGACTTGATTCCAAAGCGCTTCTTTTCCCTGAGCCACAGCTCCACCTCGACAATTTTCTTAGGTTTGCTTGCGTGAGTACCGCTACGGGCTTTTGAGGTTGACTTGCCTCGGCGCTGATTTGATTGCGCGCTGATGATTGAACGCTAATGTCGAGCGATCGCTAATTGAGCGC
The DNA here is from genome assembly GCA_049680585.1 of Phormidesmis sp. Taxonomy (GTDB): domain Bacteria; phylum Cyanobacteriota; class Cyanobacteriia; order Phormidesmidales; family Phormidesmidaceae; genus Phormidesmis. Next base: position 35,616 of record JBAUIB010000356.1, read on the forward strand.
TGATGTTGAGGAACTGTTTTTCGCGGGTCATGGTGACGCTGCTATCGTTGACACTAAAAAAGGCGCTGCCAGTGCTATCTATGTCTAGCGTTATGCAGCCATTTGCCCAAGCAAACCTACGGCAGTGCATATCGGCAACTGACCGGACAACCGTAAAGTTCGAGGGACTTTCTAGAGTACTAGATATAGCGTCTAAAAAAGTTTGAGAAATCTACACATGTGGTGACATCTGCGCTGGCACCTTGTGTTTCTTCCCAGCCGCCAGCAATGGCTGTCATCCGCAATCGTACGGACATCTGCTGAAACTGTCACTGCCAAAGCGCCCAATCTCTTAGCCATTCTGCTAGAACAAAACCATAGTCACCGTGAAAAAGTAATGAAGCAGCCTGAGAAAAAACAGCAACCGTTGCCTCACCGAAGCCTATGGCAGTATGGCTGGCTGCGTCAGTCTTTGACCTACCTGCTGATGACAGCGGCGAGCGCGGGCACTGTACTGCTGGTGACCGGTCGTGCGCCGACTCAGCGCGCTGCGACAGACTATCGCTATGAGACCGCCCGCTATGAGACGCTACAGGCGGAATCGCCATTATTTGAGGGGCCGGTGAGCGAGGGGCTTTTATTAGAAGATCCAGATGGGCCGCAGCTGCTCGCTCAAGCTACTGGGACAGAGCGTCTGGTGGGGGGTGCTAACTTTATTGCGACGGCGGTAGAGCGAGTTGGCCCGGCTGTGGTGCGAATTAACTCTGCTCGGACGGTGACGACTAGCCGCCGTCCAGGCATCTTTAATGATCCTTTTTTCCGCGAGTTTTTTGGCGATCAGGGTATTCCGGAGCAGCCCGCTCAGCGAGTGGAGCGCGGCACGGGTTCAGGATTTATCCTCGATGCCAATGGCACCATTTTGACGAATGCCCATGTGGTAGAAGGGGCCGACCGGGTGACGGTGACCTTGAAAGATGGCCGGGAGCTACGCGGCGAAGTCGTGGGTGAAGATCCGCTGACGGATGTTGCGGTGATTAAGGTGGATGCGACCAATCTGCCGACGGTTTCGATTGGCGATTCGGATACGCTGCGACCGGGTGAATGGGCGATCGCGATCGGCAATCCGCTGGGGCTAGACAATACGGTCACGGCTGGGATCATCAGCGCCACAGGCCGCACCAGCGCCCAAATTCGCGTGCCCGATAAGCGTGTACAGTTTATTCAAACCGACGCGGCGATTAACCCTGGCAACTCAGGCGGGCCGCTGCTGAATGAGCGCGGTGAAGTGATTGGGGTGAACACGGCAATTATCGGTAATGCTCAGGGCTTAGGCTTTGCGATTCCGATTAATCAGGCGCGGGCGATCGCCGATGAGCTAGTGGCTAGAGGCCGAGTAGACCACGCGTATCTCGGCATTCAGATGCGTACCTTGACCTCGGCTCTCAGAGAGCAAATCAACGCTGACTCGCGGGCGGGTATCCGTTTGCAAGCCGATTCAGGGGTTGTCATTTTGGGCCTAGTGCGGAACTCGCCAGCGGCTCAGGCGGGCCTGCGAGTCGGCGATGTGATTTTGTCGATGAACGGGCAGTCGATTGCGGAGGCAGATACTGTACAGCGGCTGGTGGAGTCTACGGCGGTGGGCAATGCGATCGCAATGACGCTGAATCGATCAGGACAAACCGTCGAGCTATCAGTCCGACCGGGGGCATATCCGGTAGAAGCCTCTCGATGAATACACGCCCTAAATATATGTCGGGCTTCGCTAAAGCAACTGCTTTGTTGTTTGTCACTGTTGCCGAGGCCCGCAGGTATCACCGACGAGAATGTTTTTCGCATTACCCTTGTGAAATTGTTAGATGTATGTGGCTTTGACGTGCGGTTCCATAAAGCGCGCCTGCATTCATGTTGTTCATTCTGGCGGATATATTCTGTTGCAATTGCACTTCATCGAGCGCCACGCGTAATAAAGGAGTTTCAGAGCCGGAAAATATGCAAAGATTTGGGCAGTCCTGTGGTGATGCTGAGATGGCCCAAAATCGTGAACCGTTCATTAGCCTTGCGCTCTACCACCTGTTTAAATGGTCGGTCGTTAGCCCGGTTCTGAATACTTACCTCCGTGGGCGCATTTACGGGGCTAAGAAGGTACCCATGGAGGGGCCGCTGATCGTCGTGGCCAATCACGCCAGCTATTTCGATCCGCCGCTGCTGTCAAACTGTCTCAGGCGACCCGTGTCGTTTATGGCAAAAGATTCGCTGTTTCAAGTGCCGGTACTGGCCCCCGCCATTCGTGCCTATGGCGCCTATCCGGTCAAACGCGGTTCGGCGGATCGCAGTGCCATTCGCGCTGCCCTTCAGCAGCTAGAAGCGGGCTGGGCAGTGGGCATTTTTTTACAGGGAGTGCGCACGCCTGATGGTCGTATTCCTGAGCCTAAGCTGGGGGCGGCAATGATTGCCGCTAAAGCTCAGGTCCCCCTACTGCCAGTGAGCTTGTGGGGAACACAAGAAATTTTGCATAAAGGCTCAGCGGTACCTAGGCCGAGTGCGGTGACGGTTCGGATTGGCGAGCCGATTGCCCCCCCCACTACTGCTAAAGACAAAGACGGACTGCGAGCGGTGACCCAGCGCTGCGCAGATGAAATTCACGCGCTGCATGAGATGGGGCGGTAGGAGACGCTAATATGAATTAAAGGGTTGAGCTGGCAATCAGCGCAAGCGGCGTCAGCATCAGCGTAAACGAGCGAGGGGTGACGCGAGGGCGGAGGCGATGGCAGAAGATTTGCACGCAGAGCTAAAAAGCATGATGGGGCCTGTGCAGTGGGAATGGCTGAAGCCGCATGTACAGCGCGATGCGGTCGTGGTGGTGAATCCTAACCTGGATTTGGCGACAGTGGGGGTAGCGATCGCCACTGATAATACCCAAGCCGTAGAACACTGGATTACCGAACAGCTCATCCTCAAGCCCAACGCCGAGCAGCTTGCCCGCTGGAGCAGCGACAACAAGCGCTTCACCTCCCTAATCGTGCAGCCCTATGTGCTCGTACAGGATTCATCGCTGCCTTCACCTGCTGTTTCCGACGATCCCAAATAGATGATCGCCTATGCAAAGCCACCTGCTGTGGAGATATCTCAGCACCTCCGCTTTATTGAGATACCTGTTGTTGTTTGCCTGTGGCTGGGCTGCGATTGAAGTTCTCCACTACTTTGAAATTGTGGTGGTCATTTTTACCATCTCAACAATCTTGGCCTTTTTACTTAGCCATCCGGTGCGCTGGCTGCGGCAATATGTGCCGCATAATGTTGCCGCGATCACTGTGTTTCTGGTAGCACTCATCGTGATCGGCAGCCTCGTCGCGACAATTGGGCTGGCGGTCGTCTCTCAGGGTCAGCCCCTGATTGATAACATGACTGACTTCCTGACCTCTCTGACTCCTCGCATAGAAGGGCTAGAGGACAGGTTTCAGCGATGGAATTTACAGGTCGATTTACAGTCGCTCGGGGCTCAGCTACGCGATCAAACGGTCGGGCTGTTGGGGGCAGGACTCGGACTCTTGCAGACCCTGCTAAACAACTTTTTGCACGGCATCTTGATTGCAGTTGTGACCTTTTTTATGCTGCTCGACGGCGCGCAGATCTGGCGTTGGCTGCTCAAGGCCGTGCCACCTGAGCATCGGGCTCGGGTGACGCAGACGATTCAAAAGAGCCTATTGGGTTTTTTCTGGGGTCGGCTGCTGTTGTCTGTCTTTTTTGGCCTGTCCACTTTCTTGGTGTTTTTAATTCTCGATGTGCCCTATGCGCTGACGCTGGCGGTCGTCGCCGGGCTGTTTGACTTGATTCCGGGCATTGGGGCAACGCTGGGTATCGGCCTGGTAATGTTGTTCTTACTCTCTCAAAGCGTTGGTCTGGCGATACAGTCTGCGCTGATCTGCATCGTGCTGCAGCAGGTGGAAGAAAATCTGCTGATGCCGCGCATTATGCAAGACTCGCTGAATATAAATCCGGTTGTGATGTTTTTTGCGCTGATTGTGGGGGCGCGGGTGGCAGGCGTGCTGGGTATTTTTCTCTCGATTCCGGTAGCCAGTACGATTGTCAGCCTGTTAGAAATTGAGGAGATGAAGGGCCATGCTGAGCCCGCTCCATCAGCCCTCCCGCCGGTACCCCCGTCATCCAAGTGACTAGCGTGTATCGTAGGCTTTGCCTGCTCACAGAGTATGCATCCGATACACGCTATATATCAAATCAAAAATAGCTTGCATTCTGTGTAATCCTGTAGATCAAGCAGATGGGAGGAGATACTTTATGTTGGACGCCGCTTTAGGTGGCTTTGGCGAGGCAGAACTAGAGCTAGGGTTTGCCATCACGCTGACGGTTGCCATGACGGCGATCGCTCTGCGGATAGGCCCAGCCGTCTTTCGCGTTCTCTTCGAGCGTTTGCAAGGGCCTAAGACGATATACGCTGAAGTGATCGAACCACAGCAGAGTCTGCTGGCGATCGCCATTGCGCTGACCACGGTTGACCTACTTGTTACCTTCTTTCTCCCGAGAAAAAAGTTCTATTCGCTGATAGAGATTCCGCTTAGCCTGGCTGTAGGTGGGCTGATTCTATGGCTAGTTTTTCGGCTATCTAAGTTCTTTTTTGATGTTTACCTGTTAAATACGGCTGTCCGAGAAGGCAGAAAAATCAATAGCGAGCTTTTGCTTTTAGGCAAGGTTACAACCGTGCTTGGCGGTGCGGTGATCGTTGCATTAATTTTTGGCCAAACCCATCAGATCAATGTGCTTGGCTTGGTGGCTAGCTTGGGCATTGGCGGCTTAGCGATCGCCTTTGCTGCCCAAAAAACCCTAGAGCAAATCTTGGGCAGTATCGTGATCTATATTGATCGCCCCTTTGTCATCGATGACTACATTGGCTTGCCCGATGGCACCTTCGGCCAGGTCGAATCGATTGGCCTGCGCTCCACCAAAATTCGCACCTCGGGCAAAGGGACGCTGGTTATCGTGCCGAATAACATGCTCACCCAGATCACCATCGAAAACTTTACCGGCGCGAAAAAGGTGATGTCGATTATTTATCTGCGGTTTTATCGGGCGATCGCCAACGACGAAAGGGCGCTAATTCGACAGGTTATTTTAGACAGCACGCAGGGTCTTTTCGGAATCGACTCACGCAGCACCGACATTACATTTATGGACCCAGAGCATGCATCAGAGACGGTTTCTGATACCGTCTCTGAGACCCGTGCTCAAGTCACCTTCTTCATTCTAGGCTCTGGCGAAGTCTCTATGGATCTACGCGGTCAGCTACTCGATATTGCCAGCCGCAATATCTCTACGCGGCTCAAAGAGTTTGGCATCAGCTTCGACATTGAAGAACAAAGAATCAACGTCGATTCTCCGATTACCATCTAGCTCGCTTTCTTATATATGTTGTCAAGTCTATCTATGGACACGCTTATCCCAACGCTAAAAGAGGTTTTTCAGTTCGATGGAGAAACCCGGCTTTTCTTGATTCGCTTAGGACTGCGGCTGGGGCTATTCTCACTCTCTATTTTAGTTTCGCTGGTGGTTGGGCGCTACACACCCGCGCTGGTAAGACTCACTTTACACCGCATCGCCTCTGATAAAGTTGCTGATATCTACACAAACTTTATTGGCCCGATTGAACCTTTGTTCCGCACCGCCGGTACGTTTGTGCTGATTTCGCTCAGCTTGAACTGGCTGCAAGAATACGCTGGAATTTACGAATTTCTCAGCTTCTTTACCACCCTAGCCGTTGTCATCAGCTTAGCCTGGCTAGCCTCACGGCTGTTTCGCCAGTTTGTTCGCATCTATGGCATTGACTTGGTGCGCAAGCTCAATCTAGAAGTTGATGAAATGCTGTTGGTGGTTGAGACGCTGATGAATGTCACGATTGGCCTGATCGCCGTCGTGGCCTTTGCCCAGCAGCAGGGCGTGAGCCTAATTGGCCTGCTGGCTGGATTTGGCATTGGCGGTGCGGCGATCGCTTTTGCCGCTCAAAAAACATTGGAACAGCTTTTAGGGACCATTGTGCTCTATCTCGATAAGCCTTTTGTGCCCGGTGATCATATCCGCGTAGCCCTTAACCCTCACGCCGAAGATGTTTATGGCCGGATTGAATCAATTGGGCTGCGCTCAACCAAGCTGCGCACTGCGGCCAAAAGTACGGTGGTGATCGTGCCCAATTCGATTATGGCCAATTTAGATATTGAAAATATTACGCGCGGTAAAAAGGTGATGGTGTTGCTCTATCTCGACTTTGTGCGGATATTGGAAGAGCGAGAGCGATCGCTCGTAGAGCAAGTGGTTAAGCAAAGCACTGATTCACTATTCGGCATTGATCCAGGCAGCACCAAAGTCAGCCTGTTTGATCTCGACAGTCGCCCTGGCACCCGCGCCCGCGTGACGTTCTTTATTTTAGGCTCGAACGAAAATTCTATTCAGCTACGTAAGCGATTGCTAGAGCTCGCTAACGACACGATCTCCAGAGAGCTATTAGAGTACAACATCAAATTCACCGTAGAAGATCCCACCATTTACGTCGATTCTCCCGTTACCATCTAGGCAGGTGATACTGACAGGCCCTCTCTTCCCTTACACTGAGCTAATGTCTGAAAGCTGGAAAATTACGTTATGAAAGCTGCCATTATTGGCTGTGGGTATGTCGGCAAGTGCGTTGCCAAGCGGTGGAAAGAACAGGGATTAGAGGTTTTAGGAACAACTACAAGCCCCGAGCGGGTGAGTGAGCTGAAGCCCGTGCTCGATCACGTAGAGGTGCTGAAAGGAACAGATGCGCAAAAGCTGAGAGTTGTGCTGGGCGATCGCACCACCGTTCTCCTATGCGTCAGCTCAAAGCGAGGCAGCAGCTACAGCCAGACCTATCTCAGCACCGCTCAAACCCTAGCCGAGGTATTGCCTGACACGCCTGTAGAGCAGCTGATCTATACCAGCACCTGCTCAGTCTATGGTCAACAGGGTGGTGTCTGGGTCACCGAGACCATGCCACCCACCCCCGCGACTGAAAATGGCAAAATCATCGAAGCAACAGAGCAAACGCTGCTAGCCGCCACGACCCCTCAAAGAAAGATCTGCATCCTGCGCTTAGGCGGCATCTATGGTCCAGGTAGAACGGTAGAAGACATCTACGCTTGCCTATCGGGGAAGACACTGCCTGGCAAGGGCGAAGAGGGCGCAAACTGGGTTCACCTCAGCGATATTGTGGGCGCGATTGACTGGGCACGTCAGCGGCAGCTAGCTGGCATTTACAACGTAGTGCAAGATGAGATTCCGACCCGGAGAGAATTGATTGATCAGGTGTGCGATCGCGCCAACCTTGCTCCTATTACCTGGGATGAAACCCAGCCAAGCAGTCGCCCTCACAACGTCCGCATTTCCAACACAAAGCTCAAAAGCACCGGCTTTCAGCTTGTGCACCCGACCTTTTGGCCGCAAGGAGACTGACGACGTAGCATATGAGCAGCCCGACTCGACCCGTATTTCAGCCTACATGGCGTTTTGCTTTATGCTTCCAGCGCCTTTAAATACGCTCTTACCGCCGCTGCAAACCCCATTTCTAGGGCATCTGCTGTCAGCGCATGGCCAATGGAGACTTCCAGCAAGTTCGGAATCTCTCGAAACCTAGGTAAGTTCTCTAAGTTCAAATCGTGGCCGCCATTGACGCCTAGCCCATTTTCTTGCGCGCAGACGGCTGCCTGCCGATACACTTCAAAACTCTCCTCGCCTTTGCCTTCTCTATAGGCCGTGGCATAGGGTTCTGTGTATAGCTCAATTCTCTCGCATCCCAAACTGGGTACGCGTTTAATCTGCTCAATATCCGGGTCCATAAACAAGCTCACCCGGCAGCCTAGCTCCGTGAGTTCATCCACAATTGGCTTGAGCTTTTCGCTGTCTTTGGCGACATCCCAGCCGTGGTCGGAGGTATTTTGCGTGGGGTCGTCCGGCACTAGCGTGCACTGGTCGGGGCGCACCTCGCGAATGATGTCCATAAAGGGAGACTCTAGCGGATTGCCTTCGATGTTGTACTCGATGGTGGGATGGCGCTTGAGCAGTGCGGCCAAATCGTAGACATCGCTGCGGCGAATGTGGCGCTCGTCAGGGCGAGGATGGACCGTCAGGCCGTGGGCTCCGGCGGCGATGCAAATCTCTCCCATTTTTACCACGTTGGGAATGGCTAGCGGCCTGGCATTGCGCAGCATCGCTACTTTGTTGAGGTTTACGCTGAGGTTAGTCACGGGGGCAATGGGCTCTACAGGTACGCGGGTAATTTTCTCACGTTAGGCGATCGCCGCAATACGCACAGAAGCGATCGCTGGGCTGAACAGCCGACCCACACTGTCCGCAAAAGCGCTTTACCTTTTGGGATGATTCCGCCACCGTACTTTCTGCATCTGAAGCCGCTTGGTCTGAAGCCGCCTGATCTGGGCTCATCTGGCCCATACTCATCGCCATATTGCCCATTGACATGGCCATCGGGTTGCTGCTCATCTGCATGGGGGGCATTTGCATGGGCTGCATGGGCTGCATCTGCATCGGTGCCATTGGTTTCATCGGCGGCATTGAGGCAGTGGGTATGGTGTCGGTGGGCTCCATTGTCAGCGGCTGCGTTTGGTTGAGCTGGGCGGCGAGGTGAGGAGCGATCGCGCCTTGGCTCATTTGGCTTTGGCCGCCTTGGATTTGCAGGTAGTAGGTTTCGTTGGCGGTAGCGATCGCTACCACACAGCCTTGATCGAGCGGGTAGAGCTGCGGCGCACTTGTCCAAGTGCCGGTTGAAAACTGATTGCTGCTTTGCTGCTGCTGGCCGTGGCCGCTAGTGTGTATCGTCACGGTGGTGACGGTGCCCTGAGCTGCGATGTAAAGAACCTGATGAGGGCTCAGTTCATACTTGTAAGCCAGTGCGTCAGCCATGAGTGTCCTCTGTAATTGTAGGTGTTTAGTTCTGGACGTTTGGCCTAGATTTTCATTGCTCTGCTAAATCTATGCCCAATTCATTAAGCGCAAGCCGTCTGTTTCTGCTACGCTCTGTGTGCTTTCTTCTACAGTCTAATTCTATGACCTATTGCGTAGGCATTGCAGTCGAAAAGGGCCTGGTTTTTGCGGCTGATTCACGGACTAACGCCGGGGTAGACTATATCTCTTCGTATCAAAAGCTCTTTGATTTTTCGGTGCCGGGCGATCGCGTGATTATCCTCTGCACAGCCGGTAGCCTCTCGACATCGCAATCAGTGATTCACAGCCTAGAGCGAGATATTAGCATCGGCGCAGAAATGAGTCTACATAGCATTGGTTCGCTGCACGAGATTGCTAGCTATATCGGCGATAAAATGCGCCAGATTCAAGACAAGGAGCGGCCCTGGCTAGAGAAAGACGGCATTGACTATCAGAGCACGTTCATCGTTGGTGGCCAAATCTCGGGAGAGGCACCTAGCTTGTACTTGGTGTACAGTCAGGGCAACTTTATCGAAGCGACACCAGAAACCCCGTTTTTGCAAATCGGTGAGACCAAATACGGCAAACCCATTCTAGATAGAACGGTTAGCTACGATTCCCCGCTAGAGCGGGCGGCGAAGACAACGCTGCTTTCGATTGATTCGACCATGCGCTCAAATATTTCGGTGGGTCCGCCGATTGATATGGTGCTGTACGAAACCGATGCGCTGGAGGTTCGTAACCGAGTGCAGCTGCAAGAAGATGACCCCTACCTGCAAAAAATCCGTGAGTACTGGGAGGAAGCACTCGCCGCCGCATCTAACACATTGCCCGATATCGCCTGGAAACGGGTCGAGGTCACAGATGACTAGCTGTGGGGCAGATCCACTGCCTCATCTGGCGCGTCATCCGGCTGTTCGGCTGACGCTAGATGACTCTCGGTTTCTAATATGCCTTGCTCTTGGCAATGCTCTAAGTTCTCTTCGATGATGTCGAGCACGACTTGAGGATCGGTGGCTTTTTGCATGATATCGGCTTCCCAGTCGTAGCGATTTTCGATATCGGGTGAGTCTGTGCGCAGCTCTTCTATCAGGCCGATGACTTTGGCAATTTTTTGTTCGTTGAGCAGGTTGATTTGGAGCATGAGGTGCGATCGCTGCTCAGAAATTTTGTCCTGACGGGTTTGGCGCACCAGCACCCCGGTCGCAATCAGCAGAGAAGCCACATCAATCGCTTGCCCGCGCAGATCTAGCAGGGGCACATTCCAGGCATTTAGGCGAGCCTCTGCTAAGCGGCTACAGGTCCACCACACGGCTAAAAATATGATCTGACAGTATAGAAACTGAGGACGACCAAAGGCTTGAGCGACTTTTACCAAAACGCGCTCATGGATCGGTAAGTGGCTTTCTTGATCAGCCTGCAGCCCGATCACCTTCTCAATGTTCTTAATGACGGGTTCGGGCAGCGGATACTTCTCGCCATTGATAAAAATGGCAGGAGAATGCCCGGTTTGAGAATGGTTGGTTTTTGAACGGTTAGTTTCTGGGCTGTTGGTGTTTGGAGCTGTCGCCATATGTTTTCTCGTGTCCGGAAATTTCATAATATGCGCAACTTGCCGTCTCCGCTCACTCTACGGCTAGTTTCAGCGCTTTACAGGCCACCTGCTAACAGCTGAGCCGCCGATAGTATAAATGTAGGAAAGGCTTTTGAACGGATGGGCTGAGCATTTCGATAGACCTGCTCTGCATACACGCCCGCTTGCAAAATCAGGACCGTTACCTGCTGTCGGTGACGGTCGATGATCCAGTATTCTGGAATTTCTAAATCTTGATACTGCTGTCGCTTCCATTCGTAATCGCGTCGATAGTTGTCGCTATTTTCGCCGCCCGGACTCACCCCCTCGGCAACAAAAGCAGGGGCAGGCATACCAAACAGTATTGTGCTTTTCTTCGTAGTCGCCATCAGCTCGATGTGCTCGGGTCGTAGCACCATCACATCCGGTTCCCGATTCACCCAGCCATCCCCAACCGGATGAACCTGGATCTCAGTAGCAGATGCTCTGACCAATCTTCTGGCGGCAATTTGATGACCTCTCCGTTGCTCAACAGCCGAAAGTTACCGTCCGGCCCTAGATCGGAAGCCAAATACTCCAGCGTAGGTTTTGTATCGGATCGATGTGTAGGTCATGATTTTGCTTAGGCTTGTTTGCTGAGGGCGTCTCGATAGTTCATGACGGCGTCAAATTGGTCTTGGGGCTTGACGTAGCTGGCGAGTTGGATAATATTGCAGTTCGGGAGAAGCTCACTGCGAGAGATTTGTTCATATCCGGTTGGCCGCAGATGATAAAGGGTAAAGGCTCCCGCTTCCCATACCCATATTGCAGAAATGCCTAAACCTTCATAGATTTCAAGTTTATTGACGATACCGCTGCTCAAAACAACTTCAATGGCAAGGTCTGGCAGGTCTTTCTTTTCTCCAATACAGTAGCATTCGTCGGGCTCTAGGCCGCGCTGTTGCGAGAGGCTGCGGAAGGTGGCTGAGCCAATGGCATGAAAGCGGGTGCGGGTTTCTTGAAAGTAGGCTTCGATGAGCATACCGATGATGGATTTTAGCTCTTCGTGAAGCGGGGAGTTCGTCATAATTTCTAAGGTGCCGCACAGATAGCTCAGACGCAGGGCGGGAAAGTCGTCGCCGAGGGTAGAGAGCAAGGATTCGTACTGCTGCCAACTGACACCTTCTAGATAAACGCGCTGCTCTGCTGGAGTTTGGGTGAGGATGGGGAGTGTTGTCTGAGCTGTCATGGGTTGATCCGTCAGATGGTTGTTTTAATTTTAGCGGCTGGGTGCTGAGGTAAAATGCTAGCCCTATGTCAGTGGCGCTACGAAGACAAAACAGAACTACGGCGGCGGGGTAGACATTCGTTACAGAACAGGCTGTGATATTGACGTAATATTTGGGGTGCGATTTCAACCGGCAACATCTGGCAGTTTGGACAGTTTCATCGTCAGACGAGAGAAGTTACTCAAGATCTTGATCTTTATTGTGTTCCGGCTGATCTAGAGGATCTCTTACGCATCTTGGTTGGAATTCTTGAATAAAAAAAGCCTATGAAGACTCTGTTGGAGACTCTTGCATAGGCTGTAGAGGTTGAATTGTCTCTAGTGCTCAGAAGCGATCGCGCGTGGCGACTAAGCGCTACGGCGGCGGGGGCGCTTGTACTCGGACTTTTTCTTGTAGCCGATCGCTTGGGCTTCGTCACTGTTGGAGCCAAACTGTCCGCGGACGGACTCTTTCATCGCCAGGATGGCTGCGTGAAATTCTACTTCGGCCTGACGGCTGGCATCGGTTGCGGCTTTCACTGTGGCAACAGCTTCAGCTTCTCTTTTTTGCTTTTCTAGCATGGTATCGTAGGCGGCTTGGATGCCCTCAGGTGTGGCTTCGGCGCGTGTGGGAATGTAGTCGGGGATGGTGGCTAGCCCGTGGTAGGACACAACATCGGCGCTGAGGGTTTTGGCTGCAATGCGGCGGGAGAAGTCAACGGTAGTCATAATCAGATGGCCTCTAATAGGGTAAATAAGGTGACAGCAGCAAGGCAAAGTGGAGACTCACTCTTTGTTTGTCTCGCCTAAAGGCAGATTGCCCAGGGTAAAAAAAGATACCGCTATTGTTTTATTAAGGTTGTGAGAGGAATGGAAGGGTTTCGGTGAAGCCAGGATGAGTCTGGAGGGGGCGAGAAAGGGAAGGGATGCTCGCGACGCATTGTGAAGGCATCACAGCACTTTACCAAGTAAGAGCATCTTTCATTCTGCCTGTGTATCCTTTTGTTTTGCCGCTGCATCCTTTGTTTTCATCAATGTCACAAAAGGTTCACGCTCTGGAATAAAGCCTCGTAGCCGGGAGAGCAAAGATTCGCGCATCAAAACCAAGCCTCACGCGCTTGCAAAAGGTGTTTCACGCTGCCAAGCAAAGTCTTACAGCTGTGCAATCAAGGCTTCGGCTTTCTATTCCTTTCCTCAATCGGACACAGGTAGCTGAGCATAGTGCTGATCACTTTTATCGACCGAATGCGATGGCGATGCGGTTGATAATGCGATCAACCCAGGGAGTGGAAACCTGCCCGGAAAGAGTTGGATGCCCCCACCCCCGCTCTTGGCAGACCGCTCTGCTGCGAGCAGCCACCTCATGAAATTCTGGGTCATTGGTGATGGTTTCGGGCTGGTTTAGCAGGGGATGATACTGTAGTCGCCTGCAAGCCAGAGCCATCCAAGCTGCTGGAGAAACATCCCACAGACGCAGTGTCCTGTCGCCACTGCCACTGACGAGCTGCTGTCCATTAGGGCTAAATGATACCGAATAGACCCATTCTCCATGGCCTTCGAGCGGTTCGCCAATTGCTATCCCCGTCTGCGCATCCCACAACCGCAGATTACCATCGAGACTGCCACTGACAAGCCGCCGTCCATCAGGACTAAATGACACCGAAGTGACTGTGTTCCTATGCTCTTTGATCGGTTGACCAATAGGTGAGCCCGTCTGTGCATCCCAAAGACGCAGCGCAAAGTCGCCGCTACCACTGATGAGCCGCTCTCCATCAGGGCTGAACGCCACCGAATGGACCTCGGCCTCATGGCCTTCGAGCGGTTCGCCAATGGGTGAGCCCGTCTGCGCATCCCACAACCGCAGATTACCGTCGAGACTACCACTGACGAGCCGCTCTCCATCAGGGCTAAACGCCACCGAATAGACCTCAGCCTCATGGCCTTCGAGCGGTTCGCCAATAGGTGAGCCCGTCTGTGCATCCCAAAGACGCAGTGTCCTGTCGCCACTGCCACTGACGAGCTGCTGGCCATCGGGGCTAAACGCCACCGACCAGACCTCAGCCTCATGGCCTTCGAGCGGTTCGCCAATGGGTGAGCCTGTCTGCGCATCCCACAGCCGCAGCATCTTCTCCCGACTGCCACTGACGAGGCGCTCTCCATCACGGCTAAACGCCACCGACTGGACCTCAGCCTCATGGCCTTCGAGCGGTTCGCCAATGGGTGAGCCCGTCTGTAC
>JBAUIB010000357.1:0-6282 GCA_049680585.1 Phormidesmis sp.
TTGATATACATGGCGGGACGAGGCCCGGTCTGGCGGATCAGCCGAGTTGCCCAAGGAAGCGCCAGCAGCGATCCCACGAGGCCGTACATCGGAATCAACCAACTCCACTGAATAAAAAACTGCATCACGGGCACTTCAACAGATTATTGAAAAAGGCAATCGAAAAAGGCAATCGAAAACGATCAAATTAGCTCCAGCAGCGCCCAATCAACGCCCGACAACAGCGCAGACAACACTAAACAACTAAACTTCAAGATACGAAAAGTCAGAAGATAGAAAAGACGCCTTAACAAAAGGCAATAGTCTCCTAATTTAGTGCCCTAACTTGTTGAGAGCTTATAAGAGTTTAGAGAGCACTTGAAAGCCACTAAAAATCATTAATAGCAACGAATAGAAACTGCCTTAACGCTCTGAATAAAATAGGCTGAATAGCCAATCGATAGGCGTGCTTCATTTGGGTTTCGAGGCAAGTAACCGGTTAGGGTGACGGGATGTGAGCGATCTCACATTTGTTTAATATTACCTGACTAGCGGCCCCCTGCCTCTGGCTGTTCCCAGTAGATCGCACTGCTATCTCTCGGACGCTTGATGACTGGGGATCGCTCATAAGACGCTCCTCTCTAGCCTAGAGAAGCCCTGGCACATCACCAATTTCCACTCATTCGACTGGTTTGCCAGAGCGGCGATCGCAACTACTTAAGCCTCCCGGCCCGCTTAACCTGGATTTACTTTTAAACACAATTAGCAACAATTACCACATAAGTTTTAATAATGCGCGCTATTAGCAGCAATCATTGACGCTTATATTGTCAAAGCGGCGACGTCACTTTATTCTGAGTTATGACGCAGGAGTTACGCAAAGCTTGCCTAACGAATTTTGTCTGATGATTTTCAGGTTTGAGATCAGATTTGAAAATAGCTGAATTTGAAGTGAGCAGCTTTGGCCCTCTGTCGATAGGGATCTCTCATGTGGATGATCAAGCAGAGCGGTTAAAACTAGGACCTTTCTATCAGAAATTCAGCCTGTAGTTAGCCTTATTATTTTGAAGGAGATTTCGACGAAATGCCTATTGCTGTTGGAATGATTGAGACAAAGGGGTTTCCCGCAGTCGTTGAAGCGGCCGACGCTATGGTTAAAGCCGCTCGCGTGACGCTAGTAGGCTACGAGAAAATCGGGAGCGGTCGTGTGACGGTGATCGTTCGGGGCGATGTTTCTGAGGTTCAAGCGTCTGTTTCCGCAGGGGTTGAGTCTGTCAAGCGGGTCAACGGCGGTGAAGTCCTCTCCACTCACATCATTGCGCGTCCCCACGAAAACCTGGAGTTTGTGCTGCCAATTCGCTACACCGAAGCGGTCGAACAGTTTCGATCATAGCTACGTCTAAACGTCGCGACAATCGCGTCATCGGGTGATGACGGGTGCTACAGGCGATAGTGTGAGATGCTCGGCGACTTTCTCAATTTTCGCCCCGTCAGGTTTGTTGTTTCAATCTTGTTTTTAGGAAAAAAATATGGCAATTGCAGTAGGTATGGTGGAAACGCTGGGTTTCCCCGCCGTTGTTGAAGCGGCAGACGCAATGGTGAAAGCGGCTCGTGTAACGCTAGTTGGCTACGAGAAGATTGGTAGCGGTCGGGTAACAGTAATCGTTCGGGGTGATGTTTCGGAAGTGCAGGCGTCTGTGGCGGCTGGCGTGGAAAACGTCAAGCGAGTCAATGGCGGTCAGGTACTGTCGACCCACATCATCGCGCGTCCCCACGAAAACCTGGAGTTCGTGCTGCCGATTCGCTACACCGAGGCGGTCGAGCAGTTTCGTGAGAGCGTGAGCGGCATCCGTCCTTACGGGAGATAACGCTAGCGCAAACAAGCGCTACTAGTAAGCTCTATGCGCCTAGCAAAGGTCAGAGGTACTGTCGTCAGTACCGTTAAAGATGACAGTCTTAGAGGGGTCAAACTCCTGCTTGTTCAACTTATTGAAGAGTCAGGCGATCTCCAAGACGAATATGAAGTGGCTGCTGATGTTGTCGGAGCTGGTGTAGGCGAATGGGTGCTGGTGAGTCGAGGGAGTGCGGCGCGTCAGCAGCAGGGCTACAATCAGCGGCCCGTTGATGCGGCCATTATCGCCATTGTTGATACTGTCAGCTTAGATTCTGGCCTGCTTTACGACAAACGAGAAGACTTTAGGTGAGGGGTGAGGGCAAATGATAGCCCAAGAGGCGACTCCCGCTATTCCAAGGTTAACCCTAATGGCAAATCCGCAAGTGCATCCTTCTGCTGATGTGCATGAGTTCTCGCTGATAGAGGGCGACGTGCATATCAGATCTGGAACCACGGTTGCACCCGGTGTAGCTGTCACCGCTGAATCCGGAGCGTCCATTGCGGTCGGCGTTGGCTGTGCGCTGCTACCGGGTGTCATTGTAGAAGGGATCGCTGGCGCTCAGGTGATGAGCGGCCGCGATCCTTGTTCTGTTTGGCTGGGTGATCGCACTGTCGTCGCTCACAAAGCCATCATTCACAGCCCTGCTTTCATCGGCAATGATTGCTTTGTAGGATTTCGCTCAACCGTATTCAATGCCAGACTAGGCGATGGCTGCGTGGTCATGATGCACGCGCTCGTCCAAGACGTAGAGATCCCGCCCGGTAAGTGCGTGCCCTCTGGCCGAGTAATTACGAGCCAGTATGAGGCTGATCAGCTGCCGAATGTTCGTTCCGAAGACCGAGAACTTGCCAAAGAAATCACTGGGGTAGCCGCCGTTGGCGCTCAGCCGACGGGTGCAGCTCAGACTCGTTCCCCGCGAAATGTCAGAGGATCCAATCGTCGTGCTAAGGCGCGATTAGTCCCGATCAACAGTCGCTCCCCCTCAACTAACTCACGAGCGTCTCGTCAAACCCCGTCTAGTTATTCGTCCCCCCGTCCGTCCTACGCCACTGAAGGAGCACCCATGCAAGCCCAGAGACTCGCCCCAGAAATCGTCCAGCAGGTACGTCAGTATCTTAGCCAGGGCTATCGCATCGGTATGGAACATGCCGATAAGCGTCGTTACCGCAGCGGTGTCTGGGAAACCTGCACGCCGATCAAAGACACCCGTGAACAGGCTGTATTTGCAGATCTAGAACGGTGTTTAGCAGAGCATGAGGGCGAGTATGTCCGCATGTTTGGGATTGATCCAAAGGCAAAGAGTCGAGTGGGCATGGTTACCGTGCAGCGCCCCGGCGATCACCAGGGTGATCGCTCCAGTGGGAATGCGCAGACGTCTTCTCGTCGGGCCAGCAGCTCTAATCAGAGCGGCTATTCTTCCAATCGCAGCGATAGTAGCTCTACTGGAGGGAGCGGACTGGTTCCTGGTGTCGTTCAAGAAGTGCGCAATCTGCTCAACAGCGGCTATTCTATCGGCACAGAGCATGCCGGGCCACGGCACTACCGCAGCAACGTATGGAAAGTGTGCTCTCCGATTGAGTCCAACAACGAAAGAGAAGTTTTCTCCCGTTTGGAGCACTGCCTAGACGAGCACAGTGGTGAATACGTCCGGATGTTCGGCATTGATCCTCAAGCCAAAAGCCGGACGGCAACGACCACTATCCAACGAGCAGACGGCAAGCCCGTTGAGGTTTCAGCGAGTTCTGTACCCAACGCTAGCGGCGCAGGTCAGTCTCAGTCTGGTCGCTACAGCCAAAATCAGAGCTATAGCCAGAATGGTGGGAGCAGTGGCAGCGCTAAGGTAGATGGTGACGTCGCTCAAGCCGTCAGTCAGATTGTCCGTAGCGGCAATAAAATAGGCATTGAGTATGCTGACAAACGCCGCTATCGCAGTGGCATTTGGCAAACAGCGCCTTCGCTAAAGGCTGGCAGTGAGTCTGCCGCCATCAGTCAACTGCAGGGCTTCCTAGATCAACATGCAGATAAATATGTGCGCATCTTTAGCGTTAATACTCAGATGAAGACTCGCGGCGCGTCTACGACCGTTCAAAAGCCCGGAAAGAAGAGTAGTCCTAGCCAAGACCCAGAGAGCACCCGTCAGGGCCGCTCAGGGAATAGGGTCGATCCGATTAATGCCAATCCGCCTCACTACGACGATCCGGCGTTTCGAGGTCAGCCGAGTAGCTACAACAGCAATAGCTACAGCGATTACAACAGCGGTGGCATGGAATCTAAGGTGATGGACCAAGTGACGCAGCTTGTAAACCAAGGTCATAAAATTTCGATTGAGTATGCTGACAAGCGGCGCTATCGCAGCGGCATTTGGAAAACTGGCGCGGCCATTAACGCAAGGCGTCCGGCTGAAGCGATTTCGGCACTGGGTAAGCAGCTAGCGCAGCACAGAGATGACTATGTGAAGCTCGTAGGCATCGATCCTAAAGAGAAACGCCGGGTCATAGAAATGACGATTCAGAAACCAGGCCAGGGGGTTTCTGGGACAGGCCCAGACCCGATTAATGCCAACCCGCCCCACTACGACGACCCGGCCTATCGCGGGCAGCCCAGCAGCTACGGCAGCAGCGGCTACAGCAGCGATCGCGTCGGCGGTGGCTACGGCAGCAGCGGCTACAGCAGCAGTAACGGCGGCAATAACGGCAGCAGCGGCGGACTAGAATCCAAAGTGATGGACCAAGTCACGCAGCTGGTGAACCAGGGCCACCGCATCTCGGTTGAGTATGCTGACAAGCGGCGCTATCGTAGCGGCATCTGGAAGACTGGCGAAGCAATTGATGCCCGCCGTCCGGCTGAAGCGATCTCGGCGCTCGGCAAGCAGCTGGCCCGTCACCAAGGCGAATATGTCCGTTTAATCGGCGTCGATACGCAGGCCAAGCGCCGCGTCTTAGAGACGACTATTCAGCGCCCATAAGCGACCTGTAGTCACTGTCAGCACCCTGTAACCAACGTGACCCAAAGGGAACCCACTCTCGTCAGCTCGACCCATTACTGCGTAATGGGCGATGTCACTATTGATGAATCGGCGGCGATCGCTCCCGGTGTGGTTTTACAGGCAGCCTCGGGCAGTCGCATTGTGATCGGCAAAGGGGCCTGTCTAGCCGCTGGCGTGAGCGTGCAATCTCGGGCAGGCGTGCTGACGATTTCAGCAGGCGTCAGTCTGGGAGCCAGTGTATTAGTCGTCGGTAAGGGCACTATTGGTGTAAACGCCTGCGTGAGTGCAGGCAGTACGCTGATCAATCCGTCCGTAGCTGCTGACAGCATCCTGCCACCCGACACATTGATCGGCGCTCAGGCAGATGCAGCGCAACGCAACGGATACAGTCGCCCCCAGCAAAGTCCTCAGCCAGTCAGTGCTCGACCGGAAGCGTTCAAAAATACTTTTGTCGAGCCGGGGCCAGTCGGCCCTAAGCCCATATCGGTTCCCAGTCTCAGCGATCAGTCCAGCACCTTTGTGCCGCCGCCGCTGCTCAATCAGCCCTTCAGCCAGCCGTTGAATCAGACCAACGGGTCAGTGAACGGCACCCACAACGGCTCCTCAACTAATGGCGTACAATCAGGCTATGGATCGTCATCACTCACTGCGCCCGCCGCTAACCATCAGGTATCCGGCAAATCACAGGTGAACGAACTTATTTCAGCGCTGTTTCCCAACCGACAGCCGCTGAACGATCACTCTTCTTCTTAAACGTATGCACTCAGATGCTACTCCCCTTCGTAGGCCGACCGTAACCGCCCGCAATTGGCTGCACGATACGGCGCTGGGTATGGTTTCGACGACGAGCTTCCCAGCGATTATTGGCACAGCCGATGCCATGATGAAGTCTGCCAACGTATTTTTGGTCGGCTACGAAAAGACCGGTGGCGGCCACTGCACCGTCATTGTCAGGGGCGGCGTTGCCGACGTGCGGATGGCAGTTCATGCAGGCGAAAAGACTGCCCAGCAGTTTGGTCAGTTTATTTCCTCCTCTATGATTCCTCGGCCAATGGCTAATCTGGAGGCGGTTCTACCGATTACCGCTCGGCTAGAAGATCTCGAAGGGGTGGGCCAGTCGATGGGCGGCAGTGCCATTGGTCTGCTAGAGACCCGAGGCTTTCCGGCGATGGTCGGTGCGGCTGACGCGATGACCAAATCAGCCGAAATTACGCTGCTCTCTCATGAAACCATTGGCGAAGGGCTCTGCACAATTATTATTCAGGGCTCACTCTCCAACGTGGTAATCGCCGTGGAAGCAGGCATGAACGAAGCTGAGCGCATTGGCGAACTCAACTCAGTGATGGTCATTCCTAGACCGCTGGGCGAACTAGAGCGCAGCTTGCCCAAGGCCCAGACCGTCGAAGAAAAGCAGCCTCAAGC
>JBAUIB010000358.1:0-3106 GCA_049680585.1 Phormidesmis sp.
TCTGTCAGCCGCAGTGGTCACCGGCGGGGACTTTGCACTTTATTAGCGATGCTACGGGCTGGTGGAATTTGTATCGCTGGGAAGGTGAGCGAGGTGAGCCCCTTTTCCCAATGGAAGCCGAGTTTGCTGGCCCGCAGTGGAACTTTGGCCAGAGCAGCTACGGCTTTGAAGATAACACCAGCATTATTTGCAGCTATATCTATGAGGGCATCACGCGGCTGGCCCGACTCGATACCCGCGCGCGCGCGATGGATGAAGTTGAGATGCCCTATAGCGGCATTGGCAGCTTGCAGGTGGGCAGGGGCTTTGCAGTGTTCTTAGCGGCGAGTACGACCAAGCCCAGTGTGCTGGTGCGCCTTGACTTGGCGACAGATACGCTAACAGAGCTGAGACAATCTAGTAGCTTGGAGATCGAGCCCGGCTATCTCTCTGAGCCAGAGGTGATTTCATTCCCGACGACGGGCGGATTGAATGCTTATGGCATTTACTATCGGCCTCAGAATAAGGACTATGAAGCGCCCGTCGTTGAGCGACCGCCGCTATTGGTGAAAACGCACGGTGGCCCGACAGCGGCAGCATCGAGCGCGTTTAATCCGGCGATTCAGTACTGGACGAGCCGCGGGTTTGCAGTGCTAGATGTCAACTATGGCGGCAGTACGGGCTATGGGCGAGCGTATCGCAATCGACTCGTTGGCAAATGGGGCGTTGTGGATGTGGACGATGTGGTCAACGGGGCAAAATACCTGGTGGCACAAGGGAAAGCAGATGGCGATCGCCTCACCATTGACGGCGGTAGTGCAGGCGGCTACACAACCCTAGCAGCGCTGACGTTTCGAGATGTGTTCAAAGCCGGGGCGAGCTACTACGGGGTGAGCGATATGGGGAGCCTTGCAGAGGAGACTCACAAGTTTGAATCGCGCTATTTGGATGGTTTAGTAGGGCCGTACCCGGAGAAAAAGGCGGTGTATGAGGAGCGATCGCCGATTGGTGCGGTCGCTCAGCTCTCCTGTCCGATTATTTTCCTCCAGGGCTCAGAAGATAAGATTGTGCCGCCCAATCAAGCTAAAAAAATGGTAGAGGCGCTGAAAGCAAAAGGAATTCCAGTTGCCTACCTGCTGTTTGACCAAGAGCAGCACGGCTTTCGCAAAGCAGAGAATATCAAACGCGCCTTAGATGCTGAATTCTCTTTTTATGCTCAAATATTTGGCTTTACGCCCGCCGATGAGATCGAGCCCGTAGAGATTTTTCGCTAGTCTTATTGGCTTGGCTGGTAGCTTAGATGTCAAAAACGACCAGAGAACATAGGAGTGCGCTTTGATTGATAGCAATCTAGAGAAACAACAGCTTTCTGAATCCATGTGGCAAACAAAGCCTTGGTGGTGCCAGCCTTGGTCCATCGTGTTAACGGGGCTGTTGATTCCCACCGGATCTTGGCTGCTGCTGCATAGGCTGTGGATTACACTGCCGATGATAGGTGTGATTGTGGTTTGGTGGGTGTTGTTTTTGGTGCTGGTGCCCGCGCAGTATGCGGCTGCGGTGAGAGGCGCGAGCGAAGGAATAGAGGGATAATAAAGCGGCCAAGCGTTCAATAAAGACATTCAATAAAGGCGTTCAACAAAAAAGGAGGAGAGTGATTTCATGGCTGAGGCTAAGAATATTTTGGGAACCGAGCTTCAAACCTGCTGCACCGCACCGATGACAGGCTTTTACCGCGACGGCGTTTGCAATACGGGGCCGCAAGACAGAGGGGTGCATGTGGTCTGCGCGCAGCTCACGGAGCCGTTTTTGAGCTATACAAAAGCGCAGGGGAATGATTTGAGCACGCCGCAGCCTGCGTACAATTTTCCTGGGCTCAAACCTGGCGACAAGTGGTGCCTGTGCGCGGCCCGGTGGAAAGAAGCGCTCGACGATGGCATCGCTCCGCCAGTGGATTTGGCCGCGACCCACAGCGCAGCGCGCAAATACGTGAGCTTAGAAGAGTTGCAGGCAAATGCAACGACAGCCGACGAAGCCCGCTCATGAGCACTTAATGGTCTGTCTTTGCAGTGACGGGCCAAATTGCTAACCGGCCCTAGCCGTCTGGTCGCGACTAATGTTGATGGGATAGTCTGCTAGCAGCTTTAGCGGGTCTTTATAAAAGGCTAGGATTTCGTCATGTTTGCTCAAAATAACTATGTCAATACTGCGATCGCTCTCTCCAGCACGTTAACGATGGCGATGTCTGTTGCGTCTCCTGTATTCGCACAGGCAGCCGCACAGACTCGCTTCAGCGACGTGCAGAGTAGCTACTGGGCCAATCAATACGTCCAGTCGCTGACCAATGCTAATATCATCAGCGGCTTCCCGGATGGCACATTTCGCCCGGATGAGCAGATGACCAGGGCGCAGTTTGCCTCTATTTTGAGCGGGAGCTTTTCGCAGCCTGCGATCCGAGAGCCGGTGACGTTTAGCGATGTGCCTGCCGATCACTGGGCGGCGAATGCGATCGCTGCGGCTTATACCAGAGGCTTCTT
Organism: Phormidesmis sp.; assembly: GCA_049680585.1. Lineage (GTDB taxonomy): Bacteria > Cyanobacteriota > Cyanobacteriia > Phormidesmidales > Phormidesmidaceae > Phormidesmis. Next base: position 2,514 of record JBAUIB010000358.1, read on the forward strand.
GAGCGGCTATCCCGATGGCACCTTTGGCCTAGATCAGCCGATTACGCGCTTAGAGGTGCTGGTGTCGCTGACGAATGGATTAGGGCTGGAGCGAACTGGCGAAACCGCTGAGCTGCTGGCGGCTTTTAGCGATAGGAATAATATTCCGGACTGGGCGACAGAGGCGATCGCCACCGCCACCGCACGTCAGCTGGTCGTCAACTATCCAACTGTGCAGCAGCTCAACCCTCAGCGCAACGCCACTCGCGCAGAGATTGCGGCGATCGCTCATCAGGCCCTAGCTAACAGCGGACGCGCAGCAGTGATCGCTTCTCCCTACGTCCCGACTGTGACAGTCGCTAGCCAGCCCACTCCTCCGACCTCTCAACCCCCTACCCCAACTGATCAAAGCGAGGTCGATGAGTTTTCTGATCTGGTCGCTTCTTTGAGCAGTCATGACCCGACTGTCCGACGCACCGCCGCAGATACGCTGGCTGCACGCGGCTCTAATGCGGTACCGGCGCTGGTGACAGCGTTGGACTCTAGCGATGTGCCTGCCGATCACTGGGCGGCGAATGCGATCGCTGCGGCTTATACCAGAGGCTTCTTGAGCG
>JBAUIB010000359.1:0-35076 GCA_049680585.1 Phormidesmis sp.
TGGTCGAATGGACGAATGACATCTTGATTGGCAGCCGGTTGATCCGGGACGTCGGCCAGGACTTCTGAAATGGTTTGACCGCTGACAGTGAGGGCATCGCCGTGGAGCAGGCCCTCGTTTAGCAGCAGCTTCATTACTAGTGGGATGCCGCCTGCTTTATGCAAATCTGTGGCGACGTATTTGCCGGAGGGCTTTAAGTCGCAGAAAACGGGGACTTTGAGGCGGATGGCTTCGAAGTCGTCGATAGTGAGGTCTACACCCATCGTGTGGGCGATCGCCAGTAAATGCAGCACCGAATTGGTCGAACCGCCGACGGCCATAATCACCGCCATCGCATTCTCAAATGCCTGACGCGTCAAAATGTCTTTGGGCAAAATTTGCTGACGGATAGCTTCTACTAAAGCGAAGGCAGACTTTTCAGTGCTAACCGCTTTTTCTTCGTCCTCAGCGGCCATTGTCGAAGAGCCGGGTAGACTCAGGCCCATCGCCTCAATCGCAGAAGACATCGTATTGGCAGTGAACATCCCGCCGCAGGAGCCTGCCCCTGGGCAAGAATGGCGCTCTACCGCGTCGAGTCGTTCTTTGTCAATTTTGCCCGCGCTGTACTGACCGACCGCTTCAAAGGCGCTAACTACCGTCAGATCTTCGCCGTCTAAATGGCCAGGTTTGATCGTGCCGCCGTAGACAAATACAGCAGGGATATTCATGCGGGCGATCGCGATTACCGCCCCCGGCATATTCTTGTCGCAGCCCCCAATTGCCAGCACGCCATCCATACTCTGACCAGTGCAGGCCGTCTCAATCGAGTCTGCAATCACCTCACGCGAGACCAGGGAATACTTCATCCCTTCAGTGCCCATCGAAATGCCATCGCTAATGGTGATGGTGCCAAACATCTGCGGCATCGCACCGGCTTCACGCAGGGCCGCTTCACCGCGAATTGCCAGCGTGTTAATGCCCATGTTGCAAGGGGTAATGGTGCTGTAGCCATTCGCAAGGCCGACCACAGGCTTATTAAAATCGTCATCTTGAAAACCGACCGCTCTGAGCATCGCTCGGTTAGGAGCCCGCTGCACGCCTTGGGTGACTACCTGACTTTTGCGATTATCCGGCATTGCGATTTTCTCCAGCTCTTAGGCGTGGGTGATACTGAGTCTTCCATTCTTGCAGAACTCTCGCCGATTGGAGCCAAATTTGAAGTGAGATGAAACGTAAACGTTGATAAAAAACGCTGGCCGCGCCGATTAGTGGTAGATGTTTCAGCGGTTGGCTATCAGCGGCTAGCCAGAAAAGGAAGGGGCGATCGCAGCATAGTCACCGTTTGAGTCGCCTGCAAGTGAACCGCGATCGCTTTTTGTAGCTGAGGTTGGCTCTTGAGCACTCTCAAATAGCCTAGCGCAACCAGTCTACTGGCCAGCGCGGGCTGCGTATGAAGCGATAGGCGATTTGTGAGGTTTAGCAAGCTGAGGATGCTGCTCGGGAGTGCTTCTGCAAACCGTAGCGGTAACCCAGGGGTCGAAAACGATTGCACGTAGGCCGCGCTCAAAAAGGGCCGGTACTGCTCAGCTTGCGGCATACTCTGCTGCACAAAGCTCAGCGAAATCCCCTTTAGCAGCTCTCGCAGCTCAGCGGTCTCCTCGCCCCGCAATTCAGACATGAAAGGCAGCTCGCTCAAGGCCGGATTGACGTTGCCTGGATCGCCGACGCTCAAGTGGGTCCCGCCAATGACCGCCAGCAAATATTTCTCTGGCCCAGATAGCTGCGTAAAGGGCCGGAGCTGCTGGTCAATTGTGGGCGTCACACTATCTTGGGTGCCTGTCAGCAGCAGGGTGGGCACCTTTACCGCTGACAGGCCCGCTTCGCCAAATAGCTGACCGACTAGCGGATTCATGGCCATCACCTGCTGAATGCGCCCATCACTCAGATCAGCGGTTTGCTCTGGCAGCTCGGTCGCGGCGCACTGCAGCCAGTCCGCAGGAGAGACCGCTAATGGCTGGATGTTTTGACAAAAGTTTTGTAGCGCGCTCAGATCCAATGTCGCGCCTGCCAGCGCTAGCCCGGTGTAGCCACCCAAAGAATGACCGATAACTGTGACCGCCTCAGTATTAAACAGGCTGCGATCATTAGAATTGCCTTGAGAAAATTCTTCTAGCTGATCGAGTACAAAGGTGACATCGCGCGGGCGATCTAAAAATTCGGTGGCTGGGAGCAACCGGCTAGGCGTTTCGACCACGGCTGGGTCTACAGATAAACTCATCAGCGCCTGTACATTGCTGCCGGGATGCTCGATCGAAATCACCGTCAGCCCGTGGGAGGCTAAATGCTGAGCCAAGTAGTCTAAAAAATAGCGATCCGCGCCAAACCCGTGGGATAGCACGACCAGCGGTGAGTGCTCATCAGCGCCTAGCAGATCTTTCGACAGATCTTGCCCCTCTCTACTCCAGTACAGCTCTACCGGGATCACGCGCTGGCGCTCGAGATCTCTAAACGTTAAGGTGCGCTGACGAACGACCGCTGGGCCTAAGGCGGTGGGATCGATATCGGTAATGGGTGGGGCGATCGCATCTACCTGCAGCGCCTGTTTTAGCACGCCGCTGAGTGACCGGCTCTCTAAACTGGAAATATTGAATTGAGAAATCAGGCCAATCGCTGCACTGAGATTGACTTCTAGCGTCTCCTGGGGAACTGCCCGCAGGATGCTTAAAACACTCAGGCCATCGGCCTGATTCGCGGCCAGTCGAATCGCCGCCTGGATCTGAGGCACGCTCAAGTTAGGGGCAATATTTGAGAGGGTGTCGAGCAGCTGCTCGCCATTGGCAGATCTGAGCAAATCTTCAATGATGCGATCGCTCATCTGCGGATCGAGATCGAGCGTTCGCTGCAAGCTGAGCCGTACTTGAGGCGAGAGCACCCTTTCGTAGAGCCGCAGACTCGGCGGCACGTCCCCCGTCCGCGCAAATGACTCAAGATCGCTCAGCTCAATCGCCTGACTCAACGGACCTATCTTCACAATTAAGCGCTCAGCCGCGATGCTTGGGCTTGCTGTCAGGGCGACTAATCCTAAGCTGAAGCACAGCCGACGAAGGGCGCTAGACAACATACCGGACGCTTGACTTGAAAGCATAGATCCAAACTTGGCAAAGGGGTCAACAAGATATCGTTAGCCAATGAAGCAGATATCAGCACAGATAGCCCCTTTGGCATAGCCACGTCGGTAAGGACTATGCGCTAGTTGAGATATAGACAAAGAGGACTTGATACCAATATCTTACCCATCTACTTTCTTCAATTCAGAGTAATGCTGAGTAATTTTTTGTCCTGATTGGCCACCTGCTTGAATTTCGAACGCATTGTCAGCTCTGTAAATGAGTCCAAAAAAGCTACCAAAAAAGCTAACGACCTAAAACACGCTCAAGACATGGTGATGAACTGAAGCCGACGGGAATACCCAAGCAGGTGGCTTAAGATGAAGGCTGAAGGAATAAAACTTAAAAAATAGCTATACTAACCGACTGTCAAAAGCCACTGTTATTTAGCCTCGGGAGCCTGTTATGCCTGATAAAAACAAGAAAAAGTTAGAAGACTTTTTAATACCTCGAAGCAAATACCAAGGCGAGTTCACCCCTCAGAATCTTGCCTTTAATGCTAACTTGCAAGAATTTGCTCAGCGGGTAGCCCTCATCTGCGCCCTGGAAACAGGCGGTAAGATCAGCAGCGCCGATGCCTACAATGACATCAAAAAGCTTTGGAAGGATCTCAAAGCTTCTAAAAAAAGTCTGTTAACAGAGGATTAGAAAATGAGGAGCAAAAGGGATGAGCAATAGCGGTTTTGTGTTGCTTCTCAAGCTCCTGAGTCTTAGCAAATTTATGGCTCTTGATGCTCAAAATACTCGGTGACAATTTGGGCGATGCGTCCGGCAGCCTGTCCATCGCCAAACGGATTGATAGCTCTTGCCATCGCTGTGTAAGTGCGCTCGTTTTCGAGCAGTTCGGCGGCGGCGGTGACTACTGTGTCTAGGCGGGTGCCGACTAATTTTGCTGTACCCGCTTCAATCGCCTCAGGTCGCTCAGTGGTTTCTCTGAGCACTAACACTGGTTTGCCTAAGCCCGGTGCTTCTTCTTGCAGTCCGCCTGAATCTGTTAGCAGTAAGTAGCAGCGCTTCATGGCCCCTACGAGCTGCGCGTAGTCCAAAGGTTCTACCAGAAAAGCGCGAGGATGGCTATCTAGTGCAGCTTTGAGCGGCCCTCGAACGGTGGGGTTGCGGTGCAGCGGCAGCAGCAGCGCCGTATCTGGAAATCGCTCTAGTAGGGTCAAAAAGCTTTGGGCAATGTCTAACAAAGGCGGTCCCCAATTTTCCCGGCGATGCACCGTTGAGAGAATAACGCGATGCTTTGCCCAGTCAAGACCTGGTACGTCACAAGCAGGCGTTTTGGCCGCGACTGTCAGCAGCGCGTCAATCACGGTGTTTCCCGTCTGGTAAATGCCTCGGCGGACACCGGACGCCTTAAGATTTTCAACGGAGGTCACGGTCGGGGCAAAATGCAGCGTGGCAATCTGTGAGACTAATCGGCGGTTGGCTTCTTCTGGGAAGGGGTTCAAAATATTATCGGTACGCAAGCCTGCCTCAACGTGGCCCACTGGAATTTGCTGGTAGAAGGCGGCTAAGGCGGCAGCAAAGGCTGTGGTCGTATCGCCTTGTGAAATCACCATTGCAGGCTGCATTTCGGCAAATAAGCGCTCTAGCCCCTTAAGGCTGCGGCAGGTGATGTCGCTAAGGGTCTGTTTGGGCTGCATGATGTCTAAGTTGCGATCGGCGTGTAGATCAAACAAAGACATCACCTGGGCGACCATTTCCCGGTGTTGGCCAGTGAGGACAACTTGGGTGTCAAACTGGGGCAGCTGCTGAAAGGTTTGAATGACCGGGGCTAGCTTGATGGCTTCAGGGCGAGTGCCCAGCGTGATACAGACCCGAATAGGAGCGCGACTGGAAGAGTCAACCATGAGCGATCGCCTAAAATTACGTCGAGATAGAGCCAGCGTCGGATGCATCCGCACGTTGGTGGGCCACTTTGCTGCTGTAGCATCGAAGTTTCAGCGATGACTACTGTAGTCAACAAAGTGGCAAGGGCTATAGCTGCCAACGAACACGTTACCAACGAATCAGCACAATAGTGAACTCTATGAAACATGCGATCACGCTCAACCCTTTACATTTTCAATCGCTCAACCTAACGCCCGCTAAGCAAATCATCGATCCTGTCCTGGCCAGCCACCCAGAAGATCAAGCCTTGAGCAACCCTGAGCTGACGTTCAGCTTCGATATTGACTTTCCCCGAGAAGATAGCGATCCGCGCGAACTTTCCGAAATTCCAGAAGTGCGTCTGTGGTTTATCCGCCTCAACGCTCGTTATCCTTGGTTGCCGCTCTATCTCGACTGGGAATCAGGCGAACTCAGTCGCTACACCGCCATGTTGGTGCCCCATCAGTTCAGCCCAATTGACGGCATTCGCTACAACCCAGAGGCGCTAGAGATATTTGTGATGAGTAAAGTCTTCAGCCTAGACAGATGGCTGAAGCAGCAGCAGATTGACGGGCGATCGCGGCTCAAGTTTATGACTCAGATGTTGGGCTACGAGCTAGACGATGCGCTGTTCAATTTGTTGTGATGGCTCGAGCGTCATCAACTTGTCCGAGTGAACTTGTCTGGTTTAACTTGTCTGGGCGTGACCTTTATCCCCTACAATCCGGGTCTAAGTATTTGGCACCAATGGTCAATTAGTCAATTCCAAAAGAGGAGCGCAGTTAAGGTATGGCGGTCATAGGGTCAGTTTTGGGGTATCTGGTTGTACTACTCATACTCATTGTCATTGCAGCCTATCTGTTGATTGAGTGGCAGTACCGCCAGCGCCCTGGTAACGATCTAGAGCTGAGTGCTATCAATTGGAATCTAGACACTTACGAACTCGATCACTACGCGATTTCCCTCGATACGGTTTTTACCAATCGCACCCGCAGTCTCGAAATTTTTATTCCAGAAGTCAGTGTTGACTATGAGCTGTTGGGAAGCGATCGCCTTGATGGCATCCATGTCAAAACCGAGTTTATTCCCCAGCACGAAGACTTTCCGGCGCGTCCTGACAACTACTGGTTTGCCTATATCGTCAAAGTTGCCAAGACTACCAAAGCCACGCTCAAAGTTGATATCACTGGCGAAAATCTCAGCCGCCTCAAATCTCTCTGGATAAAAGTTAACTACATCACCTACGGCCCCGAAGGCCGCATTCCTAAAACCGGACACTTTATCTTTCCGCTGCGCTTTCCCAAGCCGGAAGCCGCCACCCGCTGGCGTGAAACCAATGTGGCTGACGTTTTGCCTGTGCCTACTCACCTGCTCACCAACCTCGATGACCCCATCGAGATCGTCAAGCACTATGTCACTCCCTGCGCGCAACCCGGCGATATCGTCACCATTGGCGAAACGCCCGTAGCCATCATGCAAAGCCGGCTCCACCATCCCAGCACTGTGCAGCCAGGTTGGCTAGCCAAGCGGCTGTGCTACTACTTTTTGCCCACTTCTAGTCTGGCTACAGCCTGCGGTATGCAGACGCTCATCAACATTTCTGGCCCCTGGCAGGTAGCGACTGCTTTTTTTGTAGGGGCAGTGGCTAAAGTTTGCGGCAGACCCGGTATGTTTTATCAGCTAGCGGGCGAGCAGGCACGTCTGATTGACGATGTCACCGGCACCTTGCCACCCTTTGATCAGTTTATCGTGCTCGGCCCAGCACATTCTCAGCGCCTCGTCGAGCAGATTTACCAAGAAACCGGTCTGAACGCGGCCATTGTCGATGTCAACGATTTAAAAGCAGTTAAAATACTAGCAGCGACAGCTGATACCGATCAGGCGCTGCTAACCCAAGCCCTGATCGATAACCCGGCGGGCAATGCCGATGAACAGACCCCGGTCGTGCTGATTCGGCCAAAAAATCGCTCAAAGATCTGAAGCGTTCACAGTATCCACCTGGAGCCGCCATGTCTCGAAGTCCTTCGTCAGAAGACGCTCTCTCTATTCGATCCATTCACCTCCGTGATCTGGATAACCTGAGGGCTGCGGGTGCGACCGAAGTGGCCTCCCACACGACCCAAGCACCCGAGATCGACGACTACATCAAGCAGCTTCGCCGCTGGTATGGTCCGCTCAAGGCTCTGACGCTATTTCCAAATCCGCTGCGCCATGTATTTTCTGCTTTTGTTGCTGAAGCCAATGGCAATCTCCAAGGCATGATCCAGGTGTCGCCTTTTAACCGCACCTTGAGCACCTGGAAAATTGACCGGATGCTAGTGAATTTGGCTAAGGGATGCCCGCCGACCCCCGAAGTCGCTAGCGAGGACGGCCTCAGCAAAGAGGGGGTTGCCCCCGACAGCAGTGAAGAGGGTCGTCAGCTGCACATGGGGTTAGATGTCGGCTCACAGCTACTGCGTCACTGCTTTGAGCATATTCGCGAAGCTCAGTATTGGCTCAGCGAGACGGACGTCAACGATAAATTTGGTCTGGCACTCTATCGGCACAATGGCTTCCAGCCCTTAGCGCGGGTTACCTATTGGTCTATTCAGCCAGAGCAGCTCGCGATTCTCTCTGAGCACGATCCGGCCCTGCCTAATCTGCTGCCGGTTAGTAACGCCGATGCGCAGCTGATCTATCAGCTTGAAACGGTTTCTATCCCACCGCTCGTGCGTCAGGTGCTTGACTACCAAATTCAAGACTTTAAAACCAAGCTCCCTGGCAAGTTGAAGAAGCGACTGACCCGCTGGACAAACCGTGAGGAAACGGTGTCAGCTTATGTCTTTGAGCCTCAGCGTAAGACCGCCATCGGCTTTTTTAAGATAACGCTGTGCCGCGATGGGAACTCGGCTCATAGCGCTAAGCTGACTGTGCATCCCGCCTATACCTGGCTTTATCCGGAGCTGATGGCTCAAATGGCAGGAGTGGTGCAAAAGTTTCCTGGTCAGCCTTTGCAGATTATGTCGCTGGACTACCAAACTGAGCGGGAGGAGTACCTCAAGCAGATTGGTGCGCTAGAAATTGAGCATACGCTGATGATGTCGCGTTCGGTGTGGCACAAGGTGCGTGAGTCCAAAGCAGGCGCGCTGGAAGGGCTGAAGCTGCCGAGCGGCCTGCCGGGCTTACAGCCAACGGGTACGCCTTTGCCGGGGCGATTTTCTTGGGATGGCCCGGCGCTGGATAGTCCCTCTCGCGATGGGCTGGCCTGGGATGGGCTGGCCTGGGACCGATTTTCCCTAGAGAATATGACAAAACTTTCGTTAGAGAATCGGACAGATGAAGAGCCTGCCTCGGAAAAGTCCAATGAGGACACGAGTGAGGCGGGAAGCTGATGGGTTGGCGCTGGCAGCGTTGAGCGAGTGAGATGGTTTCTGCTCTGGGTTTGGATTTGGGCGCGAAGCGGATTGGGGTGGCGGGTTGCGATCGCACTGGCCTGATCTCAACGGGTCTAACAACGATTCACCGCACGAGCTTTGAGAGCGTTTTGGCCCCGCTGCGCGATCTGATTGAGTCGCGTTCGGTTGAGATATTGGTCGTCGGACTGCCGTACACTATGGACGGACAAATTGGCCGTCAGGCTAAAAAGATTCAAAAAATGGCCCGCCGCCTATCGCTAGCGCTCGCGCTGCCGGTTGAATTTGTCGATGAGCGCCTAACCTCCTTTGCCGCAGAAGAAATGCTCCTGGCAGAGCGCCGTTCGCTCTCCCGCCATAAGGCACTGATTGATCGCAAGGCTGCTGCGATTATCTTGCAGCAGTGGTTAGATGAAAGGCGATCGCTAACTGGCGCGCTGCAAAACGATAGGCTGACGACGAGTAGCTCTGTCGCCGATGCTTTACTCTAGATAGGCGCTCTAAACAGGTGCCGCTGACCCCCACCGCTGACCTCAGGAGATGCTGTTATGGAGATTGATCCGAGCTTAATTGGCGAGCCTGCCGACTATCCGGTGGTTGTCCTCACCGACGAAGACGGCCGACGGCTCTCTTGCTACGTAGAGAAAAGTATGGAGGTAGATGGAACCGAGTTTTTGCTGTTGCTGAGCGTTAATCTACCCATTGAGATTTTTGTTTGGCAGAGCGATGAAGACGATGACGATGATGAGGTCTTGGTAGATGTAGAAGATGACGAAATCGACGCCATTTTTCCTTCTGCGCGAGCAGTGCTCGCTGAGCTCGATCTAATCCTGGAGCGCTCAGCCCATACCCTGACTGCCGAGGGCGATTTGCCAGAGGCGGATGAAGAGGACTGCTTTTCATTAGAGATTGGCGATGACGAAGAACATCCTGTTACCGAAGAGTTTCAGATGCTGGCAACGTTTTTTCATGACGATGCCCAATATACCCTGTGCACGCCGTTAGACCCGCTGCTGTTTTTTGCTCGCCGCCAGCCGGATGGCTCGGTTGAGCTAGTAGAGCCTGAAGAATTTCAGCAGATGCGATCGCAGCTAGAAGATAAGCTGTTTGACGTTTTAGATTGACGGTTTAGAGTAAAGTCTGCGACACTGACGCCACATTCGATAGCAAAGCTAAGGAGGCATGCTGACTTTTCAAGTCATGTTGCCTGTTGTTTTTCCCAGGCTTTCAGCCAACGAAACGATTCTAAGCCACCTTGACAGATACGATAGGCGGTTTGATTAACTGCCCCATTAACGATGCGTTGACTCATGCGTGCTCCAAAACGTCTTTTTCCTTTTGTGCTGCTGGCTTTAGCAAGCTTAGCGGCGGGTCTGAGCTGGTCTTGGTGGAGCTGGGCAAAAGCGCCCGTCCTTGACAGTGAAGGCGAGGCTTCTGAAGAAAGCTTTGTGCAGATCCAAATTCCTGAGGGTACGGCCTCTAATCAGATTGGCCAAGAGCTAGAAACAGCTAGGCTAATCCGTTCAACCACTGCCTGGAAGCTACACGGCAAGTGGAAGTCACTGCGCAATTCAGGCGGTGGATTCAAAGCGGGGAGCTATCTGCTCTCTCCGGCTCAAAGTTTGGCGGATATCGCCAGCACTATTTGGGATGGCGATGTTGTGCAGCTGAGCTTCACGATTCCCGAGGGCTGGAACCGTGAGCAGATGGCGGAGCTGTTTGAAGCGCAAGGTTTGACCAGCGCAGATAATTTTTTGGCGGCGAGTGAAGCCGTTCCCTATGAGCAGTTTTCCTGGCTACCGCAAGATATTCCTCATGTAGAAGGTTTTCTGTACCCTGACACCTATCAAATCGACAGCGGCGAAATTTCTGCCGAAGACCTAGTGGCCCTGATGCTGCAGCGATTTGAGGAAGTGGCTCTACCCCTCTACGACGCGCAGCCTAGCGACTATGGCCTGCTAGATTGGGTGACGCTAGCCAGCATTGTCGAGAAAGAAGCGGTCGTTGCCGATGAGCGCGATCTGATTGCCAGTGTCTTTGCTCGCAGGCTGCAGGAAGGCATTACCCTAGGCTCTGATCCCACGGTGGAATACGGTCTTGGCATTGTTCAGACGCCCGAAAATCCGCTGACCTATGCTCAAGTCGAAACGCCAAACCCTTACAACACCTATCTCAATGCTGGCTTGACTCCTACACCTATCGCCAGCCCCGGCCTTGCTAGCTTAGAAGCCTCACTTTCGCCAGCGCCTACTGATTTCCTGTATTTTGTCGCTCGATATGATGGCACCCATGTGTTTAGCCGCACGCTAGCAGAGCATGAGTCGGCTCAAGGCGAAATTCGCGATCGCGTGGATGCCGAAGTGCTTCAGCTTGAAGAAGAGTAGCGAGAGAGGCTTTTTATGGCTTTCGGCTTTTTATTGTTAACGTTTACCACCCGTACTTATGGCTCGCGCTCGCTTATTACAGCCTGATTTAGTTTTGGGGCAGTCGGTTTTAGGAATTACGCCAGAAGTGATTCGCGATCGTAACCTCAAAGGACTACTGCTCGATGTGGATGAAACCATTGTGCCAGTGGGCAGACGGCAGCTTGATCCAGCAGTCGCGGAATGGGCCCAGGCCATTCAGTCGGTCGTGCCGCTATCGCTGGTGAGTAACAACGTTGGCTACGAACGTATTCGGATTATTGCTGAAGATATGGCTCGTGGTTCAAACGGGGTTCCTTTTATCGCTAGTGCGGGTAAACCTTCTCGGCGCAAGCTGCGCAAAGCGGCGGTAGAAATGGCCTTGCCTTTTGAGCAAATTGCGATGGTGGGCGATCGCCTCTTTACCGACATCCTGGCAGGCAACCGTCTGGGTCTGTTTACAATTTTGGTGCAGCCAATGCTAGAGCCTGACTCTAAAGATCCTAAAAACCTGCTGCGCAACGCTGAATTCTGGATCTCCCGGCAGCTTGGCGTCACCTTGAGTGACCTCTCTTGAATCGCCAAAAGATTATTGAAAAAATCCTAAAGACTCATGAAAACGCATGGAAAAACCCTCGTCATCAAGATTGGCACCTCTAGTTTGACTCGTCCAGAAACCGGCTTACTGGCCTTAGCCACGATCGGACGGTTGGTTGAAACGCTCTGTCAGCTTCAGCGAATGGGACATCAGGTGATTTTAGTGTCTTCGGGGGCGGTGGGCGTTGGCTGTGCGCGGCTCGGCATCGCTCAGAGGCCCAAGACGATTGCGCTTAAGCAAGCCGTTGCCGCCGTAGGCCAGGGCCGGCTCATGCGTGTTTATGATGATTTTTTCACGGCGCTGACTCAGCCGATTGCGCAAGTGCTGCTGACGCGTAGCGATCTGGCTCAGCGATCGCGCTATGTCAACAGCTACCGCACCTTTCGCCAGCTCATGCAGCTCAAGGTAATTCCTATCGTCAACGAAAATGACACCGTCGCTGTCGATGAGCTCAAGTTCGGCGATAACGATACGCTTTCTGCAATGGTGGCCAGCCTGGTTGCTGCCGACTATCTATTTTTACTCACCGATGTCGATCAGCTTTATTCTGCTGATCCCAGGCAAGATCGCAATGCGCAGCCCATTCACCGAGTTCGCCATATCGACCAGCTAGAGGCCAATATCGGTGAAGCTGGCTCTCGCTGGGGCACCGGGGGCATGACCACCAAAATAGAAGCGGCTCGAATCGCCACCGCCGCTGGTGCCCATACCGTCATTACCCAAGGCCAAACCCCCGAAAATATTCTGAAAATCTTGCAGGGTGAGCCGCTTGGGACTTTGTTTGAAGCGCAGGCTAAACAGCCCACTGCTCGCAAGCGCTGGATTGCGCGAAATTTGATTCCGGCTGGGCGGCTCTACCTCGACTCAGGGGCGACCGCGGCCATCTGCTCCGCTGGTAAGTCGCTGCTGCCAGCGGGTATTACTGAAGTGGAAGGGGAATTTTCGCCTCAAGATGCTGTTTTACTCTGTGATCCAGGTGGCCAGGAAATCGCGCGCGGGCTAGTAAACTACAGCGACGCTGACCTTCGCAAAATTTGCGGTCATCGCTCTACAGATATCGCTCGCCTCCTAGGATATGAAGGCGCAGAGACCGTGATTCATCGAGACAATCTGGTTCTTAGCAATCCGGCATGAAATCCGCTGTGTAAAGCTAGGATTTAGCTGAGATTTAGCTAGGATTTATTTTTTGGCGGTTAAGAGCGATCGCACTCAAATTGATTCCTGAGCCGCTTACCCTAAGTCGAAAGTGTAGTTGACAGTGTGCTCTAAAACATGTGCTTCAAAGCCATAAATCAGGGCACCGCTACAGTATCTACGTCCGACGTTAGCTATACCTGCTCTCTCGCCTAGACAATTCGCTATGACCGTTTCTCCCTCTTTGACTAATCCTTCCAGTAACCCGACTGTGCTCGTTACCGGCGGGGCTGGCTATATCGGCTCTCACGCCGTCTTAGCGCTAGAAAATGCAGGCTATCAAACCGTCATCCTAGACAACTTGGAATATGGTCACAAAGAGCTGGTTGAGCAGCATCTAAAGGCCAAAATCATCGTTGGCGATACCACTGATCGCGCACTTCTAGATGAGCTTTTCTCTACCTACAACGTGGCGGCAGTTATGCATTTTGCCGCTTACATTGCCGTGGGCGAATCGGTCAGCGAACCAGCCAAATACTACCGAAATAACGTATATGGCACGCTAAATTTGCTAGAGGCAATGGTGGCCGCAGGCGTTAATCGACTTGTCTTTTCCTCTACCTGTGCCATTTACGGCCCGCCCAAAACCGTTCCGATTCCTGAAGATCATCCGCAAAACCCAATTAGCCCTTACGCCACCAGTAAGCTCATGGTGGAAAAAATGCTGCTTGACTTCCAATCCGCCTACGGGTTGCAGTCTGTTTGCTTCCGCTACTTCAATGCGGCTGGGGCCGATCCTGAAGGCCGTCTGGGCGAAGATCATAACCCTGAGACTCATCTGATTCCGCTGGTGCTCTTTACTGCCTTAGGTAAGCGCGAGTCCGTTTCCATCTTTGGCAGCGATTACGAAACCCGTGATGGTACCTGTATTCGTGACTATATCCACGTTTCAGATTTGGCCGACGCCCATGTCAAAGGGCTGGAGTATTTGCTCAACGGCGGTGAGACCTCCTTTTTCAATCTGGGCAATGGCAGTGGCTTTACGGTTAAAGAAGTGATTGAAACGGCGCGTCAGGTGACGGGTAAAGAGATTGTGGCGATTGAGTGCGATCGCCGCCCTGGTGATCCACCGAGCTTAGTGGGTACCAGCGAACGCGCCCAGGAAATACTTGGCTGGCAACCCCAGTATCCCGACATCAAGAACATCATTGCCCATGCCTGGCAGTGGCATCAGCACAGGCACGGGCAATAAAGATAGGCCGAAAAACGTTCAGTTTGATAAACAGCAAGCTGAACGGTGGCTTACGAAGCCGTCGCTAATCCAATCGGACAAGATACGTTGGTTCCGCCTAACCCGCAGTAGCCATTCGGATTTTTTGCCAAATATTGCTGGTGATAGTCCTCCGCGTAGTAAAACTCAGGAGCAGGCAAAATCTCGGTAGTGATTTCTCCGTAGCCCGCCTCTTTAAGCTCTTTCTGGTACATTTCTTTAGAGGCTTTGGCTGCTTCTAGCTGCGCGTCACCATAGGTATAAATGCCAGAGCGATACTGAGTGCCCTTGTCGTTGCCTTGGCGCATTCCCTGTGTGGGATTATGGCTTTCCCAAAAAACTTTGAGCAATTGCTCGTAGCTGACAACATTCGGATCAAACACGACCTGTACAACTTCGTTGTGGCCGGTCATGCCCGAGCATACTTCCCGATACGTCGGATTTGGCGTCGAGCCAGCTGCATAGCCAACCGATGTGCTGTAGACCCCTTCCGTCTGCCAAAACTTGCGCTCCGCGCCCCAAAAACAGCCTAAGCCAAAAATTGCTGTTTCCATCCCCTTAGGAAAAGGACCTTTCAGCGGATTGCCGTTAACGTAGTGCTTATTAGGAACGGGCATTTCTTTCTCTCGGCCCGGTAATGCGTCTTCGGGGCGAGGAAGTGTATCCTTTTTGCCAGTTCCCATTCCAAAAAATGCCATAAATTTTTCCTTGATGTGTGAAGCGTTTAAACTCAAAAAGCAGTCGGTCTGCTTTCGTTGACTCTGTTGACAATGTTAGCGTGCCGCCTCTAGCCTTGAAGTCGATAAAACCGTAAAGTCTAGACGCCGAAACCCGAGTCACCTAACGTATGGATCGCTTCAGAGTCGAAGTTATTTCCCAAACGCCCAACCCGCAGCAAACTATCTACGCGGCCATGCATCAAGACTATGCTGAGGCTTTTGTATGGGACCAGCGCGATCAGTGGCCTTCTGAGGAAAAAGCCGGAGAGCTTGTCATCCGTAATTTGCTCAAAGGGGGGCGCGGTCACTTTGGCCCCTTAGAGCATCCGCAAATCGTGCTGAACTGTGGTTTTTTCCCGCATTCCACCATGCAGCAAGTGAGAACTCATCGCGTCGGATTGAGTTTTGATGTGCAATCCTTCAGATACACAGGATCGCGCATTTTAGACGTTGCAACCGGCAAAAATGATGTTGAAGAGGTATTTTACCTGCGGCCAGTAGGCAGCTACACGGACCGGCAAGGGAAGAGATACGAATACACCAAGGAGTTACGTCAGCAGGATCTGGAATGGTGCCAGCAGGGATGCGATCGTTACAAAATGCGAATCGATCAAGGCTTTTCTGAAGAACATGCTCGCGGCCTGATCCCGTTCGATGTGCGCCAACATTGGGTGCTTTCAGCAAACGCTCGCTCACTCATGCACCTGCTCGATTTGCGTTGGAAAGCCGATGCTCAGCTAGAAGCGCAAAAGCTCTGTGAGGCGATTTGGCCTCATTTTCAAGCTTGGGTGCCAGCGATCGCTCAATGGTACGAAGACAACCGTCTCAAAAAAGCCCGTCTATCACCCTAACTCCCTACAAGCCACCTTTAAACAACCATCGCCCGTATCCCGCTAGCTCCTGGTATTAGGCAATAATTTCCCAGACAATCTTTCAGGCAGTGACTTCTCAGATATCGATTTCTCAGATAGTTCTTCATTGAAATACCTTCAGCCTTGAATTTTGCCATCAATGAACAAAATTTCAAATCAAATGTATAAGTTTACTTAATAAGAAAGCTATCTGTTCAGTAACTTAATAGCACGGTCCTAGCAGCTTCCAGAGATAGGCCAAGAAAACGTCGATTAGCTTAATCTTATAGAGGCTGAATTGCGGGCTTTTACCGTTGATACGCATCCCTCAAATCAGTCGCTCAGCGGTGCTCTCAGTATGTTTTCTTAATATCAAGTTTGCCTTTGAGAAGTAACTGCCCACCGTCAGCACTGAACTATGCGAAAAACCCAGCATGACTATACAAAAAATGTAGTCAAAGCTGAGCTATTTCTATCAGTCCGTGTTAACACTGTAGGAATACAAAGACATCACAAAAGCTTTGTTCTGTAGAACCATAGGTGGTGAATTTTTGTCTAAAAAGCTACAATCTATGGGGCTCTAGGCGGGTAGTTAAACTTTACTTGATGATTGGGTAGACTGCTTCCAGCCTATTCACATGAGTAACTTGACTAACTGACCACCCCCCTAAATTCAGTAAATCTTCTGAGGCATGTTATTTCGGATACCGTCAGAGCGTATATTTTCTGTATAAAGTCTGATCGAATCGGCCATTTGGCTCCTGTACCTCTGGGCAGAAAACCCACCGGTAAAAAATATGATCGCTAGACCTGTAGATAGACGCTGTAGACGAGGGCTGACAAGCTTCCGAAAAAATGAACTGTTGAGCCCCATAGAATGAGCCATGATTTTTAGTTTATAAATTTTGACGATTAAACCTGACTTATCACCCAATAAGAAGGAGCAAGAGGAACGCGGCATGACCCAGGCGAAAAATTCAGTTGAGACTCTAGAACCCAGTAGTGCGACCAGTAATACTGCTGAGAAGTCAAAGGCTAAGAAAACGAAAGAGATAGATTTGACGGATAAGGGTACAACAGCGACTACAACAAAAGCCAAAAGCGGGGCCGCAACAAAAGCTGACACAAAGGGAGCTGCGAAGAAAACAACCCGTCGTCGCACCGCTCAAACGAAGAAGAAGCACTACACGGAAGACTCCATTCGGCTCTACCTTCAAGAGATTGGTCGTATTCGCCTGTTGCGCGCAGAGGAAGAAATTGAGCTGGCTCGCAAAATTGCAGATTTGTTAGAGCTAGAGCGTATCCGCGATGAAATTGATGATCAGTTAGAGCATGAGCCGACCGATACAGACTGGGCAAATGCGGTAGATATGCCGCTACCTGCATTCCAAAGACGCCTCCATTTGGGTCGCCGCGCTAAGGACAAAATGGTGCAGTCTAACCTGCGTCTAGTGGTGTCGATTGCGAAAAAATATATGAATCGGGGTCTGTCTTTTCAAGACTTGATTCAAGAAGGCAGCTTGGGCCTGATTCGCGCGGCTGAAAAATTCGATCACGAGAAGGGCTACAAATTTTCTACCTATGCGACTTGGTGGATTCGTCAGGCAATCACCCGTGCGATCGCCGATCAGTCTCGCACTATTCGCCTACCGGTACACCTATACGAGACCATTTCTCGGATCAAAAAGACCACCAAACTTCTTTCCCAAGAGCTAGGCCGCAAACCCACTGAAGAAGAAATTGCGACTCGCATGGAAATGACCATTGAGAAGCTGCGGTTCATTGCGAAGTCCGCGCAGCTACCCATCTCTTTGGAAACGCCTATCGGTAAAGAAGAAGATTCTCGGCTGGGTGATTTCATCGAATCTGACGGCGAAACCCCCGAAGACGAAGTGTCGAAAAGCTTGCTCCGCGAAGACCTAGAAAGCGTATTGAGCACACTCAGCCCTCGTGAGCGGGATGTTTTGCGCCTGCGCTACGGCCTAGATGACGGCCGCATGAAGACGCTAGAAGAAATCGGTCAGATTTTTAACGTTACTCGCGAGCGTATTCGTCAAATTGAGGCCAAAGCATTGCGTAAGCTCCGTCACCCCAACCGCAACAGCGTGCTTAAAGAATACATTCGTTAAGTCACTAGCGCTATCAATTTTTAGTGAAGAGGAAGCTCCGTTTTGCGGGACTTCCTTTTTTTGTGACCTGTTGAATTGCGATGAGCCGGTGAGCCCACGAGCGAAGTTAGGATGTGGACAAATCTTACAGAAATTGGTACAGTTGTTCTTATTAGTATGTAGTTGATAGCCCAGCAAATTGCGATGGAATCTTTAACAGCCGCCCAACAAGAGCTATACGATTGGTTGATTGGGTATATTCGGGAAAATCGCCATTCTCCCTCGATTCGGCAAATGATGCGGGCGATGAAGCTCAAGTCACCCGCGCCTATCCAGAGCCGACTGGAGCATCTGCGTAACAAGGGCTACATCGACTGGACAGAGGGCAAAGCCCGGACGATTCGGATTTTGCAGGAGTCTCAGGGGTTGCCTATTCTAGGCGCGATCGCTGCCGGTTCTATGGTAGAGGTCTTTCCTGATACCGAAGAGCGCTTTGACCCAGGCAGCTTATCCTTTAAAGGCGGCGACTTCGCTTTAAAGGTAAGTGGCGATTCTATGGTTGACGCGTTAATCAATAGTGGCGATATCGTCATTATGCGCCAAGTCGAAGATCCTTCTCGCATTAAGAATGGCACCATCGTAGCCGCGCGCGTTGAATCAACCACAACACTAAAGTACTACTACCTAGAAGGTGATAGAGTCATTCTCAAGCCTGCAAATGCTACCTATAATCCTATGGATTACCCAGCTGAGCAGGTTTCTATTGATGGGCGTTTGGTGGCGGTGTGGCGTGATGAAGCCCTCGATTAAGACTGGACTGATATTGGATTGGTGTTGGAGTAATGCTTGCAAGGGGCGAGCCGCGTTATAAACTGTGTCAGTAGGTAGCTCACAGTTTATTAGGACACCTGATATGACGGCCGCTGCGCCACAGCCTGACGATCAAAGATTTGACGATCAAGAGCCTGATGATCGGTGGAGTCGCCGCCCCTTTTTTATCGGCTTGCTGGCAGTTGCTCTATCTCTGCTGCTAGCAGGTCTTGGCGGTTCTTGGTACCTAAATGCGAACAGCCCGCTCACGCTGTTATCAGGGGGGGATCGCCCAATTGCAGCGGCAACAGCATTTGTTCCAGCCCGCTCTCCATTTACCTTGTCACTACTAACGCAGCCTGAGCGTTTGGTGGCTCTTCAGCAGGCAATCTCGTCTGCTAGTCAGCGGCAGCAGACTCGCGAAGAAATTGAGCAGATTAAGCAGAGCCTATTTGAAAACACCGGACTAAACTACGACCGCGATCTTCAGCCCTGGATTGGCAGCGAGATGACGGTTGCTTTTACTGACGCTGATCTAGATTTAGATCCGTCTAATGGTCAGCAGCCAGGATACTTACTGGCAGCAGAGATTGCGCCTGATCGAATTCAGCAGGCGCGTGAGTTTTTGCAGTTCTTTTGGCAGCAGCAGAGCCTGATGGGTGTGGTGCCTATGAGCGATCGCATCAGTGGTGTGCGAGTGCTTTATGCGCCTAGCGGTCTAGCGAGCGGTACAGTCAGCAGCTCAGTCAGCGCGCCAGTGAGGGCCCGTCAGCGCGCTCAGCAGCCAACGCTAACCTCCGCCAGTGCGCTCGTTGGCAACGAATTTGTTATTTTTGCTAACGATGTCCGCGTGCTGCGCCGTAGTATTCGTTCCGCTCAAACGGCCACTAACCTAGCCCAGAACCGTGCCTACCGGCGTGCAGTTGCGCAGCTACCTGAGCAGCGGGTGGGGCTAGCCTATGTGGATAACGCACTACTTGGCAGTCTTGGTCGCAGTACTGGGGGGAAATCTGTTGCAGAGATCGAGAAAGGGCCAGCCACCGCTGTCTCAAAATTTACCGCTATTAGCCTTGCCGTCACGCGATCTGGACTCGTCTCAAATATTCGCTTGCCCTCGCTCGCTCGCAGCGCAGATTTTAAAGCAACTTCCAGCAAGATTGTCGCTGAAAGTGCCCAACGCTTAAGTGAGCCTGTTGAAGCGCTGAAGTTTTTGCCTATAGATAGCGTGATCGCGTTGGCTAGCCGTGATCTTACTCAGTTAGCTCCTGCGCTGGTTGATCTCGGATTTTCTGATCGCCTATTTCCTAACTTTCTAAAACGAGGACAATCCTCCTTGTCACGCTGGGACTGGGCAGTCGGGGACTATGCCTTAGCTCAGGTGAAAGCAGGTGCCTCACAAGACTGGATTTTAGCGATCGCCCGAGACGCCGAAGGCATTACTCAGCTTGACGAGGCGGCTGTGGCTGAGGGCTATAGCGCGGTGCCTGTCGTACTGGGCGAAGATCTCAATGCCACTGTTTGGACTCGGTTGAGTGCGCGATCGCTAGGGCGGCAGCGCTCTGGCAGCTTAGAAACTGAGATTTCAGGGTTGCACTTACAGCAGGGTGACTATGAAATCTTTGCCAGTTCTTTGGCAGCAATGGAAAAGTCGCTGATTGCCCCGTCAAGTTCGTTGCTCAGCGCTGCGCAATTTTCCCAAGCTATCTCGACACTTCCCACTCCAAACCAGGGCTATTTGTACGTGCGCTGGCCCGCTATTGCACCCGCTGTAGGCCGCGCTTTGCCAATTGTTCGACTTGCCGACGCGGCCTTGAAGCCGTTGACAGCTCATGTCGGCAGCTTAGCCGCGACCCGCGAAGGCGAAGCGATTAGCCTGTTCATTCAGCTAACCGGTGATGGTCGATCTATCCGCTAACTCGCCGTTGCTAGCCGATACCCGATCAGCTATTTGGCCAATGATCATTGCCTGGGGAAAAGGCCATCCCCCTCCATCTGATCAGTATCCACAGCTGGTGGCTTGGGAACTCAAAGATCCGAATCGATCAGCGGCTTGGCAGCTTTGTGCTGAAAACATAGATGCGGCCCTTCAAGACCGTGCGGCGCTGCTGCAATCTCTCTTGCGATCAACAGATCAAACGCTGAACTCACAGAACCTTGAGGCTCACAGCCTAGATGCGCACAGATTGCCACCAGCTCTGTGGACAAGTGATCACTGGATAGATTCAATCGTGCCGCTCTGGACACTTTGGCTACCTTTAGCTCAGTATCTAGACCAGCAGCAAAAGGCGTTAGGTGCGCCTTTCATTCAAGGAATTTTAGGCGGACAGGGGACAGGCAAGACAACGCTGACTCTGATTTTACAGCGAATTCTTCAACAGCTTGGTCATCGCAGTATTGGGCTCTCTCTGGACGATCTGTATCTGACGTATGCCCAGCGCCGCGAGCGACAGCGGCAAGATCCTCGCCTAATCTGGCGCGGGCCACCGGGAACACACGACATCGAACTAGGTCAGCGCACCTTATCTCAGCTCAAACACGCTTCCCCTAGCGCTCAGATCACGCTGCCGCAGTTTGACAAATCTCTTTATCAGGGACAGGGCGATCGCATCGCTCCTATCACGCATTCAGCCCCTACTATCGTACTCTTCGAAGGTTGGTTTGTCGGTGTGCGTCCCCTGCTAGAGAGCAGCTTTACAGATGACACTATCCGTCTGCCTGCGCCGATTGTGACGCAGGCAGATCGACAATTTGCCGCTGATAGCAACCGCCGACTGCTTAGCTATCTTCCCCTATGGGACTTTTTAGATGGTTTGATGGTGCTGTATCCAGAAGATTATCGCCTATCGCAGCGGTGGCGGCAGCAGGCCGAGCACGCGATGAAAGCTCAAGGAAAAGGCGGGCTGAGCGACCGTGAGATATCGGACTTTGTGACTTACTTTTGGAAAGCCTTGCACCCTCAGCTGTTTATCACGCCGTTGACCCAAAGCTCATTTGTCCACTTAGTTGCTCAGATCCTTGCAGATCACAGTCTAGGTGAACTGTTCGCCCCTTCAGCAGGGTATGCTTACCCGATATAAAGGCAGTATCAACGCATGAAAAAAGGGCTGGGCTCTTATGAAAGCTCTGTGTAGAATAGCGGTTGTCAGTCAGTGTCGTTATTAGATGAGGTTATATTGCCGTTATTGCATCTGTCGTACTACGGTCATTCGGTGGCTTTGTTGCTCGTCGGCAATACGACTCGATCAATATAGGCAGTAAAATATCGTCATCCAAGAAGGAAAATCAGGTGAGTATGGTGAGCATGGATACAACCGTTCAGGTGCTAGCGCCCTCTGGCATTTTAGATAGTACTAAAGCAGAAGAAGTTCGCACTCAGGTCGATAGCGCGCTGACCAGCGGCACCAAAACCCTACTAATTGATCTCAAAGACACTACATTTGTCGATAGTTCGGGACTAGGTACTTTAGTATCTGTGCTCAAGAAGGTGCGTACGAACAGCTGTGAGATGTATGTCTGCTCGATAAATCCTCAGGTCAAAATGCTGTTTGAATTGACTAGCATGGATCAAGTCTTTACCATTTTCGAGAATCGCGAAGCTTTTGAGGCCCGGTAAAGGAACTCTAGAACGGAATCTCGTCGTAGTCGGGTGTGTCGTCTGCGGCGGCGGCTGGCGTTGGCGTACTAGGCGAGGCAGCGTCAGGGGCCGGGACAGTCGCTGCAGAGGCCGTCGATTTTTCACCGCCGACAAATCTTCCTTCTGACATCGGCGTTGGTTCCGCAATCACGATTGTCTGGAGTTCTCCAAGCGGATTGATGCGCTGAATCGTCATTTCGGCGCGCTTTTCTTTAAATCCTTCTGGCCGCTCTAGCGTGTTCATTCCTAGACGGCCCTCTAGCAATACGCGATCGCCCGCCCCATAGCGCTCTTGAATCTCTTGCGCGAGATTGCCCCAGCCGACGACCTTAATCTGCCCTGGCGCGTCGCCTTCTCGCAATCCTGGAAACTTCACTACAAATTCGGCAATAGGCGTTTGGGTATCAGCGGTGTAGCGCAGCTGAGGGGCCTGCACGATTTCTGCCATAAGGATGCAGTTATTCATACGATTTGTTCCTTGGTTCCCTGCTCTGATTCGATAAAGCGTTTGACTGTTTGTTGATAGGCCCGAAGCTGTCTATCTACCCATCCTCGCTCTTCACTATTGGCGAAAATATATACCAAAGGCTCGCTGGCATCGGGCAAAATCAACACCCAATTTTGTCGATTGTCCTGCCTATCGGGATCGATGATTTTGACACCGTCTACCATCTGTAGATTACCCGCCGGATGGGTTTCTACAAGATAGCGCATGAGTGCCCCCTTAATGTTCCAAGGGCAGCGTATCGTTTGGAACCGATGAGAAATCCGAGGTAGCTCTTCCCAGATTTGACCGAGCGATCGCTCTTGAATGAGCAGCATCTCAATGAGCTTAGCGACACAAAACATCGCATCGAATCCAGGATGCAATTGCGGAAAAATGAAGCCCATATCGCCGCTGCCGCCTAGGACTACCTCCGGATGGGCGTGACATGCTTTCATTAATGCGGTTGGATTGGCTTTTGTGCGTACAACCTGCCCGTCGTGGCGGCGGGCGATTTCCTCCGCTGCGCCCGAGGCATGAACCGGTACGACCACCGTGCCGCGAGGGTTCGCTGTCAAGAGCATATGGATCATCAGGGCTGTGAGAGTCTCGCCGCGAATGGGAGATCCGACTTCATCGACTAATACTAGCTGCTCGCCATTGGCAGAGATCTGCACGCCAAAGGTCGCCTGCAACGCCTGTACGACTTGGCCGAGCTGGCCGAGCAGCACTTCTCGCTCTGCTATTGACGGTGCGGTGGGCCGCAAGCTTGCGTTGAGTACAACCGCATCGGCTCCAAACTTACCGAGCAGCCGAGGCAACACAGCGCCTGAAACCCCGTATGCATAATCAATCACTACTTTTGAGTGGCTGTTGCGAATAGATTCTATGTTCAAGCGCTTTTCAAACGCCGTTGTGTAGGTATCCACTACGCGGCTGGGGTAAGTCACCGAGCCAATCTCGTGAATCTGCGCGCGCCGCAAGTCTTCTTTGAAGTAGGCCCCTTCTATTTTTTTCTCTGCGCTCTTGGGAATATCGATGCCTGTTTGATCAAAAAATTCGATCAGTATATGGTCCGGACGCTGTGGATGGATGCGGACATGAATGCCGCCCGCGACGCTTAGCGTAGGCAGCACATTTCTGGAGACAGGAATGGCGATCGCCTCCAAATTTTGCACATTAATCCCTACAGACATCAGCCCAGCAATTAGAGAGCGCGTCACCATCCGAGAAATGCGACGCTGATCGCGAGAAACCGTCACCCTGGCTCCGGGCGTGAGCGTAGAACCGTAGGCTGCACCCAGCTTCACCGCAAACTCAGGGGTAATATCAATGTTCGCCAGACCTGAAACGCCCCTTTGCCCAAACAAATTACGCTGAGCGGCACTTCCCCAAATCAGATTGATATTGAGAATCGCCCCGGCTTCGATCAGCTTACTCGGCCATACCTTTACCCCAGGGCTGATTTGAGCTTCTTCTCCGATTGTAGAGAGCGCCCCGACGACGGCACCTTCTAGAACATGGGCGCGGCGATCCGCGCGCGTACCTCTCGCGATGACGCAGGCGCGCAGGTGAGTATCATCGCCGATGACCGCCCCATTCCAAATGATCGGTCGCTTGAGGTCGGCGTCGCTGCCGATGGTGACGTTATCACCGACAACAGTTCCCGGTGAAAGCACTGTCCGAGGCCCAATGCGACAGTTGTTGCCAACCAGTATGGGCGGCTGTAGACTGACCGTCGGGTGAATCGATGTATTGGCTCCAATCCGCAGACCTGTCAACGTTTCAGGATAGGCGTAGTCAATCCATACCTTACCCTGCAAGGCATCATACTGAGCTTTGCGGTAAGCATCTAAATGGCCGACATCGCACCAATAGCCTTCGGCAATATAGCCGTACATTGGCTCGCCTTTCTCCAACAGCAGCGGAAAAAGATCTCTAGAAAAATCTTGCTCTCGATCCGCCGGCAGGTAGTCAAGTACGGACGGCTCTAAAATATAGATGCCTGTATTAATCGTATCGGAGAAAATTTCACTGGTCGAAGGCTTTTCTAAAAAGCGAATAATTCTATCTTCACCGTTTGTAATGACGACGCCAAAATCAATCGGGTTAGGTACGCGCTTGAGTACCAGCGTTGCTTTTGCTGCCTTTTTTCGATGAAAATCAATGGCTTTCTGCAGATCGAAATCAGTGATGCTGTCGCCGCTGATGACTAAAAAGGTCTCTGTCAACAGGCTAGCCACATTCTTGACGCAACCAGCAGTCCCTAGCGGCTGATCTTCTTCGACGGCGTAGGTCATTTGCACCCCAAACTCTTTACCATCTTGGAAGTGATCGCGCATCACATCAGGTAGATAAAACAGAGTGGCAATAATTTCTGTAATACCGTGGCGCTTCAGAAGGTTGACGATGTGCTCGGCAATCGGTCGGTTCAAAACCGGCACCATCGGCTTTGGTAAGTCGCAGGTCAGCGGCCTAAGCCTCGTCCCTGAACCCCCTGCCATGAGGACTGCACGCATAGTTGCTCTCCTGAGAGTTTTTAAATTTAAAGATAAAAAGGTGCCACCGGGCAAACGATCTGTATGATGCCTCTAACTCTAAAAGATTGATTAAAAGATTAGAGCTGACTGCTAAGGAAAGCTCCTTAGCATGCTGACGATCACTGACATTATTATAGGAGTCTCGCTAAAGCTGCCTGCCGGCGAAAATAGCGGGTTGTTGGATCTTTTATGAAGTCTAAATGCTCATACTGGTTGTGGTAGCTGGTCTTCTGTATAGGGGCTAACGATCAGCCCTCGTGTAAGTACGCTTCAGCAGGTGGCGTGAGTGTTGTCTAATAAAATTGGCTCAAAAAATCAATAGAATAGGGGGAAAGAAACTCCCTACCCTTAGGAGGCAGCAATGGGCTCGTTAATTACGATTATTCTTTTAGGCGTTTATGGTGCAGGTGCTTGGAAATTTTGGTCGGGGTTTAACCGGACTGATTTCAGCTCTAGCAGAGCTTATCTCACCTTGATGTGGCCTGTGCTTTTGATGAGCAATAAGTCCTACCGCCGCAATTTTACTAAGGCTATCAAGGGATCTTAACCAGGTTTTTGAGTTGAGGGCTTTGATAAGAACATGCAAAACTGATGGGCTAAAAAATGAGCAAATCGTCCCAGTCGCGTTCACGCTCTCCGCTTGGAGATGTTCTGCAGGCTAAGAGCGTGCCTTGGCTGCCAATCATCAGCGCAGTGGGCGATCGCTTTGACCTTGAGTATGAAGGCAAAGCGTTTGACCTGCCAGAAGAGGTCGAGGCGATGCCCGTTTTTCGCGATTGGGCCTCAGGGTCACTCACCTCTCGCATTGCCTCACCCTTCTGGGAAATTGCCAAACCGAAGAAGAATCAGCACTGCTTAGATATCGGCTGCGGGTTTAGCTTTTTGATCTATGAGTGGAAAAGCTGGCAGGCCCTTTTTCACGGACAGGACATCAGCAGCTTTGCGGTGAAGACACTGCATCAGCGCGGTCCTCAGCTTGACTCGAAGCTGTTTAAGGAGGTCAAGCAAGGCCCAGCGCATCTGCTTGACTATCCGCCTGCTAGTTTTGATTTGATCCTTGCGACCGGTTTTAGCTGCTACTACCCGATGGACTATTGGCAGACAGTGATGGCTGCGGCCAAGCCCCTGCTGAAGCCGGGCGGCTTTTTCGTTTTTGATGTGATTGATCCTGAGCAAGAGCTGGCTGAAAACTGGGCCATTTTAGAAATGTACTTGGGTGCGGAGGTCTTTTTAGAAGGGTTGAGTGAGTGGCGATCGCTAATCAAATCTGCTGGTGCCAAAGTCGTCAAAGAAAAATCAGGCGAACTCTTTCACCTTTACAAGGTCCGTTGGCCGTAGATGCGCTAGCTGTAGATGTGTTGGCTGTGAGGCTCCCCCATGTTTGGCTGATTGGCGGCACTCGCGAAAGTGTCGAACTGGCCAAAGCGCTAGCTGCGCGAGATCTGCCCTATGTGGTCACCGTAACGACCCCATCAGCTAGAGCGCTTTACCATGACTCTGCGCGAGTGCATGTTGAGCAGATACTGCCTGACGCGCTTGAAGGTTTTGTTGAGCGATATCATGTGCGGTGCATCTTAGATGCGTCTCATCCGTTTGCTAACCAGATATCACAGCAGGCAATCGCGCTGTGTCAGCGGTATCAGGGGCCGGGGATTGGGCATGTTAGTGCGAATCCATCTCAAAGCAGCATTGCCTATCTTCGCTATGAGCGGCCCCGTATTTCGAGCGTTTCTCAAGACAAGGTTGTTGAGGTGGCCTCTGTCGAAGCTTTGATGGCAGGCGACCTACTATCCCATCAGCGGGTGCTCTTTACAATTGGCTACCGGCACTTACAGCATTTTTCACCGCTACGTCAAACTTCAAAACTCTTTGCGCGGGTGCTGCCTTCGGTAGATGCGATCGCAGGTGCATTAGCCGCCGGATTTTCCCCGTCAGAAATCGTTGCCCTGAGACCGCCCATTTCCCTCTCATTAGAAAAAGCTCTGTGGCAACAGTGGCAGATATCGTGGGTGGTTGCGAAAGCCTCTGGGCAGCCTGGCGGAGAAGCCATTAAGCGACAGGTGGCTGCTGAGCTGAATATCGGTCTAGTTTTAATTCGGCGTCCGTCAGTCGTGTATCCAAAGCAAACGGATGATACGAGCGAAGCTGTTAATTTTTGCGCGGAAGCTCTCACTTTGTACTAACCTAGCGCTTAAGTGAAGCGACCACTTGAGTGAACATGCTTTCGTGCTTCACAGATCAGTCTTATGAACATGGTTTTGACTGATTACCTTGACTATGTTCTAAGAAATGCTATCGTGATGGCTACTTTTAACACTTAGCGCCCCAACCCTTATGCAGCCTAGGCCGACACCCCCACTAAATTCGTTGCCCGAGGGAAGTGGTCGTGCTGCTGCGAGCGGATCTGCCGGGTCGAACTCAGCCATTCCGGGCGCGCCCATAGCGGGTGCGGCGCTTCCTGCTGCCAAAGTTCCGAGTTCTGGCAAGCTGCCCAATGCTGCTGCTGGACTACCTAGCAATGGGCCGAATGGCACCTCTGTCTACGCTCTTAGAGAGCTGGTCTCCCGCCTACAGCGAGAGCAATCGAAGATTCAAGATCTGCTGAGCTCCTTAGGGTTTGCCCTGCGTAGTCTGAACAACCTCAGTCAGTTTTTAGAGCTCATTCCGATGATCGCTAGCCGGGTGACAGACGCCTCGGGGGGCGCGCTGGTGATGTTTCGCCCTGACGGTCAGCTACGGCTAGAGCAGATCCACTGCACGGGTGAAGAAGACTGTCAAAATGTGCGACTAGCCTTAGAGATGGCGACCCGACAAGTGACCGCTTCGCTAGCCGCTTCAAGGGCGTCCTCTGGCGAGGTAGCCACTATTACTGACGCGACTTTGGTCTCGCTGGATCGACAAGCCGGGCGGTATTTAGGCGCAGACTTTCAGCTTTTTGGCACCGCTATTATTGTCCAAAACGTAGAGCGAGGCCGGCTGTACGTATTTAGTCACGAAGGGGACTACACTTGGAGTGAAACCCGCCAAAAGCTAGTGCGCTTGGTGGCTGATCAGACTGCTGTGGCGATCGAAAATAACGAGCTTACCCACGAGCTTCGCAACAAAGAGCGGCTAGATCGAGAGCTGGAGCTCGGCGCTGAGATTCAAGCTCAGCTGTTGCCCCGCCAGTGTCCCACCATCGAAGGGATAGACTTAGCGGCGCGGTGTAAGACGGCCAATAAAGTAGGCGGTGACTACTACGACTTTATTCCGACTACTTACGAGCAATTGCGGCAGCCCCACCTTCTAGAGTCTCAGGAAAAGCCCTGGAACTTTGCGATTGGTGATGTGATGGGTAAAGGGGTCCCGGCAGGTCTGATGATGACTATGCTGCGAGGCATGCTACGAGCAGAAGTGCTCAATAGCCATTCCCCAGGACAGCTATTGCAGCACCTGAACTGGGTAATGCGTACCGACTTAGAAAGCTCAAATCGGTTTGTTACTTTGTTTTGCGCCCAGTATGATCCGCGCACTCAGGTGCTTTCTTATGGCAATGCGGCTCACAATCCGCCTTTGCTGTGGCAGGCTGAAACTGGACAGGTAAAACGATTAGATGCTGACGGCATGCTGTTGGGTTTGGATATGGATACCCATTATCAAGAGACCCAAGTGCAGCTGCAGCCTGGAGATACGGTGATTTATTACACCGATGGTTTTACAGAAGCATCCGATCGGATGGGTCAGCGCTTTGACGAGGATAAGCTGATCGATGCTTTTTGCTGGGCCTGCCGCAATCTGCCTAGCTCTGAAGAAATTTTAGACTATCTATTTACGATGATCGGACGCTTTGTTGGTACGGATCGCGAGGCTGAAGATGATACTACCCTGGTGGTGATGCGTGTGACTAAGCCCGCAGAATTCAGACAGCTTTCGACGTGTAGTTTGCCTTAAGGCGCGCGTGGGATGACTTTAGGTTTGGTGGAGGGCCTGTGTTGGGCGCTGTCCTTAGGGTGGGTATTTTGTAGGGTGCTAGTTTAGACAGCATCGCTGCTGAGAACGTATGGACTCTTTCCAGCCTTATGGCGCATCTTTCAATAGCGCACCTTTTGATATTGAAGTTTTTGATCTTGAAACTTTTGAACCCACTGTAGCAACAGGTATGCCCATTATTGCCCAACAGTTTGATCAAGACTTGATTGGGTCAACTGGTGAGATGCTGGCTGGCTTTTATGAGTCGGGTCAGCTATGGGCGTTGCTGATTGGTATGGTGCTGGGCTACGGATTTAAGTCTTTTTCTTCATATGGCTAAATTCTGTCCAGCACATCTGTGTGGGTGGCTAGCCGCATATTAACGCGCAAACTGCTACTGTATTGTGGGTGTTTTTTGAAACCACCGCTCATCAGCTCAGTGCAGGAGATCCAGCCGACAGTGGTTAATCAGCTTAGTCAATCCCAACCTTCGCCAGAACGTTCGCAAACTTGGAGCGATCGCTTTGAGTCATCGCTGCATCCGGCGATCGCTCGCTTTAATGCCAGCATTGGTTTCGATATTAAGCTGCTGGAATGCGATTTAACTGGCTCAATTGCACATGCCAAAATGCTTGCTAAGGTTGGAATTCTGACTGATGATGAGTGCGAGCAGATTATCTCTGGGCTGGAAACCATTCGCCAGGAGTATCGCCAAGGGCAATTCAACCCGGATATAGACGAAGAAGACGTGCATTTTGCCGTAGAGCATCGGTTAATTGAGCTGGTAGGTGCGGTCGGAAAAAAATTGCACACAGCGCGCTCCCGCAATGATCAAGTAGGCACGGATCTACGTCTGTATTTACGCGATCAGATAGTGCATATCCGCGAGCAGCTTAAAGCCTTTCAGCGGGTTCTTGTTGAGCTAGCGCAACAAAATATAGAAACGCTGATCCCTGGCTACACACACCTGCAGCGTGCGCAGCCGCTGAGCCTAGCGCATCATCTGCTGGCCTACTTTGAAATGAGTCAGCGGGATTGGGAGCGTTTGGGGGATGTGCTTAAGCGGGTGAATATTTCTCCTTTGGGTAGCGGCGCGCTCGCAGGTACGACCTTTCCGATTGATCGGCACTATTCAGCTGAGCTGTTAGGGTTTGATGATATTTACCACAACAGTCTAGATGGGGTGAGCGATCGCGACTTTGCGATTGAGTTTGCAGGCGCGGCTAGTCTGATTATGGTGCACCTGTCACGACTGTCAGAAGAGATTATTCTGTGGGCTTCAGAAGAGTTTGCCTTTGTGACGCTGGGCGATACTTGCTCAACTGGATCGAGCATTATGCCGCAAAAGAAGAATCCTGATATTCCGGAGCTAGTGCGCGGCAAAACGGGACGGGTCTTTGGCCATTTGCAAGGGCTGCTGGTGATGATGAAGGGATTGCCGCTAGCTTACAACAAAGACTTACAGGAAGATAAAGAGGCAATTTTTGATACGGCCAGTACGGTGTCGGGCTGTTTGGAGGCAATAACCATTCTGTTACAGCAGGGCATTACCTTTCGCCCCGAGCGGCTCAACCAAGCGGTGGCTGAAGACTTTTCAAATGCGACGGACGTGGCGGATTACCTAGTGACTAAAGGGGTTCCTTTTCGAGAGGCGTATAATCTAGTCGGCAAGGTGGTGAAGACGTCCTTGGCGGCTGGCAAGCTGCTGAAAGATCTGACGATGGCAGAGTGGCAGGCGCTGCATCCGGCGTTTGAAGAAGATATTTATGCGGCGATCGCTCCCGCTCAAGTCGTCTCTGCTCGCAATAGCGCTGGCGGGACTGGATTTAAGCAGGTGAATATTGCCTTGGCGCGAGCCAAATCCCTGCTGGAATCATAGTCTCAGAATTGATTGGAGTTACGGATCGACCAAGACGACGTACTTCAGGCTCGGTTGATGATATAGGTGACTGAAATAGAGATGTCTGGAAAAGCAATTGGCGTTATAGAACCCTCGGTGTATGTGGTGCAAGCACTGTATTGGCCAGCCTGGGGGTTTCTAAAGACGATAAGTGATCGCTTTTTCAGATCGACAACCCAGTATTCAGCAATATCGACCTCTGCGTAAGTTTGACTCTTGAGATTGAGGTCTTTATTAAGGCTAGAGCTTGAGTATTCAATTAGCCAGAATATATTTTCTGGATATGGATGATGGCTGAGATATTCCAGGCCAAGGCGCTGAACAATGGCCAGATCAGGTTCCGGTTCAGACTGGTTAGGGAGCGTTATTGGGTTTCCATACCTAATCTTAGCTCGCTTCCCTAGCAATTCTGCTAGGTACTCTCCCAACTCAGAACTAAAGTAGGCGTGCGGCTTTCCCTCTGGTGCCATCTCGACAATTTCTCCTCGAATGAGCTCTACTCGCCTGTCATCGAGTAGCCCGGTTTCAATCATGCGATGGTATTCTTCCAGCGTCCATTTTGCGATCGCGACAGTCATTGTTTAGCCTCCGCGTTGTAAGAGAGAACAGCAGCTAGCCAGTGCCCTTATAATAGCAACGCCCTGCCTATGAGAACTGAGTGCTCGCTATGGCCACCATTAGCCTCTGCATGATTGTGAGAGATGAAGCCCAAAACCTGCCGCGTGCGCTGGCTAGCGTGAAAGATCTAGTCGATGAGAAGGTGGTCGTTGACACGGGCTCTACTGATGCGACACCTACGATTGCAGAGCGCTTCGGGGCGAAGGTGACCTTTTTTGAGTGGGCGGATGATTTTGCGCAGGCGCGAAATATATCGCTTGAGCAGGCGACCAAGGATTGGGTGCTGGTGCTAGACGCGGACGAAACGCTGACACCCCAGGGACAGCAGCTAATCCGCTCGATTAGGGCAGATAAGCCGCTGGGCGAGATAAATCCAGCCGATCTGCTACTGGTGACGATGATGCGCCGCGAGATCGGTGCAAATCAATCACCCTATACGCAGGTGTCTCGCCTGTTTCGTAACCGGGATGAAATCAGATATATCCGCCCTTATCACGAAGGGGTGGACGAGAGCGTGGAGGCGCTGATGGCGGCGCAGTCACACTGGCAGGTAGCGCAGTTTGGCGGTGTGGGCATTGATCATACAGGCTACGGCCTCAATGCGATCGCCGCTAAAAACAAGCTCAGCCGCGCCCGACGGAGTATGGAAGCGCATCTCAGCGCGCATCCGCAAGATGCTTATATAGCGAACAAACTAGGCGCGCTGTATACGCAAAGCCAGGAGTGGGACAAAGCGCTACTGACGTTAAAAATGGCATTAAGTTCGGGCAATTTCGATCCGATAACGCGCTATGAGCTGCACTACCATTTGGGGATCACGCATCGGCATCGAGCGCCATTGACGGGGGAGCTAGCGGCGGCTGAGGAGCATTACCGGCAAGCAATTGCGCTGCCCATTACCGGGCTCCTTAAGGTTGGGGCCTATCTTAACTTAGGCGCACTGCTGAAGCAAAAGGGCGATTTTGACGGCGCGATCGCCCAATACGAAGCCGCTGCCCGCCTTGACCCTACTCAGCCAATCATTTATTTCAACCTAGGGGTGGTGCACCGAACCCGAGGCTACCTAGAACCGGCGTTGCGAGCTTATGAATATGCAATAGCACTTGATCCAACCTACAGCGCAGCCTATCAAAACCTGGGCGTGGTGCTCTTTAAGCTCGGTAAGCTGCCTGAGAGTAAGCGAGCTTTTGAGCAGGCGGTCGCTCTGGTCAAACATACAAACCCGGCGGAAGGCGATCGCATCCGGCAGGGCATGAAGAAAATAGGGCTGGATACCCTTTGATGCCGCGCTGCTACTGGTAAAGGGGATCGGACCAAGATTTTCTGCCATTTGCATCTGCATCTGGCTCGGACTCGGCAGACGCTTCCTGGCTTCTCGCGGCTGCGAGTCGGTGGGCTTGATTCTCCCAGCGCGTATTGCCACCGTACGCTCCCGGTTGCCAATAGGCTTTGTGCTCAGAGCTATCTTTAAGCGGCGGGCGATCAGGATGATCGCGAGGCAGTAGAATGCGTTTGCACTTGTATAAAATGTCTTCCCAGTTCAGATCAGGCTGGTTCAGCATGTTCCGAAAGGCCGTGAGGATAATTTCTGATTCGTTACTTTGATGGACAGACAGGGGTTGAGATGCCCGCAGCGGATCTATCTGAACGGCGGCGATGCCTTGACGAACCGCCTCGAAGACCGTTCCTTCGTGGGTTTTGGCAGCCTTGTCATACTGCATTTGCCAGCCTTTTTCGCTAGAGGCATACAGCGCGGGCAGGCGGTTGAGTGCGTAGGTTTCAACCTCAACTGTCTTAATGTATTCACGCAGCTTAGATGGAAGCTTCGCCCGTTGGCGTTCGACTTCTTCAGCAACCAACCTCTCCATGACGTTGGTATAGGCTCTATCGTTAGCCATTGGCGAGGGAGTACTCATAAGCAGCGAAAACCTGTTGTAGATCTCGATAGCACAGATGCCTGCTTAACGTACCCATCAGCTTTGGTCCACATAACAGCGGCGATCTAAAACTTAAATGCGTAGAAAGCGCCCTGACAAAAGCCATTCGGGTCTTGTCAGGGCGCTCTTGTTCTGGCGAGAGGTCCGTTAAGAGGTGATCAAGCGAGTGCTCTAGGCAGTTACCAGCTCAGCCGGCAAGCGCTTAAAGGCCAATCGCTCGTTTTCTACATCGACGAAGATAGTATCGCCATCAGTGAATTCGCTGCGGAGGATGGACTTGGCGATCTGGGTTTCGACTTCGCGCTGAATTGCCCTCTTGAGGGGGCGCGCGCCGTAGGTTGGGTCATAACCAACATCGGCGAGGAAGTCGAGAGCGTCATCTGAGAGCTTGAGGGCCATTTTGCGCTCTGCTAACCGCTGCTCTAGCCGCTTGATCTGGATTTTGACGATGTCGCGTAGCTGAGACTTTTGCAGCGCATGGAAGATAATGATCTCGTCAACGCGGTTGAGAAACTCAGGGCGAAAGTTTGAGCGCAGCGCATCGGTGACGCGGGCGTTCATCTCATCGTATTTGCTATCGTCTCCGGCAATATCGAGGATATACTGCGAGCCGATGTTGCTAGTCATAATGATGATGGTGTTGGTAAAGTCCACCGTGCGCCCCTGCGAATCGGTGATACGTCCGTCATCTAATACCTGCAACAAGATATTAAACACGTCTGGATGGGCTTTTTCGATTTCGTCAAACAGTATGACTGAGAAGGGGCGGCGACGAATGGCCTCAGTTAGCTGACCGCCTTCGTCATAGCCGACATAGCCTGGAGGTGCACCTACTAAGCGAGAGACAGAATGCTTCTCCATATACTCAGACATATCGATGCGGACGATCGCATCTTCAGTATCAAATAGGTAGCTGGCAAGCGCTTTGCCGAGTTCGGTTTTCCCCACGCCAGTCGGACCGAGGAAAATGAAGCTGGCCATTGGGCGGTCGGGATCGGCGAGCCCGGCGCGCGATCGCTGAATAGAATCAGCCACAGCCGTCACGGCTTCATCTTGGCCGATCACCCGTTGGTGCAGCTCGTCTTCTAAGTTCAGCAGCTTTTCCATTTCTGAGGCCACCAGCTTACTGAGCGGAATGCCTGTCCACTTAGAGATGATTTCGGCGATATCTGCCTCGGTGACCTCTTCGCGTAGCAACGTTTTGCCGGAAACTTGACTGTCGCTAAGCGCTTGCTCTGCTTCAGTGAGCTTGGTTTGCAGCCCCGCGAGTTTGCCGTACTTTAGCTCAGCGGCCTTGCTTAAGTCGTAGTCTCGCTCAGCCTGCTGAATTTCCACATTTACCCGGTCGATCTCTTCTTTGATCGTCTGCACTTGGGAGATCGTATCTTTTTCCGACTGCCACTGAGCACTCAGCTCAGCCTGCTCTTCTTTGAAATCGGCAAGCTCTTTTTCTATTTTTTCTAAGCGCTCCACAGAGGCTGGATCGCTCTCTTTTTGCAAAGACAGCCGCTCCATTTCCATCTGAAGAATTTTGCGATCTACTTCGTCAAGCTCTTCGGGCTTGGAGGTGATTTCCATCTTGAGCTTGGCGGCGGCTTCGTCTACTAGATCGATGGCCTTGTCAGGAAGAAAGCGATCGCTGATATAGCGCGTCGAGAGCGTGGCTGCAGCGACCAAGGCACTATCGGCAATTTGCACCCCGTGGTGAAC
>JBAUIB010000360.1:0-7599 GCA_049680585.1 Phormidesmis sp.
CACCGCAGCCGCTGATTGCGCTGGGTGCCAAAGTAGCGAATGCACTCTCCCAAGCTGCCAGTGAGATGCTCTATGCTCAGCGGATCTGTATAGCAGCTCACCTCAAAACTCGTTGGCAGTGGGCTAGTCTCATTTTTCGAGCGGCCGACATAGTGACGCGTGTTTTTTAGAATATCGGGCAAATTTGCAAAGACTCGAATCACGGGTGGTCCCGAAAGGCTGCTCGCTAAATAGCAATACTGGCAGTGAGCCGGACAGCCTTGGGCCAAATGAAACTGCCAATCGGCGGAGGGCGGAATGGGCTGAAGCTTGAAGGCACTGGGCGGCGCGGTGACGACCGCCATTGTTTGCTTTGCTTTGGCGTAGGTTTCTCGTTCACTATCGCCTTTGAGTCCGGTAATGCGATTACTTTTTAGCTCGGTAATCGGTAGTCCTAAACGACTAACCCGCTGATAAATTTGCTGGCCCCATCTTTCTGCCAAGGCGGCGGGGGTGAATAATACCTGCCGCGGCATCCATAGCCGCGTTGGGTTTTCAGCGGCAGTGCCCTGATTCATCGGGAGCTGAGAGTTGGTAGCCGCAAGCGTTGACATAGGCTCATCAAAAGAGGCGTCTTCATCGGTGACGTCTCTAGCGTGACGAAGTTAAAACGCCTACGCCTGTTTCTTGAGAGCGATTTTTAGCTTAGCGGTGGGATATGAGGTGGAAAGCTATTGGTCGAAACGATACTGACGAGCGGTTGCGCCTGTTCAGATTGTTTGGAGCGTCGTCCAAAGGAGACCCAAGTTCACAAGTCCCAGAATGATCATCAGTCCAGCAGGCATAAACTTGCGCGTCTTAGACAGCCGTACCAAAAAGACAATCACTAGCAGCAGACTGACCACGGCTGACAGGATAGGGCCCGCCGAACTGCCGCCAAACAACAGATATGCGCCCACCAGCAACAGCAGCCCGCTGATTAAGCCCGACATCAGCGAAACCTGGCTACCAGCTTGTTTGTAGCCAATGGCTCCACCAGCGATCGCCATAATACCGAAGATTAGAGTGCTAATCGCTGAGATAGGAATATTGTTCATTGTTATAAGGTCAAGCGGGGGATTTAAATGTCAGCCAAAGGTAGCGTTTGCTCTGTAGGCTCGGTTCTATACAGGAAGAATGATACGGCAAGAGAGGTTGTCTATCAGAAGATGGAAAAATGACTTAACCTTATGCCGGATGGGCTCGCTCTGCGGTGGCGATTGTCTGTATAAGATAAAGCTGCAGGGATGAAGCGATACAGATTAAAGCTATACATAAGGCAAGGGCGTACCGATGGGGCTAGGCGAAGATGCGATCGCACAGATTCAATCCTACAGTCAGCAGTCGGCTTCACTGCTGCTCTATCAATCTGTTCTAGGCGGCAAAATCGGCCAGACGTTTCTGGCGCTCTTAAAGGCTCTGAGCAGTGGCGATGACATGAGCTGCCGCCTAGCCTATGGTCAATGGTTCTCAGCTTTGGCAACCGAGCAGCAGAGCTGGCAGCATCACCTCGTCAAGAAAATCCTCTTAGCCGACAACGCCTTTTCGCGGCGGGCTCAGCTCACCCCTGCAAAAGACCTCTTAGAGAAGGTGACACCCGGACTGTTGGCAGCGGTCCGGCACGATTTGGCTATTTTTCAAAATTTATATCATCTGCCGCTAGCGCAGCTCAGTCAGTGGACGCAGCAGGTCTGTGGGGGAAATGCGCCGCCGAGCCTACAGTTTGGCCCAGAGCTTGAGCGATCGCCTCAGCTGCCAGTCGCGTTTGCCGACTTGGCTGATTGGGGCGCTGCAACACAGGCGATCGCCGACTACTACTACACTCATGGCGTCGGCATCTTTGGCCAGTTCACCGCCTTTCGTTGGCGAGATGGCGGACTGAGAGGGATTGCCACACCCGATCCGATTCGGCTGAAGCAGCTAGCGGCCTACGACCATCCTAAGCAGCAGCTATTACAAAATACTGAATCGCTGCTGCGAGGCTACACGGCCCAGAACGTGTTGCTTTACGGCAGTCGAGGCGCAGGTAAGTCATCTTTGGTCAAAGCCCTGCTAAATGAATATAGCGATCGCGGTCTACGCCTCGTCGAAGTCCCTAAAGCCCAGCTGCAAAACCTCTCACAAATTGTCGAACCTCTCCGCAATCTCCCCCAAAAGTTTATTATCTTCGTTGATGATCTTTCTTTCGAAGAAGACGATGAAGCGTTTAAAGCCCTCAAAGTGGTCTTAGAAGGGGGCATTACCGCTAGACCTCAAAATGTGGTTGTTTATGCAACCTCTAATCGGCGGCATCTGGTGCGAGAGTTCTTTGATGAGCGCCCTAGCCCCAAAGACGCCGAAGAAATCCAAGCGTGGGATACCTTGCAGGAAAAGCTTTCGTTTAGCGATCGCTTCGGCCTAACGATTACCTTCACCCCTGCCGACCAGCCGACCTACCTCAAGATTGTGCGTGAACTGGCCGCCCAAGCACACTTGAGCATAGACACTGAGCATCTAGAATGGCGCGCTCGCCAGTGGGCTACCCGCCACAACGGTCGATCAGGACGAACCGCCCGCCAGTTCGTAGACTTTTTGATCGCAGAGCAGCATGACACCTAAATCGGGATGACTAACGTCAGCGAACCCGTTACCTTGATAGAAGCAAAAAACAAGCAAAAACCGCTCACCGTTTCTCATGGCTAGCTCTCCTCAACTGCAAACCGTTACCTTAGGTCCAAAGGGGCCGGAAGTTCCTGCCTTAGGGCTAGGTACCTGGTCGTGGGGCGACTCACTTTTTTGGCAGTACGGCGGAGCCTACGGTATCGACGAAATCCGCGCCGCATTCAAAGCCTCCTTAGCAGCAGGCGTCAACTTCCTTGATACCGCAGAGGTGTATGGACTAGGCAAATCTGAAGAGCTGATTGCTCAGTTTGTTCAAGAAAGCCAGGTGCAGGCTCAGTCAACCGAAAGCGAGTCCGCTCAGCCTGCGCCTTCGGCGATTTTAGCGACTAAATACATGCCCCTTCCCTGGCGGTTTTCAGCGCAGTCGGTGACCGATGCCTTGAGCGCTAGCCTTAAGCGTCTCAAAGTCCCCTCAATTGCGCTTTATCAAGTGCATTGGCCATTCGACTTCCTGATGAGTCAAAAGACGCTGATGAATGCCCTCGCCGATGAAGTCGAGCAAGGACGCATTCAAGCTATTGGTGTGAGCAACTATTCTGCCAAGCAAATGCGCGAGGCCCATAGCCACCTGGCCGCGCGTGGCATTCCCCTAGCTGTCAATCAAGTGCAGTACTCGCTGCTGCATCGCCAGATAGAAACTAATGGCGTACTTGAGGCCGCGCAAAACCTAGAAGTGACGATTTTGGCCTACAGTCCGTTGGCACAGGGCCTGCTGACTGGAAAATATACGGTCGGTAGCGATCGCCAACCCACTGGCGCTCGTCGATTAGATCCAAAATTTAGCAAAAAAGGTCTGCAAAAAATAGAGCCCGTTTTAGCCGCCCTACAGTCTATTGGCAACGCTCACGGCAAAACGCAGGTTCAAGTCGCTCTAAACTGGCTAATTGGCAAAGGCAATGTAGTCCCGATTCCTGGCGCCAAGAACGCTCAGCAGGCGGAACAAAACGCAGGTGCACTCGGCTGGGAGATGACATCCGTCGAGCGCGACCAGTTAGATAACGTCTCGGCTCCGTGGAAGAAGTAATGAGGGTGAGGGCACTTCTATCCACTGTCCGTTTTGCTGTAAGGATGCTGAAAGTGCGATGAGTACGGCCACTAAATCAGTGCCAACGCCTCCAGAAGAAATCCGTGACTGCTTTTGTGCCCTCACGCAGTCCACAAAATGATTGCAAACATTTTGCAAAGGTTCAGATGGCGGGACATGGATGGGCTGGGCAGTAATATTCTGAGGGATGAACCAACCGTCTGCTTGTGCAAAAGCTCCGCGTTGCTGGGTGAGGGGCTTTTCTCGGTTCATTTCATCGAAGATAAGCGTGCCCTGATCGCCGACTATACACAGCCGCCGTTGCTTGTCAGGGTTGGCCCAGCACAGATGAAGGGTAGCCTGGAAGCCGCTAGGGTATTGCAACCGGCACCAGACAACATCTGCTAAGCCATTGGGAGATAGATTCGTTTTTATCTCAGGCTGAAGCCAGCTGCTGCCTTGGGCCTGCACCTGCACAGGGCATTCGCCTAGCCAGTGGTTGAAGATAGAAATATCGTGGATGGCTAAGTCCCAAAGGGCATCGACATCGCGGCGGACAGGGCCGAGATGGGTGCGGGTAGCGTAGCCGTAGCGCGGCGTGCCGATACTGGCGATCGCATCTCTACCCGCCATAACCGCGCTGTGAAAAAGATACGTATGATCGACTACAAGCTGACGCTGCCTTTGCGTGGCTAAGTCGCAGAGTGCTTTAGAACTGGCGACATCTAGCGTTAGCGGTTTTTCGGCGAGAACGTGCAGGTTATTCGCGAGAGCAGTTTTGATCAGGTCGTAGTGAGTGGCGGCTGGAGTGGCGATTACGCAAGCCATCAGTCCTTCTAGTGCCATTGCCTCTCGCCAGTCTGAGATGAGTTCGATGGAATTATCTAGATCAGGGGCGATCGCCGCTAGCCTCTCCTCAGAGGGTTCTACCACAGCCCGTAGCTTTACCTGGGGATGAGCGACAAAGTTGCGCAACAGATGCGTTCCCCAGCGACCGACGCCGAACAATGCCAGCTCGATAGGGGCTGGCTGAGCCGCAGTATTTTGAGTCATTCTTTTTCAGCAGTGCTAGCCAAATTCTGTTTTAGCGCGGCAAATGCTACTTTTGCTGCGGCCTGCTCTGCTAGCTTAATAGAGCGCCCTGTACCAGTCCCTAATTGCTTGCCTTGAAACCAAACGTGGGCCTGAAAGCGGGCTTCATCACCATGCACCTGGCTGATTTGGGTGGACTGGTAGGTGGGCAGCATTTTGTAGTGCGACTGGGTGATCTCTTGCAGCGCGGCTTTGTAGTTTTGTCGAGCTGGGTCGCTGCGCAACTCTTGAGTGAGCCGCTCAAAGTGAGGATCTAGCCAGGGGCGAATCAGGCTGAGATCGCTCGCACTGAGATACAGCGCGCCCAAGATGGCCTCAAACGTATCGGCTAGACGTGAGGCTGCTCCGGCTTTATCGCCGAGGGCGCTCTTAGAAAGGACGACGTAGCGGTCTAGATGGTAGTGCTGGGCGAGTGTGGCTAAAACGCGATCGCTCACAATTTGCGATCGCACCGCCGACATGTCTCCGAGCGCCATGCGCGGATAGCGCTCCATCAAAAACTCTCCAGCCGCCAATCGCAGCGCCGCATCACCTAAAAACTCCAGCTTTTCATTATTGCGCTCCGCCGAGCTAGAGATATCGATCAGGGCAAGCTCCAGTAGATCTAGCATGACCTCCCCTGGTGAAATCCCAAAGTGAGCCAGCAGATGGATTAGGGCATCACCAGAAGACAGGTGCGAAGAGACAGAAGGAGGGTGAGTCGGGGCTTGGCGGCGAGCCGCTATGGCAGAGGGAGTCAAAGAAGGCGCAGTCATGAGAAAAAGCAAGAATAAGAAGTAGAGCTGGACCTAAGCCGGGTTCTGTTCTTGCACTTAACGTGCAAGGTGGTTATCTATCTGGGACGCCTGTTGCCAGACGCCTCTAGCGGCGCATATCAGCGGAGCCGGTAAAAAGCCAACCGTCGCTCCTTTGGCCTTGCACCCAACCGGGGTTTACCTGGCCAGCACCTCTCGATGCTGCCGGTGCGCTCTTACCGCACCCTTGCACCCTTACTCGTAAAAGGATGAATTCATTCATTC
This sequence comes from Phormidesmis sp., assembly GCA_049680585.1. Classification (GTDB taxonomy): domain Bacteria; phylum Cyanobacteriota; class Cyanobacteriia; order Phormidesmidales; family Phormidesmidaceae; genus Phormidesmis. The sequence continues at coordinate 5,815 of JBAUIB010000360.1, forward strand.
TTTCCGTTAGCGGTATGTTTCTGTGGCACTATCCTCACGGTCGCCCGCACTGGGCGTTACCCAGCAAGTTTGGCTTTTGGGGAGCCCGGACTTTCCTCAGGAATCAGCCACATTGTGACATCTAACCAATTCCCGCAACCACTGAGCCAGCTCTATACAGATTAGTGTAGCGTTACCCCGCGATCTGTCAGATGTCATTGCTAGGTCTTGCCAACGTCGAATCCATACTCAAAGAGACGGCTGTGCCACCGCCTATTGACTACAGGCTATTGACTACAGAGGTAGTGGGCTCAGTAGCATCATGATTTTGAGCCATTCTTTTTAGGTTTGCTTCCCCAAAACCAGCTGCCTTTAGAGCGTTTGCGACGGCCAAAGTTACGCAGCAGCCAGCGCAAGGGGGGAAAGGCCGGTTTATCGACCTTGATCTTCATTTTGAAAATGAAAGGAATCAGGAGGTTAATAACTTGACTGTCTGGATCGGTGCGGCGCTTGATCCCCATCATCAAATCGAGCGTGTAGAGCGGTTGAATATTTTCTACTTCAGTGGTGGGGTCGGTCATCCGAAAAAGCTCTACACGCTCTTCAAGATCGACTAGCGGCTGAGGAAGCTGCACCTGATTGGCTTCTGGATTGAAATTGTATTTCTTCTCGATGGTTGTATCGCAGCCGACGATCATGCCTGGATTAACAGCGGTAAAAATTTGGGGCCGGGAGAGATCAATTGGCACATTGGGCGTGCTGCGAATCAGTCTATTTCCCTGTCCGAACATCTCTAGCGAACTGCGGTCCCAGTCGATATAGACCAAGGTGTTATCAGTGTCGTTGTGAATGTAAATTGACAGATAGACGATGGGTGGCTTTAACTTTTGCTCGTTGGTCGGTGCAATTCGGACAATTATTTTGGGATGAAGAAATTCTTGAAACTGTTCATCATCCAATTTCATTTCCTTTTGGAGTGCTTCGTGTGCCTCGGTTAATGGGATCTCTTGATCTTCATTGAAGATAAGCACCAGCACCGGTCGCTTGATTTGTTTCTTTTTATCTTGCTTTTTATCTTTTCCCTTGCCGAAGCTCATATGCCTGACATAGGCATTGATGTGTTTAGCATTTCTCTGGAGGGAGAGCTGAGCATTCGTCTGCTCGCCTAGCGTCTTTTCCTCAACGATGATCTCTATTTTGTCTTCTAGCCTATCTTCTAGCGCTAGTGCCATTTGATAGAGGACGTAAATAACAACTAAGAAATAGACCGTCAGAAGAAGTGCGTCCATAGCTGCTGAGAAAAGACTAAGGGGTGCGTCAGATGGCTATAAGCTTACACCGAATCTTTGGTGTGGTTCTCTGGTGTGGTTCTCTGGGGAGGCGATTGCACTTCGAGCCATAGGCATATTAATAGAACCCTGACGGTGCGGTTAATACTCCCTGTCTAAAATGATACTTTGGCCTACAATTTAAGCATGAGGAAAAGATAAACGTTTCGATAACCGTTTATATCAGAATGCGTTGTCAAAATATGAACACATTTGTTCTTGGTAAACCGCTATTTTCCTTCTTTCGCTAGATGCTTTATTTACCTAAAACTCTACGATGAGTAGCACTCAAAGCGATTTATTAACAACGTTACAAAGGAGGTTGAAAAAAGTTTATGAAACGCTCAACCCAAGTATTCAATTCACTTTTTAATCCGCTCTTCAGTCAAGCGGCTTCTAATCAAAAGGCCGCTAGAGGAGCAGCCACTAGGAGAGCAGACAGGAAACCCAGATTACTGTCAAGTATCGTGCCAGTGGT
>JBAUIB010000361.1:0-1573 GCA_049680585.1 Phormidesmis sp.
GGGCAGGCGCGATCGCCGGGGCAGGTGATGGGGCAGGTGACGGGGCAGGTGACAGGGTAGTGAGTAGCGCTTTCTCTGCCGCTGCGTGGGCTTGCTGCTGTAGCTGATGCAGCAGTGACTCGATTTCTACAGGCGAGGTGACGATACCCGTGATGGCTTGATCAATGAGCTGTGCGATCGCATCCAACCCCCGGTAGAGCACATCGCTCAGCGCCGAATCGACGATTAGCTGCTGAGCTTGAATGGCAATGAGAATATCTTCAATGGCATGGGTCAGTCGCTCAATATCACCGAGCCCAACACTGCGAGCATCGCCCTTAAGACTGTGCGCCTCTCGTAACAGCTCAGCCAGAATTTCGAGATTATCGGGCTGGCTTTCAAGCTGAGCAAAGCCTAGCTCTAGTCGCTGTAGTCGCTCAGCGCTAGAAGTTTTGTAGATTTCTCGAAGTTCTTCATCTTCGATGGCGCTGAGCGCAGCAGGCTCTTCATCAAAATCTGCGCTCTGGTCTGCGAGCTGATGCGGTAAGTGACGCTCAAGGGCACTCTGCAAGCTTTCAGCGCTTTCTGGCATTTCGGGGGGCGGCGACTGAGCAGCGATCGCCACAACAGTCTCAATCACCTGCTCGACATCGACATTGTTGGGCATTCCGGTTGTGACGGTCTGCACCAGCGTACTGACGGCCAATAGGAGCTGGCGCAGGCCGCCGTTGAGTGCGGGGGTCAGCTGCATTTCTCGGCGCTGAATCCCGCCCAGCACGTTCTCAAACGTCCGCGCCAGCGATTCAATTGGCTCTACCTGAATAGACTGGGCGTCTCCTTTGAGACTGTGAGCTTCTCGAATAGCGGTGGCTAAGACATCTGGATTCTCAGGCGTTTTTTCTAACTGAAGCAGCTCGGCTTCTAATAGCTGAAGTCTTTTTTCACTGGTGGCTCGGTAAATTTCACACAGTTCCTCGTCTTCGATCAGGGTGATTGCGTCCGAGGGGGTCTCAAAGGTATCTAGTGTATCTGGGTGGCTGTTTGGGCTATCGGGTGCGATCTTGATCTGAAGCGTATCGGCGATCTGGATACTCAACTGCTCAATCTGCTGCTGTATCGTTTCCGGCGATAGATCGTTGGGTGTACCAGCCGTGGCTTCGTGAACGAGCTGCTCTATCTGTTGCAATGTCTGCCAGAGGCGATCGCGCCCAGCCGATGTCAGCTCACCCGCTTGCAGAACCAGACTATCTGCGATCGCTTCAAATGGCTGTATCAAAGCGGCCACCGCAGTTTGCTCAACTAGCAACGAATCGCCCTTGAGGCCACGAGCTTCGTAGCTGAGCGTTGCCAGCGCTGTTTTGTCGTGAGGACGCTCTGCCAACTGCTCTAGCACCGTGGCGATCGCCTGTAGCCGCGTCTCGCTCGTCGTGCGATAGAGAGCCCTGGTTTCCGCGTCCTCAATAAACGATACGTTCAGCAGATTATCTGCAGTGGGCTCAAACGCAGATTCAGCAGCAGGCTCAGGCGGAGGTTCAGGCGAAGATTCAGGCGAAGATCCAGCAACGGGCTCAGGCGGATCTGTTGTGGCTTCAGC
>JBAUIB010000362.1:0-4726 GCA_049680585.1 Phormidesmis sp.
GTTTAAGAACTCACTAAAGAGCGGGAAGCGATACTCCACTGTCCCTAGCAAGAATGAGCGGCCCGAGCCAACGGCCCCTTCCTCGTAGCCGCGTACCGAGTTTCCTCCACCCAGTGGAAAGGCTTCGTAAGGCGGCAAATCACCCAGTATGGTCCCGCCTTGCAGATTAAGTGCGATCGTCTCGCCGCCTCGCTCTGAGCCAAAGAAGCTGACTGGAATGTATTGGCTGTAGCTACCTTGGAGCTTGTTAGAAAAGATGGTGCCGCTGCCAATTGGGACAGTTTGCTCGGTGCCTAGCCGGAAAAGACGACCGCTGGTCGGCTGAATGGGATTATCACGCTGATCGAGCACTGCGCCAAACTGAACGGTGAATAAATCGTCCCGGCCATTGTTACTCGCCGTCAGCAGATTCCCTAGCTCGTCACGCGGGGTCACGCTGCCGTCAGAATCTAGCAAGGCGACGCGCTCGTATTGAGCCCCTAACGAGAGGGATAGGCCGTTGTCCAAGGGACGGCTAAAGCTTAGGCCCGTGCCTAGTCGGTTCAAACGAGGCGTATCGCCATTGGGCAAGTCCACATCAATCGGGCCATTGTCAAAAATCAGCGAGGTCGCCCGACGATTGAAGAGGCTAGCGGTGTAGGAGGTGCGATACGGATCGCCCGCAATCCACGGATCGGTAAAGCTCACGTCAAAGAGGAAGTCGCCGCGTGTGGTCACCCGGCCCTCGGTCCGTAGCTTTTGGTTGTTGCCGCCGAAGTTGTCTTCGTTGTAGCTGAGCTGACCAAACAAATCGCCGCGTAGGTTAAAGCCAAGTGACGCACCGATAGAGCCGGTATCTCGCTCAGCGATATTGACGATCATCTTCACCTTGCGAGGATCTTCATCGCCGGGGTCTAACGAAAGCCGAATGTCTTCAAAAATACCTAGACCGAAGGCCCGACCAATGTCTTGCTGAACCGCGCTTTCTTGGAAAACATCTCCCGGCTGCGTCTCAAACTCACGTGTGACGATAAAGTCGCGAGTCTTCCCTCCAATGGGATTACCGTTCTCATCTGTGGAGTCGCCATCCGCATTGATATAGCGCACCTCAATCGCTTCGATCTCGCCTTCTGCCACAATCAGCGTCACGGTGCCATCGTCCCCAATCTGAGGGGCGGCTGTTACCTGGGCGAGGACGTAGCCATTGTTTTGATACCAGTCGTTGAGATCGAGTATGCCGTCCTGCAGATCTCTCAGGTTTAAAATTTGGCCATACTGATCGCCAAAAATTTCGTCAATGGTTTCATCCGGCAGCACCTGGCGATTGCGCACATCTACCTGTGTGAGAACAGGGTTGGGTTCAACAAAAAAGGTGACTTTCACCCCTAGCGGCGTGTCTTCTGGGGTTGCGCGCACGTTAGAGAAAAAGCCGGTACTGAAAACGCTGTTGATATCTTCCTGAAGCTGAGAGCGAGTCGTGGTGCGACCGGGGACTGTATCAACCGCGCCATAGACTGCATTGATCAGCTCAGGTGATAGCGACTGGTTATTGGTTGAAACCACATCGACTTCTGCGACCAGCACGCGAGTTTCTTCTTGCGCGGCTTCTTCTTCGGGGCTGGCCTCTGTCGGCGTGGCCTCATCTGCTTCTATCTCGCTTTCCTCTGCATCACTTTCTTCGGCGTCGCTTTCAATGTCATCGCCTTCTTCGGTGTCTGCAGGCGCTTCATCGGCGGGCAGTGGGATGACATTAGCAGGGGCAGCGGGTACGGGCTCAGCGTTTTCTTCAGCGTTTCCCTCTGGCTCAGGTGTCGCGGGTATGGGCTCAGCGTCTTCGAAGATGTCTCCTTCGATTTCCCCATCTAGCGGGTCTTCATCTAAAGGGATTTCAATATCGGGTGCGGGTTCGGGCTGCGCAGGAGGATCTGGCAATACTGGGTTGCCAGGTTCGCTCGGGAGCGTATTGGCTTGAGCGATCGCACCTGCCTGTAGCTGAGCCAGCGTTTTTGCACTACTGGCTGCCGGCAACGATTCAGCCGCTTGGCTTGGTGAGCCGGCGATCGCAACCAAACTAAAACAGGCTAAAAGAGCCGGGGAAACACGCATAACCAGTAAATCCTTGTATAAGTTCACTCCTCACAGCACCGACAGCCCAGTGCGCCTGATTCAGTCTTTCGCTTTGGCCTATGCGATATCAGCATGGATCCAAGCACCAAAAAACCTTTTTACACCGGGCAGTCGCCTCGAATTGCCTGCCTGAATTGTCAGGTGAGCACGCCAAACAACCGGAAACAGCTCAAAAATATACCGGGGGCAACTCGATTCCGACAGATCTTACCGCACTGCCAAGCCCGAAATGAAAATTTGCTGTGCCAGAAGCGCAGGCTGCACCTTAGGTAAAGTACCTGCAAAGCCTCGGTAAAAAAAGGCACAAGGCGCTTTCTGGCCTCTGCGTGATGACCTCTATGCCGATAGCTGCGCCAAAATCCTCGCTAGGACGGCCTGATAGCCCTCGGCAACGCTGCCCAAATCCTGCCGAAAGCGATCTTTATCCATTACTCGCTTACGCTCATCGGGTTCAGTAGTGTCCCACAGCCGACAGGTATCGGGGCTGATCTCATCGGCGAGTAGCAGCCGACCGCCTGAATCGAGGCCAAACTCCAGCTTAAAATCCACCAGCGTAATCTCGCAGCTCGCAAAGAACTCGCTCAGCAGGTGATTGACCCGCTGCGCTTTTTCAACTAGCTGATCGAGCTGCTGTGGGGAGGTGATCTGCATGGCGGCGATGCGATCGCGCGTCAGCAGCGGATCGCCCAAGTCGTCGTCTTTATAGTAAAACTCTACCAGCGGCGGTTCTAGCACCTGTCCCAACGGCAGACCGGTTTGCTTGCACAGGCTACCGGCGGCCAGATTTCTCACGACCACTTCTAAAGGGATGATGTCTACCCGCTTGACTCGCATTGCGCGATCGCTAATCGTCTCTAGTAAATGGGTCGCCACGCCTTGTTGCGCTAGCAGGTCGTACAAATGTGTTGTCACCTTGCAGTTAACGATACCTTTGTTGACAATCTGACCTTTTTTTTGCGCGTTGAAGGCCGTCGCATCATCTTTGAAATAGGTGATCAAAACCTCTGGATCATCAGTGGCATAGATGATCTTAGCCTTGCCCTCGTAAAGTTTTTGGGCATCATTTGCTGGAAAATCAGTCATGGGGCTTGATTTAAAAATTGTGAGAGCAGCTTGCCTATTATCGCGTTCAACGTCTGCAGAACATCACACATCTACAGACCCTCACACATATAGCATTAATTTCTAGCACCCATTAAGTGAAAACCCACTATTAGAAAAACACCATGCGTCTAATCTTTCAGTCTCTTTTTCAACAGCTTCTGCAAAAGCAGACCCGCTTGCTGCTACTGTCCGTCCTGCTGGCAAGCTGTAACTCTCTTCCTCGAAGCGTAACGCCTAGCCCCAACGCAGAGGATAACAAAACAGACACAGGTACTCTAGACGAAACGGTGCGCTCAGACGAGTCTGACAAACCCTCAGAGACACCCCAAAAAGATACGCCAACGCCCATCACGCCTATCTTGCAGCCAGGAACCTATTGCTATCAGAGCCTAGATGAAATCGAAGACATTCAAGTTCGCCTGAGCGTTGATAGTGCAGATAGAGTGACAGGCGACGTGCAGGGCACCATTCACAACAAGGCAAACGCTTACTACACCAGTTACCGTCAGTTAGTCGATGGCACTATCGACGGCAGCAACCTCAATGTCGATGTCACCACCTGGATTGAGTACGATAAGCAAAATACTCAGCAGACTTGGCGGGTGAACTCAACTGCGCTAGAGATTGAAAAGGACACCCTCTCTCTGGCTAACTGCGATAAAGTTAACGCTGTTTTTCAAAACGAAAACGGACTGGAAGCTAAAGATCTAACCGCGGCGGCTGACAATGTCAGAACTCAGACGGTTTACTTCTCTGCGGGCGAAAGTGGTACCACGCTCAGTAATGCTGTTGTGCGCGGTGATCGCGATGTCTATTTGCTCACGGCCCAAGGCGGTCAGGTGATGACGCTGAATATCACCGCGCTCGAAGACAACGCCGTCTTTGATGTGGTAGATCCAAGCGGTATGATTTTGGCAACTGAGCAAACAGATCTAGAGCTGCTGCTGCCTCACACAGGTGAATATCAGATCATTGTTGGGGGAACGCGAGGTAATGCCAGCTATGACTTGGCGATCGCGATCGATTAGAGCGGCAAACACAGAGCCGCAAGCTATAGCCGCAAGCGCTTACCGCTGATGCTCGAAGCTTCCTTGCGTCGTTCGCCAGAGTCGTTCGATATTTTTCGCTGGAATCGTCAGATGAAGTACATCGCCTGCCTTAAGAGTCGCCTTCAGCAAATCCCAACTGTGAAGCGGTTGATTAGCTGTTTGCAAATAGAGCGGGACCAAATCAGCACTGATAGCGACATCTTGAACGCGCTGATGACAAAAAGAATGGCCCGGTGTAATCAGCAGCGAGAGCGCAATCCACAGAATTTCCCCCGTTACGCCTCTACCCAAAATCCGCCCCCCCAAAGCGGCGGCGGCAAAAGCGGGCGCGGCAATGTCAAAGGGATTTAACACAGTGGTGAAGTCAAAAATTTGATCCATCCGGCTGGCCAGTGCGGAATTGTTGTTGCGCACAACAATTGAGAGATGCGGGGCGAGTTCTTTGGCTGTGAGCGCAATTTCTAGGT
>JBAUIB010000363.1:0-2236 GCA_049680585.1 Phormidesmis sp.
TGCTTGCTTGGGCTGTTGAGGTTGCCGGTTCTAAACGCACCTATTTTGAGATTGGTCAGCAGCTCGCTCGCCGACTGGGGGCGCATCCCGTTGCAGATGGCTTGACTGAAATTGGATTTTGGGTGCCAGAGCTGACCGGTCAAATTGTCCCGGCTGGGCGAAGTATCTATTTAGAGGTGTTCACGCCTGTCGGTGAGGTGGATTTTGCGGCCTCGCAGCAGCAGGTACCCTTTTGCTACGACTGTGTTGAAGTGCCGCTGCAGGGAGAATTCGTCTGGGCGGTGGTGAGTGGTATGCAGGTGGGATCGCGCGATCGCCTCGGTAGCCTGTACTGGCTGCGCTATCGCAATGTCAGTGAGGGTAAGCTGCGGACCGTTCGCGATGTGGCCCCTTATTCACTGCCCTATGGTGTCTTTGCCCCCGCCGAACTGTATGACATTGAGTCGGTGCAAAGGCAAAGGCGCGATCTGGCATATTTGAGCGATCGCGCCGCTGCCGATCCGGTGACCCCAGCCGAAAAAGGCGATGAGCCCGCCCTGTCTAGAGAACCCGCTCCCAGCAATATTTTACAGATCCATATCCCCACAGCGTCTGAAGAAGGCACCCTCGCTGGCCTTGGAAAAATTTACCGGCAAATTGCCAGCAAAATTGAAAGCAAAGAGCCGCTAACCCCTGCGGAGCAGTACTACGTTGGCTATGAGGCCATCCAGTTTTTGCCAACAGAGCCGACGATTGAATACCGTTCAGAAGATGGTGCTAGACATTTCTTCTCTATAGACATGGCTGGCTATGGCACAGACGGGCCCGTCTGTACCTGCTCAGACGAGCCACTGATGCTCAACCTAGGCAAACCCGACACCCAAAACTGGGGCTATGACGTACCTATTCTAGGATCGTCTACCACCAACCCCTCTTTGCTCAGCACGCTGCGCCCAGACGAAGTCATTGACTTCATCGCAGATATGCACACCTTTCCGGGTAAGCCCATCCGCGTAATTTACGACTTGGTTTACGGTCATGCGGACAACCAATCGCTCGACTTACTCAGCCGCCAGTTCTTAGCGGGCCCTAACATGTACGGCCAAGATCTCAGCCATATCTTGCCGATGGTGCGGGCGACCCTGCTCGAAATGCAGCGCCGAAAGGTGAATACCGGGATTGACGGAATTCGAATTGATGGCGGGCAGGACTTCAAATTTTTCAATCCCTTCTCTGGGCGCTTAGAGTACGACGACAACTACTTAATGGCGATGAGCGATGTGATTCAAGAGATCGATGGCCATCAGCGGCTGATGTTTACGATTTTTGAGGACGGTCGCCCCTGGCCTGATGAAGGCTGGGAAACCACTTCGACCTACCGGGAGCTGATCGATCTGCGGCCAGATTCATTTCAGTGGGGGCCGCTGATTTTTGCGCACAATACGCCTGCACTCAAAGGATTTTGGGACTATAAATGGCCGCGGGTGATTGAGGTGATGCAGCAGGGCGATCGCTGGATTACCGGCTGCGGTAACCACGACACGGTTCGTCGGGGCAATCAAATTTCTCTGGATACCGATATCAACTGGAACTTGGGGAAAACCGTCCCGGAAGTGCTCAACAACGCCTATGACAACCCGGCGACAACCCTTTGGGTATACGGCTTTAGCCCAGGCTTGCCGATGGATTTTTTAAATGCGGTGATGCACAGCGGCTGGGGCTTTTTCCGCAATACGGATGATATGTACGGGGTAAAGGTCGCCACCGAGGAACTAGGATTTTTAGACTGGCAGGTAACCGCAGAGTTTTATGAAAAACCCCAGTTTTTTACCCACCTCAAGCAAACCGGATTTAAAACCTTGGCTGTGCTCAAGCGCTTTGCAGCCGCGCTAGCGAGCAAGATGGAAACGTTTGAATACGATCTGGACTTGGTTGCTAGCGCCTGCCGCAAATGGTGCCTTGGGGCTGATGGCTTAGTCCATGATTTGCCTGAACTAAAAGACTTTTGTACGGGCCTCGAAGCCTCTGGGCTCAAGGCATTTGCGCTGGCATTTATGAAAGATTGCCATGAGTTCAGCCGGGTTTCTCACTTTGTCTCAGAGGTCAATGAATCCAATCAGGCAATGTCAGCCTCTAAGTCAGCCGCTGAGGAAACAGAATCTAAGCGAGTCGCTAAGCAGCCAGCCGCTGACGAGCCGTTGTCTGAGGAAACAGCCTCTAAGACGCCGCCTCGTGCAGCCGCGAAGACGTCCAGAGC
>JBAUIB010000364.1:0-3491 GCA_049680585.1 Phormidesmis sp.
TCTCGTCAGATTTTCAGCAGATTTTTATCAGGTGCGTCGATCAACTGTCACATAGGCTTCTAAGCTGCTTGGCCGATTGTATAAGTTTGGGACAAGTCAGCTACCGCTTAGCTGTAGAGACAAGCGATGGCTGATATGGATGTTCCAAGTGATTCGTCATGCCAAGTGTTTTTTCCAGTGTAAAACTTAGCAGCTTCGGCTGTGGTTCTGCGATCGCCCTGCTTTTTCTATGTGCGCCCGCCCAGGCTCAATCAACAGATTTGAGTAGAGCCAGTCAGCTAGCAGAGCTGGCGTTTGCCTATGCTCACGCCCAGCAGCCAGAGCAGGCGATCGCACTGCTCGAAGAAGCCCAAACCTATCCAGGCGGCGATTGTTTTGAAGCGAACGCCTGGCTGAAAATTGGCGCTGCCTATCAGGCCGTAGGCGAGCAGGTGCAGGCCGATAGCTTTCTAGCTCAGGCGGCTGAGTCGGCGGCTGAGAAAATGTCGGGAGATTGTTACGGCAGCGGCACGCCTCCTACGAGCTCATTGTTGAATAGAGCTGCTGAGTACAGTGAAGCAGGCTATTTGGATCTAGGGCTACAGCTAGCTAACCTCACCGACGATTTATTTACGCCTTTGACCCTAGCAGAGATTGCTGGAGACTATGCAGAAGCCGATCGGCAAAAAGACGCTGAGGAAATTTTGACTCAGGCGATCGCGGATCACCAGTCATCGGTTACTCGCTGGCCAGAGGCTAGTTTACCGGAGGGTCCCGCTTGGTCAGCGAACAGACTGTTGCTCGCAATGGCCGCTTCGTTGGCTGAAGCCGATCAGCTAGAACTCGCAGCATTTGTGATTGAGCAAGGCGATCTACTGCCAGCGCAACCCTCTGAGTCTGCTCAAGCTTCAGATACTTCTTCGGAGGCACTTGACGTTGGCTATCGCCTTTCTGTAGCGAGGCTTTTAATTACCTTGGGTCAGCTAGAGCAGGCGTCATCTGTTCTAGAGGCAGCTGTCTCGAAGATTCAACCTGCGGCTGACTATCCCCTAGAAGAGATTTTTAACTGGGTTGAAGCAGCTCAGCTCTATGCTCAGCTAGAGAGCGATCAGGCTGGTGAAGCTTTGGCCAAAGCACAGTCATTATCTGAGTCACTCGAGGCTCAAGAATTAGCAGCCGCGCAGTCTACGATTGCAGGGGGATATGCTGGGATAGGAGACTTTGAGCAGGCGAAGACAATTGCTAGCGCCATCGAGAGTGTTTCTGAGCGGCAAAATGCCTATGGTGCGATCGCCTTAGCCTACGCTCGATCTGGATCAGGCGAGGCGGCTGAGAGCCTGCTCGAATCGATTGGAAATCCTCGCTCCGCGCGCTTGAGCATAGTGCGCGCTTATCTAGAATCTGAGCAATATACTGAGGCTGAACAGATTGCGCAGCAGCCTGATATGCAAAAAGAGGCTTTGGCAGAAGTGGGGAGCGCTTATTGCAGTGCGGGTTTGCCAGAGCAATTGGTCACGCTACTCGACCCCGGCTCTTCAGAAGACTGGCTACGGGCCTGTGCGGCGAGTGAATTTGCTAAGCAAGGTGAGTTCCAGCGGGCTTTGGACTTAGCGCAAACGATTGAAAACAGCAGCAGTAGAGCTGATGCGTTAATTGATGTTGCCAGCCAGTACACTCGCCCGCAGCCCAATCGTTCGACGCGAGGACGGCTTTCTACTCTATGGCAGCGCTGGTTTGGGCATTCTGATGCAGCAAAAGCCGCTGAAATTTTGGATCAAGCTCGCAGCTTAATTGAGTAGGCTAGTATCTCAATAGGGCCGTAGAAAGCAACAAAGCTATCTATTCGCGCTGTAGATGTTGCATAGACATCAAGCAACCTGGCCACTCGATGTCATTGAAACTGTTTGGTGATAGCAATCGCCGGATGCACTTGCGCGGTTGCTATACATGAGAATTGAATCCTAGCAGAGTGTGCTAAGCGATTCGACTTTGCTGTTGTTACTCTCCCTTTTTTGCCGCCTAATCCGCCGAGTCAAAACCGCCATCACATCATTGGATCTGCTGGTGGAGATGGGCTGGCTCCAGCCGTCAAGCTCGCCTTGAGGTGAGCGATTGTCGCACTATATAGCGTTTCTCACTTGGCTTGAATACGATTGTTCTGGTGGAAGCCTTGCAGAACAACAGGCCAAGTGACTCGCGTTACCCGAATGCATCCGGGTAACGCTATACTCATTGAGTTGGGAAGGGCTGATTAGCTGCCGCTTAGTTTCCACAGCGCGTCTATACCGTTGCCGACGTAGTCTTCATGCTGATGTTGTTCGATCCATTGAGCAAGGGCGGACTTAACGGTAGCTGACTTTTTGGAAAGTGTGATTAGGGACTGGGCAGCGCGATCGCTCACTCGGCCGAAAGGATTAAACACCCAAGAATCGTCTCTTACATAGATCGAGCAAGCTATTGATGACTGCATCGGAGGCATTGCCCAACTTCTAGCGTTAGCTCCATTAACTGTAAGGGGGTGCGATCGCCTATCTGTTGTTAGGAGCGATCGCACCACAAGCAAAAGACTTCAGCGACATAGATTATTGACGCGCCGAGTCAGATGGGTCGAACTTATCGCTTGTTAGTCAGTCTTTTGCGACCCTCACTCGCCTGGTCAAAATGGCCATAACTTCATTCGCTTTGCCGGTAGAGATCGGTTTACTCCAGTCATTAGGTTCGGCGTAGCTGAGCTTGTGCAACAGTCGGATGTTGGACTGTACAGCGCTGAGGCTACCGAACAGCATAAGGCGCACGATTTCGTATTCGCCGTTGGCTGGCAGATTGGCTGAGGAATTGGGTGGAGGCGTGGGTGGTCCTTCGGCGGGCAGCGAGCAGCTCAGCCCAGACGAGGTTTGGGCAAAAGAATCTGTGGATGCTTCAGCGCCCTGTTCAAATGGCATCAACATGAGAATTCTGGTCTCCGGTTGGTTTGTTTTTGGTGAATTGGCCAAGGAAACCAGAACTCAAAAAAGCAAAGCCACCCCGCAAAGATGAAGTGCATCGGGGTGGCTAAGGGTTTAAAGTAACCCTAGCTCCCAGACTGCTGTGATCAGTGTGGGGGTTAGCCGTCGGTACGGTGGTTGCACACCTGCCGATGGCGCTCAGCAAAATTGAGTTCTGAGGAAATGAGTGTGATAGGCATCACAGCTCTAATTATTGAAGATAGGCTGATTTCTACTCGCAGTCAAGATAAAACTTTTGACTAGGAGATTTGGGAACCTTTGTAATGTGAGCGATCTACGCAGAAAGGAGGATCCTATGAATCTTGAACAGCTGAAATACATCAAAAATGTAAGCGATCCAACTCCTGGCATCTGGGCCTATGAAAAACATGGAAAGGGAACTTACTTTCCACTGACCTTCAGAGTAAGCACCAAAGAAAGCAGCGGTGTTGATACACATGCTAAGAAGCTGCCTAAAGGAAGCTTGATTGTTCTTTCTCAGCGATATAAAAACGATGATAAAGACCC
>JBAUIB010000365.1:0-13865 GCA_049680585.1 Phormidesmis sp.
TTGCAGCGACGCTGACTGAGGCGTTTCGAACGAGTGCAGTTTTGTCTCAAGCGCACTGCCAAGTCATTGCAAAAGTTGGCCTGCGCCAACGCGATAGTCTCCTGTATGTCGCCCTAGAAGCGATCGCAGCTGATCCGGCTCAATCATTGCAGACGGCTGAGCTGATTGCGACGCCTCAAACACTCCTGCCGATTTTGAAGCAGACGCTATCCGTATTTCATACAGAGCTTGGTCTAGGATGGCTCAAGCTAGCAAAAATTAGCGGTCGTATAGCCGGTACCCCTGTCCCTTCGTGGCAAGCAGAGGTGCTGTTTCACGCTTCGGCTCCCCTTGCCAAAACGTTAATGCGGCCTGTCTCGACTGGCGGCGCTGGCGATATGGGCGGGCAAATGGGCGAGCAGACTGGCAGCGACCGGCACGGCCAAGTAATTGTTAGTAATCACTTAGAGGCGTATCACTATACCGATAACGCGGCCCACGGCGGCGTGCTGAACGTCGCGAGTGAGCATACACCCCAGCCCCAGCCAGCCCCGATAGAGCTTAGACCTCATCCTTTTCGCACCCTGCTAGACCGGCAGACGGTACTGCCGCTGGTGCGAGAAGCCTTGATGCAAGCCCAGCCAGTCGAAATCTACGGAGAGGTTGGGGTTGGGAAGACTGTGCTGATAAGGCATCTAGCCGATGACAAGTCGCTGATGTTCCCAGAGGGGGTGATTTATCTATCGGCGCAGGGCCAGCCTGTGGCTGATTTGTTGCAATCGCTCTATGGTACTTTTTACGAAGCGAAGCCGCTGTTTAAGCCCAGCTACACGCAGATGCAACAGGCTTTGAAGGGCAAACGAGCGTTGGTTATTTTGGATTCTCTCTCGCTGGACAAAGCAGAGGTCGAATGGCTGATGCTGGCTTTGCCAGACGCTACGTTTGTGCTGATCTCTGAGGCGCGCTTTTACTGGCTAGAGGGAGCAGCGATCGCACTTAAAGGCTTACCCTTTCCAGAATCGGTTGCGCTCATTCAAATAGAACTCGGTCGCGCCCTCTCTGAGGTCGAAGAAATGGCAACCCGGTCACTATGGACAGCGCTATCGGGCAATCCCCTGCAGCTTCGCCGCGCCGCTGCCCATGCTGCGGCTCAAGACCAGTCGATGGTCGAGCTGGTTCAGTCTATGCAAACCACGCCAGGGCAGATAGTTTCAGCGCGATCGCTCTTTCAAAAAATCGCCGCCACTCTCTCGCCGCGTCAGCAAAAGGCACTCGCCTTGATGGGCGCGATGGGCGGCGTTGCTTTGAGCGCGGCGCAGTCCCAAGCGATTGCGCAAACCCCCCAGATAGTTGACGTGCTCGATCAGCTAGTGACGCTACATCTGGTCGAGTCTACGGAGACAGGCAAAGGAGTGGGCTATCGGCTGAGCGCTGATTTGCTAGCGATCGCGCCGCGCAGTTTTGATCCCCAGCCTTGGCTAGCGAAAGCCACTGATTACTTTGCCACGGGTTATTTTGCCGCTGCCCACCAGCAGGAAAGCGCTGCAAGCAGTGCCAGAGAGAGCCAGATAGGAGAAAGCAGTGCCGACGCCATGCGCCATCTGCTGGAATGGACTCAGCGGACAGGACAGTGGCAAAAGAGCCTGAGCCTCACTCGGCGGCTAGATCCGTTGCTCGCGCTGCGCGGCCAGTGGGATCAGTGGCAGCAGGCGCTAACCTATAGTCTGCAAGCAGCGAAGCAGCTCGGCGATGGGGCGGCAGAAGCGCGGGCGCTCCATCAGCTCGGGACGCGATCGCTGGCGCTGGGAGAAGCGGGGCGGGCACTGCCGTGGCTGTCGCGGGCACTGCAATTGCGCGATCGCCTCAACGACAAATCAGGCGCTGCCGTCACCCGTCACAACATCGGGCTGATGGTGCCGTCGCTGGTCACAGGAGAAGGGGTGCCACCCGCGATTCCGGGCCAGCGCTATAGAAGCCGTGGCAGGCCAAAACCAAAACGGCGGTTCGGGCAGATAGCTGCCGGGATAGCCTTGATCGGTGCAATGGCTTGGCTGACGGCCAAAGTATGGAGCGCTGTGAGCCAAGATCCAAATGTGTCTAGGCAAGTTAGCGTGAGCAATAGTGCGATCGCCTTCGGTCCTAGAGTGCTGAATTCAGCGAGCGACCCTAAAGGGGTGACGCTCATCAACAAGAGCGATAGCCCTATCAAAATTCGGCAGGTGGTGCTCTCGGGCAGTGAAACCTTTGTGCTGGCAGGAACGACAGCGGCTGAAGAATGCCAGGTTGAACTGGTCCTAGCTCCCGCCGCGGGCTGTGTGCTGAGCGCAGTCTTTTCGCCCGCTACAGTCGGGAAGCATCAGGCTGAAATGTATGTGGTGATAGAGGAAAGCCTACCAGCAGAGAAGGCGACTCAAACCGCGATCGTTCAACGCCAATCACAGCCGGTTGCCCTGAGCGGGACCGGTACGCCAGAAGCGGTTGCTAGTTTGAGCTTTGACGTGCCGGGGATCGATTTTCCGCAGACGCTGCTAAAGGAGCGATCGCGCCAGCTTTTAACCCTTTCTAACGATGGCAGTGCGCCGCTGAGCATTTTTGCGCTAAATATTGCCGGATGGCAGGCCAGCTCATTTGAGGTAATTGAGCAAACCTGCACGCAGAGCGATTTGGCACCGGGCGAGAGCTGTCGGGTAGTGGTCGCCTTTGCCCCAACGGCGATTGGTGATCGCACCACCGAACTAGTGGTCAAAAACAATGCCAGTAACGACGCGACGCTAACGCTGACAGGAGTAGGCACAGCGATTTTACCCGCGTCGCCTTCGTCAGTCCCGCCAGCATCCTCTCCGCCCGTACCGGAAGTCTCCCCGCCGCCACTCGCGCCCCCGCCAGTATCCTCTCCTGGACCCGACGCCTCATCCACCTTTCCACAGGCAAACGATGACCGCTTTGTTATCAAGCAACAAACGCCCGCGCGCTTTGATGTGCTGGCGAACGACAGCAATCCAGAAGCGCTCAGCATCGTGGCAGTTGGTCAGGGCCGACACGGCTCTGTGAGGACAGATGGCCGCCAGATTGAATATTTTCCCAGTGAGGAGTTCTCACCGACCGATAGCTTTACCTACGAGGTCAGCAATGAGGCAGGCGATCGCGCTATTGCAACCGTCATCATCACCATTGAGTTAAGCCCCTCAGATTCAAGCCCACCGGATTCAGGTCCACCGACTGTAGAGACACCTGATCCCAGTCCGTCTGAGCCCAGTCCGCCTGAGCCGAGCAGCCCCGTTCCGAGCCCGCCCTGATCGGCGGTGCCATAGCGGGGGGGTTATTCTCGCGCCGCTAAGTAGCCCCAGGTATAGGCAGACGAGAGCATGTAGTCAACCGTAAACTCTGATCCAATGGGATAGAGGTAAATATCAAAGCCGCTCTCAACGGTGGGCCATTCCCACGGCGCCGGAAACATGTCAGGGGCGATCGCCTGCACCGCCCAATTATCACGATACACACTCAAGTCAGCCGGACCATAGATCGTAATGCCCGGCGGCGGGGCTTGACCAGTGATGCGCTGATCGACAATTAGCGGATGCTGCGGCGATCGCTCGCCTAGCCCGGTCGTATACACCTGATTGTCTGGATTTGCTCCGGCTGAAAACTGAGTGCTGTTAATCCCTGCGAGCAAATAGTCGGGGTCTTGCGTCAGCGCATGGGCCTGCAAAATATTTACACTTTTAGGTGCGCCTAAGCCATTGCCCCAGCCCAGCGGCGCGTAGGGATGCTCTTTGCTCCAGCCAAAGGCAGTCGTCTCACTTAGCTGCACTAAATCATCGGCGTAGCGCAAAAAAGCAGCCCGCGCGTTTACCTGAATGGTCTCGTCAACAGCCAGCGGTGCCTTTGACGGAGAGCGCGTGTCGTTTAAGCGAGCATATAGAAAGGCGGCATCGCGCTGTTCCTGCACACCATAGACAGAGACCTCAGCCGCCGCATCGTGAAAGATAGTCGTCGCTAAAAACAAATCATGCCATTGACTGTCGCCCGTCAGCCGGTACAGCTCTAAGGCCGATAGATTGCGCTGGTCTTTGACATTGTGCTGGAGTTCTCCGGTGTAGCTGCCTTCGCGATAGTGTTTTTCGGCGTAGGCGATCGCTTTGAGCGCACTCTGCTGATAAACATCGGCAAGTGCCGGATCGTATG
The DNA here is from genome assembly GCA_049680585.1 of Phormidesmis sp. GTDB lineage: Bacteria > Cyanobacteriota > Cyanobacteriia > Phormidesmidales > Phormidesmidaceae > Phormidesmis. The sequence continues at coordinate 4,165 of JBAUIB010000365.1, forward strand.
CCTGTAGGGTATAGGCCGCGCGAGCCGCGACGCCCGCGTACAGATAGCTCGACCACACATCCGGCGCAAAGGCCATTACCGTCATCGACTCTTGCCAGCTGGCCTCGCCATGTCGGGTGCCTTCTGCCGCTGACTGAATACCGCCACGAATCCCTCCTTCTGGCGTTTGCAGACGGCGGAAAAAGTCCAGAGACCACAGGGCCTCATCAAGAATGTCGGGTAGCTGATTGGCGGATTCTGGAAGATTGAGATCGACTGTCTTAAAGTGGGCCGGGAACAGGTTATGGAGCTCTAGCAGCCCCCGTGGGATCGCCAAATGCTGAATTCGTCTGTCCCAGTCGCCCGCATCGAAATAACCGCCCCAGGCGTTGGGCACGATCACTTGGGTTAGCTGGCTGTTGAGCGCATCAAAGGTATCGCGATCGCCCAGTCCCATATCTGTTTCTAGCAGCGTCGCGCCCGACTGGTACACCTTTACCCCATCGTCAGGATGAAAGGCTCGCGGCCGCTCAAAGGCGGTATAAGGTTCACCAATGGCAATCCCGCTGCGCTGATGATAAAAGCCCCGAGCAGCGGTAAAGAAAGCCGAGCGCCAAACGTCGTTGGCAATTTCAAAGCTAAAAGAGCAGCCAATGCCCTCTACGCACAGCCGGTAGTCGCCGGGCCGTTTAAAGTCGCTAAAGTCGAGCTGGTGGACTTCGCTCAAGGTATAGTCACGATCAAGCGGATCTTCTGGCTGGTCACGCTCATACACCTGGCTAGCGCTGCTACGATACACTGGCCGATTAGTCCGCTCGTCGATTAGCGTAAAGCGCAGTTCGTCTGGATAATCTAGGCCGCCACCGTTGCCCATCCACGTCGATAAATACCCCACCTTCAGCGGATCGTCCGGGCGAAAACCCAGCTGAGAGATATGGACCGCTTCACTGCGGGCGATCGCTGGCTGATAGTCAAACGTCGTCTCTGCGAGGCCCAGCCCTGGGAAGCTCAGATGATAGGTTTGCCCAGGCGTCAGGGGGTGCGGCAGGCTGAGAAACAGGGTGTGGGCTACTGGCCAGTGAAAGCCGTCAGACTGATGGGCAAAGCCTACCGGTTTGGTCTTGCGGAAAACGCGGCTAGGTGAAACTGGCGTCGCGTAGTCGGCATCTTCGCTAGAGCCGATCAGGTAGCTCACCGCTGAGTCAGCGCCAGCGAGGTTAAGCGTTGTTTCACTGATCTGGTCGTAGGTATAGATCAGCGGATTGTCATCGTCCTGAAATGCAGCGCCGAGCGGCTCGTTAGTTGAGCTGCCATCCAGTAAGGTGCCAAAGAGACGGCCCCCGCGTTCAATTCGCGTGTATGAGTCCTCATCAATTGAGACATCGCTCTTATGAGGAATATAGGGCGCTTGCTGACCCCGTTTTACGGGCGGGGCGCTGATGTCTATGGCCAGCACGTCTGGGCTGACGGTGTAGACATGCGGCGCTTGAGCAGGGATGGCGGTCAGCATAGGGCCTGAGGAAAACGTCTTTTGTAGGGGGTCTACCGGGTTGTCACCTGTCCAAAAAGCGCCCATGAGCGCAAATGAAAGACCGACTAAAAAATAGAGCGCGATCGCCAGATCGAAGTTCCGCGAAATCCTGGCGGTTTGTTTCTGGGCCTGCTTTTTGATCTGTTTTTTCAGTATGTAAAGATTAACCATCAGCGCAATTTCACGGAGGCAGGCAGTACTATTCTATTGACTATTCGCTAGGGGTGCTCCACACAATTTTGGTGGAGCTGAGAACATACCCTCTGAACCTGAGTCTGGATAATGCCAGCGGAGGAAAGCATGTCTTGGATTGGACTGTCTTGGATTGGACTGCCTGGGATTGGCATCGTTACGTTAGCGATCGCCCTGATCGCATCAGCCGCATTTGCTCTAATCGGATTTGCCCGAACGAAGCAGCGTCCTAGTTTAGAAGACTATATGGTGAGCCGCAATCAAGTCGGGGGTGCAATGGCGCTCGCGACTGTGACGGCCTCAGCGATGGGCGCATGGATTTTGTTCAGTCCGCCGGAAGCGGGCTCTGCCTTTGGCGGGCTGACGGCTATCTTAGGCTACTGTTTGGGATCGGCGGCGGCTGTCTTTGTCTTTGTCTTTGTCGGGCCGAGGCTGCGGCAGATTATGCCGTGGGGGCACTCGCTGAATGAGTATGTGCGCCATCGCTTTGCGGCTCAGCGCTCAGCGGGCCGGCTGATGTACCTGCTGACGGTCGGGGTGATGCTGCTGTATATGTTTGTGTACTTGGCAGCAGAGCTAACGGCGATCGCCCAAGCCCTACAGCTTGTGATTGCCGTGCCGCTAGTGGTCACCTCAATCGTGGTGATTACGGCTGTATTTTTATACACAGCCTATGGCGGACTCAAGGCCACCATTTTGAGCGATGCCGTACAGTTTGCGCTGATTGTGCCGCTACTGCTGGTTTGCTTTGGCGCGACGGTTAGCGCGTTAGGCGGCTTTGGCGCGGCCTTTAGCCCGGTTGCTGACAATCTGCCAGCGCTGCTGTCTCTGGGCAATATTGACGGTTTGCGATTTGGCGCGACGCTGGTGATTGCGATTGTCGCCGCTGAGCTGTTCAATCAGGGCAACTGGCAGCGAGTCTATGCCTGCCGAAGTGATCAAACCGTGCGGCGCGCTTTTTTAGGATCGGCGCTGGTGATTTTGCCGCTGATTTTCATCTCAGGGCTGTTGGGGCTGATTGCAGCAGGCTTTGACATTAGTGGACCCACTGCCTTTTTCGATCTGTTACAAAGTTTGGCGGTACCAAGCTGGCTGCTGATCGGAGTGATTTTGCTGGCGCTGGCGCTGGTGATGAGCAGTCTCGATACCTTGCTCAATGGCATTAGCTCGGTATTTACCTCCGATTTACTCAGGCTCTCGGGCGGGGCAAATGAATCCAATGATGAGCAAAGAGTGCTGTTGATTTCTCGGTGGCTAACGGTCGCCGTGGGAATTCCGGCAGTGGCGATCGCCGCTCAAGGCTACAGCGTTCTCTATTTGTTTTTTGTTGCCGACTTGCTCTGCGCGGCCCTGCTATTTCCCTTGATTTTCAGCCTTTACAATCGTCACCAAACCGCCAACAACGCCTTCTGGAGTTCTATTGTCGGTATTGTTGTCGGCACGTTATTTTTTCCTAAACCCGATTTTGCCCCTCTGTTTTCGATTCCAGGCGGCGGAGACTTGCTCAATAGTTTTGCAGCCGCCTGGGTGAGTTCAACAGTGATCACACTAGTGTGGACCACCCTCGATAAAAACAACAAAAACGCAATCCCTTTTAACTACAGCGATTTAAAGAATATCCGCTCTTACAGCGCAAGCGATCGCTGAAACCCGAGCATAGGCAATTGCTGAAACCTGAGCAAGCGCGATCGCTGAAACCTGAGCGTATCAGCAACCCAATCCAATATTTCGAGGCATCTATCGATGACATCTCCATTTAATCAGACTCGCTCTACCCGCGACTCTGCCAATCTCAACAAAATTCAAGCCAACAAAGAACGCAACGTAGAACAATCTAAAGAAAACTCTAAGCAACCCATGACAAAAACTGTTGTTTCCGAAAACTCTAGCCAGCCACAGACCACGTCTCCTGCGCTGCGAACCCACTGGATCGCAAATCGCAAAGGCCAAGCCAACGTCACTCAAATGCACTATGCTCGCCAAGGCATCGTCACCGAAGAGATGACGTATGTGGCCCAGCGAGAGAACTTGCCCGTCAGCTTAATTAAAGACGAAGTCGCTCGCGGGCGGATGATCATTCCAGCCAATATTAACCATCCTAATCTAGAGCCGATGGCGATTGGCATTGCCAGTAAATGCAAAGTAAACGCCAACATCGGCGCGTCGCCAAACTCGTCTGATATCAACGAAGAAGTCGATAAGCTGCGCATGGCGATCAAATACGGCGCAGATACACTAATGGATCTCTCGACTGGCGGTGGCAATCTCGATGAAATCCGCACCGCTGTGATCAACAACTCGCCGATCCCGATTGGCACAGTCCCCATTTACCAAGCGCTCGAAAGCGTGCACGGCAACATCGAAAATCTGACGGCGCAAGACTTTTTACACATCATCGAAAAGCACGCCCAGCAAGGCGTAGACTACATGACTATTCACGCTGGCATTTTAATCGAGCACCTGCCGCTGGTAAAAAATCGCCTCACGGGAATTGTCTCTCGCGGCGGCGGCATTATGGCCCAGTGGATGCTGCACCACCACCAGCAAAATCCGCTCTTTACCCACTATGACGACATCATCGAAATCTTCAAGCGATACGATGTCTCTTTTAGCCTCGGTGATTCGCTGCGGCCAGGCTGTCAGCATGACGCATCCGATGCAGCGCAGCTCGCTGAACTGAAAACCCTTGGAGAGCTGACTCGCCGCGCCTGGCAGCACGATGTGCAGGTGATGGTCGAAGGTCCGGGCCATGTACCGATGGATCAAATTGAGTTCAATGTGAAAAAGCAGATGGAGGAATGCTCCGAAGCGCCTTTTTATGTGTTGGGGCCGCTGGTCACTGATATTGCCCCTGGCTATGACCACATTACCTCTGCGATTGGGGCGGCAATGGCCGGCTGGTACGGGACCGCGATGCTTTGCTATGTCACACCTAAAGAGCACTTGGGCCTGCCCGATGCGGAAGATGTGCGCAATGGCCTGATCGCCTATAAGATTGCGGCCCATGCGGCGGATATTGCTCGTCATCGTCCGGGTGCGCGCGATCGCGACGACGAACTTTCCCAAGCCCGCTACAACTTCGACTGGAACAAACAGTTCGATCTCTCGCTAGATCCCGAGCGGGCCCGCGAATATCACGACGAAACCTTGCCAGCCGATATCTACAAAACCGCTGAATTTTGCTCGATGTGCGGGCCTAAGTTTTGCCCCATGCAGACGAAGATTGACGCCGAAAAGCTTAGCGAGCTAGAGAAATTTTTAGCCTCAGACGCTACAGCATCTCACGCATCGTCAGCCAATCGTTAGTCTTCACTAACCAGGGAGCCACAGGTACTTTAATCGTGATGCCGTCGTTATCTATATAGATGCGGCGGCTGTCGGCTTTGACCACATCCCAAGAGTCAAACGTGTAGCGCTGACTGACAAGCCCTAAGAGGTTATAGACCGTGAGCTGACGCGGCTCTAATAAAAAGTAAGGGCGGCGTAGACAGTAGCAGCCAAAGGCCAATAGCCCAGCACCAGCGAATAGAAAAGGCGAAAAGACGCCTGCTTTGATCGCTATCCATAGGCCGAAACCCATACTGAGCCCGCCGCCTGCGAGGAAAAAGAAACCGAGCGTTGTCTTGTAGTAAGCTTTTAGCCGAGGCGGTGGGCTCATAAGGGTGAGGGGATGACGATGGTTGATGGAAGGATATCTGAATTATGTGGATGCGTACAGTCGATCTAGTCACGATTAATTGATTTTTTAGCGCCTACTTCAACGTTCAAAAATCTGCTGACTTTGAGTATCGCCAACATACCGCCAATGCCAAGGCTCATCTGATGTTTTGCCGGTGATCAGGTTGCTTTTCGGCGCAGAGAGGGCAAATCCGTAAGTTTGAGCATTGTCCATTAGCCATTTAAACGCTTTTGTATCAGCAAAGCTGGCTTGCTGATCGGCGTCTTCTAGTTCTCCACCGATATCGAGGGCATATCCGGTGGAATAGTCTTGCTGGGGCGAATCCCTATAGCCGGATAGAGGATAGAGTTCGATGCCATCAGCTTGAGCGGCGATCACCATGTCCCAAAACGCTTTGGCCGCGGCTGGCTGAAGCAATATACTGCCGTCTGCCATTAGAGGCGTTAGCGTTGCGGGCTTAGCAACTGGGTAAGGCTTTTGGCCGATAGGCGTCCTCCAGGCTTGCCAGGTTTCGGGCAGGCGGCTGAGGCGGTATTCACCCCACTGATAGGTTTTTACGCCGATTCCTAAGCCGATCAGCGCGGCAAGACTGCCAGCGGCTAGCTTATAGAGGTAGGGATTTGCCGACTTGGGGCGGCGGTGGGGAGCCGATGAGCGCGCTGATTGCGAAGCGGCTGGGGACGGCAGCATTGTAACCCGGCCAGAGACTGGGAAAGCAGCGACATCTCTACCCGGCTGAGTCCATTGGGCTGAGTAGTCTGAGCGGCCATTGGATTGAGTATTGGATCCGGCATCAGATCTAGCATTCGGTGCGGCAATCACAGTGGGTAGCCGGCTGTCGTGGGCAATTCGATGACGAAAGTTTTCTGTTTCGAGGGTCGCGAGGGCTTCGTTGGCGCTGGCAAAGCGATCGCGCCAATCATGCCGTACGAGTCGATCAATAAACTCGATTAGCGGTAGGCCGATGCTGGTTTGGTCATTGGTATGCTGGCGATGCTCCAGCGCTTGACGCCACAGCAATCCTCGCTGGGGATCGTAGGCAAAGTTGTGATGGCGATCGCCCGTCAGCGCTTCAATCGCGATCAGGCCGAGAGCGTAGAGATCGCTAGCAGGCTGAGGATTTTGCTGGAGCTGCTCGGGGGCGAGATACGGCTGGAGCCCCATTGGAACGGTGTCGGTGAGGGTACCATCTGCGCCCAGAATGCTGCGAGCGAGCTTCGGGAGCACGCCGAACTGCGTCAAAAAGACATGACCGCCTGTTGCCTGACGGATCAGGTGCTGGGGATGGAGATTTTGGTGGAGGGTGCCCTGCGTATGAACAGCCGAAAGTGCCACCAGCACGTCTTGTAAAAGCTTAGTGACATAGCTAGCGCTCAGCGGCTTGCCAGGAACAATTTCTTGACTGAGCGGATGGCCGAGGATGTGCTCACACACGATATAGAAAGGATGAGACTCGGCGGACGTGCTGAGTGAGGCAGACTCGGAAAAATAGGCCAGCACGCTCGGAATCTGCGGATGATGGCCTAAGCGCTCTAGCTGCTGGGCTTCGCGCTCTAGGCGGTGGCGCAGCTGCGGATCGCGGTAGTGAATGGCCGTGACGATGCAGTGAGGGCGATGCAGATGGTGGCGATCGCACGCCAAATACACTGAGCTAAAATCCGTGTGGCTTAGCTGCTTTACAATCTCAAATCGGCCTGCAAGGATCTGGGGACTAATTTGTGAGAGTTAGCGACGATGACAGTCTAAGTAAATAAGATGCACTTACTTACCATAAACAACTTCACGCCTACAATTTGTATTCCCGATTAGATTTTATCGCCAGGGGTTTACGATTTGGCTTTAGCTTCAAGATCTTCTAGGCGGCTTTTGAGTTCTTTATTGTTCTGCTTGATCTCATCGAGTTCTTGGCGCAGGTCAGCGATCGCCCCTTAAAAACTACGCAGTTTGAGGCAGAGGGCCGTAATGTATCTGCATAAGCTCACTGGCATTTAGAGTCTCTAGTGCGTAGGTTTGTCCCTGTAAATCAACAAACTCGACCTCAAGATCATCGCGCTCATAAACTTCTACGACAGTGCCGACCTGCCCTTTATGTAAGTTCAAGGTCGGCAAGTCTTTCGTTAGAACGACGACATCTAATAGCTTCATAGCGCTGAACGGCCTCCTAAAACCTAGAAAACACAAGATCGCTAGCGAATTTACGATTTGGCTTTAGCTTCGAGATCTTCTAAGCGGCTTTTGAGTTCTTTATTGTTCTGCTTGATCTCATCGAGTTCTTGGCGCAGGTCAGCGATCGCCTTGTCTGCTCCAATCTTCTTTTGCACTTTTTGGGCAGCCTCATCTGCCCGCCGCTTCACCCGGCCATCGGGACTGTGATCGGCGAGCGATCGCAAAATCACAATCGCCCCTCGCACTTCCATCTGTGCCAAGGCCGCAACCGTCGCTACCTGCGTCAGGAAAAACGTCTCGCGTGAGAGCGTTTCTAGGCGCTCTAAAATCCGCTCTACAACCAGTTTTTCCTGGGCAAGCGAAATTGCTCCCAACGAGCGAATCGCCACGAGGCGCAGGGCCTGAGGGACGCCGAGCTCAGTATAGGGCAATAGCAAATCTAGCGCCGCTTCTGAAGATTTGAACTGGCTCAGTCCGGCGATCGCGCCGCTTCTGACCACCTCATTCCAACCACTCTTTTTCTTCAGCACGCTGTCAAGCACGGCCAGTGTCTTTTTCTCCTTGTCTTTACCGGCTATTTTGCCCTTGCCGATTTTGCCGAGGGCGCGGGCCGCTGCTGCCTCTACGTAGTAGCTCGCATCTCCTTTCTCAACGACGTTTTTGAGCGCCTTGTAGCTATCTGCCGTTTTCACATCGCCCAGCGCTTCGACCACGGCCCGGCGCACCTTGGGGTGCTTGTCTTTAATCCCCCTCAGGAGAGCGGCTTCTGCTTGGGCCAGTTTGACTGCGCCTAAGTTTTCGGCCACTTCAGCGCGGACTGCCCAAAAGGGGTCATTTTGTAAGGCGGTTTCAAGCGCAGCGATCGCCTCTAGGCTCCCTTTTTTCGCCAGCATTTCCGCCGCCGTCAGCCGAGAAATCGGATCGGGATCATGCGCGAGCTGAGCCTTGAGCTCTGCCACCGGGTAGCTCAGCTCGACCGTCTTAAGCAAATGGTTGCCCACATCAAAGCAAATAAAGTCCGGCTTGCGCTCTAGCGGAAAATACAGCGCCTGCTCGCGCTCATGCACCCGCACCTTAAAGGTCTTAATCTCTGGGGAATCATCCGGCTTCTCTGAATTAATATAGCCAAAGCCAATCGGCACCTTCAGATCAAACAGCCCTTCTTGCACCTGAGACTTGCCGTCTTCTACTTGGCTCTGGGTAACGGTGAGCTTAGCTAAGCTGCTATCGCCATCCCAGCTATAGCCCACCTTGTAATCTGGATGTCCGCCTCGATACACATATTGATCAAACAAAAACCGCAGATTCCGACCGGTTGCCTTATCAATCGCCCGCAGCAGGTCAATCGTTTCTACCGTTTTATGGGCGTGATCGCTCAGCAGCGTACTCAGCGCCCTCGTAAACAGCTCATCGCCAATCTCATTGCGAATCATGTGATACACACACGATCCCTTTTCATAAATGTGCCGGTCGTACAGCTCAATTGCTTCGCGGTAAATATGCGTGACCAAGGGCCGACGATAGCGGCTTTTATCTTCACTCAGGTAGGCCCGCGCGTGGTTGAGGTGATAGTACAGCGCCTCTTCTTTACCCAGCGTTTCTTCTACCCACAGCACCTCAGAATACGTAGCCGCACCTTCTTTCACCCAAGCCTGCGACCAGTGGTTAATCACAATCAAGTCACCAAACCACTGATGAGCTAGCTCGTGAGCCACTAGCGGCTCGGCTCGCTGGTTATCTAATGCGGCTCGCTCGTCAATCATGCAGCGATCGGTCAGCAGGGTGGTGGTGGTATTCTCCATGCCGCCAAAGATAAAGTCGCTCACACAGACCTGATCGTAGTTAGAGAACGGATAGTCATAGCCGAACCAGCGGCTGAGCGTCGCCATCATCTGCGGCGTTTTGCCCATTGTCAGCTTGGCCTCTGCCTTGCGCCCTTTTTCAAAGTAGTAGCTCACAGATCGCCCCTTCCACTCGTCTTGAATCGAGTCAAAGTCGCCGATGGCTAGCGTCATCAGGTAGCTAGGATGAACTTTATCTAGCTTCCAGTGGTAAATTTTGTCGCTGCCTTCAGTTTCTGTCGAGAGCAGCTCGCCGTTGGAAATGGCCTTGTACTTTTTCGGGACGCGCACCCGAATTTCTGAGGTGGCGAGC
>JBAUIB010000366.1:0-2780 GCA_049680585.1 Phormidesmis sp.
TGCTGCTAAACGAGGGCCTGCTCCACGGCGATGCCCTCACTGTCAGCGGTCAAACCATTTCAGAAGTCCTGGCCGACGTCCCGGATCAACCGGCTGCCAATCAAGATGTCATTCGTCCATTCGACCATCCGATGTACCCGCAAGGGCACCTTGGCATCCTCAAAGGCAATCTCGCCCCCGAAGGCGCAGTCTCCAAGCTGACCGGCATCAAAAACCGCAGCATCACTGGCCCTGCTCGCGTGTTTGAATCTGAAGAAGACTGTCTAGACGCGATCTTGGCCAACAAAATCAAAGCGGGCGATGTGATTGTCGTGCGCTACGAAGGGCCAAAGGGCGGACCCGGCATGAGAGAAATGCTCGCCCCCACATCGGCTATTATCGGCGCTGGACTTGGCGATTCGGTTGGGCTGATTACCGATGGGCGCTTCTCGGGCGGTACCTATGGCATGGTGGTTGGTCATGTTGCCCCGGAAGCGGCTGTGGGTGGAACTATTGGCCTGGTTAACGAAGGCGACGCCATCACCATTGATGCCGATAAGCTACTGCTACAGGTAAACGTATCCGACGAAGAGCTAGCCCATCGCAAAACTCAGTGGAGCCCGCCCAAGCCTCGCTATGAGCGCGGGGTGCTGGCGAAATATGCCAAGCTGGTATCTTCAAGCAGAAAGGGCGCGGTAACTGACAAAGACCTGTTTTAAGATCTGTAGATACCACAGCAGGCACGACTGTTTACGTTTCCCCAATTTCAGTGGGAAGATAGACGATAATAGATAGGTGCTGTTGTAGGCATCTAATACCTGCATGGAGTTTGAGTGGGACGAAGCGAAAAATCTTGCGAATGTTCGCAAGCACCAAATTGATTTTGCTGATGTTCCTCAAATGTTTGAACAACTAATGCTTATTGAGCATGATAGTCGTATGGACTACAAGGAGAATCGCTGGGTTGGAACAGGTTTTTTGCTCAACGGCGTGGCGGTTGTGGTATGGACAGAACGACTAGGCAAAACTATCCGGATTATTTCAGCACGAAAGGCAAACCGATATGAGCGCAAACGATTCGAGCAATACCTCAAGGACTAACTGGACAGCGCTGGAGGCGATGACAGATGATGACATCGACTATTCCGACATTCCGCCTCTGACCGAAGAGTTTTTTGACAACGCTACACTGCGGGTTCCAGCGAAGCAGGCCCGTAACTTAGTACAGCTTGAACCAGACAGTATGGGGTGGTTTCGTTCCCAAGACACCGATTACAATACTTTGATCAATTCAGCTCTGCGCAGCTACATAGAGAACAACAATAGTCAGCAAGCAAGTTAATAGTACGGAGTTAGCGCGCTCTCTTGTTTAATTGTCGCTGTCGTTTTCTTTCGCGAAGGTAATCGCGCCGTTCTTCAGTCAAGGTCTCTATGCAGTGTGGGCAGGAGACTTCGCTTTCATAAACAGAAGACGCCTGATCTTCTGTAGAGATGGGGTGTCCGCAGGCATAGCATATAGCATGGGTGCCGGGCGCTAGGCCATGTGTAATGGCGACCCGCTCATCGAAAACGAAGCATTCGCCTTGCCACAAACTCTCTTCTGCAGGAACATCTTCTAAGTACTTGAGAATGCCGCCTTTGAGGTGATAGACCGATTCAAAGCCTTGATCGAGCAGGTAGGAGGAGGCTTTTTCGCAGCGAATGCCGCCTGTGCAAAACATGGCGATCTTTTTGTGCTGGGTAGGATCTAAATTCTCCTTGGCATAGGTGGGGAACTCGTGAAAGGTAGCAGTATTGGGGTTTTGGGCGCGTTGGAAAGATCCCATGCCGACTTCGTAGTCGTTGCGGGTGTCGATGACGGTGACGTCAGGATCTGAGATGATTTGGTTCCACTGTTCGGCGGCAACGTAGGTGCCAACCTGACGAGTCGGACTCACCTCGGGTAGGCCGAGTGTGACAATCTCTTTTTTTAGCCGGACTTTGAGCTTCTCGAAGGGCCAGCGAGTTGCAGGGGATTCTTTGATATCGATATCGGCTAGCCGCGGGTCGGATTTGATATGGCTGAGCACTGAATGAATGGCGCGGCGATCGCCCGCAACTGTCCCATTAATTCCCTCTTGAGCCAACAAAATGGTGCCTTTAACCCTCTGTTCTTCGCAGAGTTGCTTGAGCGGTTGCTGCAACAATGGGTAGTCAGGCAGAGCAACAAACTTGTAAAAGGTGGCAACAGTTAGAGACATTTCAGCAGTCAGGTTTGGCAGTCAGATTCTGGATAATTTGGGCTGTGTGTGCTCGGTTATTGGACCTGCACTTTATTATTTTGCCATTAGAACGGCTTTGGCTGCTCTGTGCAGTAGTGAGTGACGATAAACTAGCGCGTCCATGTCATCGCCGTAGCCGCCGCCGATGACGCAGGCAACGGGATAACCTGCCGTTTTGCAAGCTTGGAGAACGGTGCGATCGCGCTCAAAAATCCCCGCATCGCTCAGCGCTAGCTTGCCGAGTCGATCTGCCTGATGGACATCGACGCCTGCATCGTACATTACCAGATCAGGACGGAGGCGTGTGAGTAGCGGCAGCAGGTGCGATCGCAACTCGGCCAGATAAACCTCATCAGTCGTATTTTCGGCTAGCGCCACGTCCAGATCGCTCTGCTGCTTACGCCCTGGAAAGTTGACGCCGCAGTGCATCGAAAAGGTAAACACGCTCGGGTCACCTTTGAAAATAAAAGCGGTGCCGTCGCCTTGATGCACATCCAAATCGACAATCAGCGCCGTGCGAATAAGGCCCTGGTGCTGGAG
>JBAUIB010000367.1:0-1630 GCA_049680585.1 Phormidesmis sp.
GAGCAATTTGTCGGCCTGGGCAAACCTGTCGTGACGCTCCCTGGCCCTGGACCTCAATTCACCCCGGCATTCGCGACTGTGCAAGCCAAAATGCTCGGCCCTTCGGTGCAGATGGTCAACAATCCCGAGGAAGTGGGGGGTGCGATCGCCCAAATCATCTGTGACCCCGACCGGCTTCAGCTCATCTATAAAAACGGTAAGCAGCGAATGGGAGAGAGCGGAGCGGGCGATCGCATTGCCCAACAATTGATCAAAGCTTTATTGGTAGACTGAAGACCGCCCTCTTTGCGTCAGGCACATGAACGTTCAAACCAGCCGCCAGCCAACCGCAGATGCCACTAGCCAAACTGCGCTGCCGCTAGTTGCGATCGCCCAGCAAACCCAGCAAGCCGCCCGCGAACTGGCCCAGCTTTCCAGCGACGATAAGAACGCCATTATCGAATCCGTCGCCCAATCTCTAGAAGCCTCAGCCAGCGCCATTACCGCTGCCAATCAGCAGGATCTTGAAGCGGCCCTCGCAGACAATATTGCCAGACCGCTCTACGGCAGACTCAAGCTCGATGCGGTCAAACTCAGCGCCGCCATTCAGGGGGTTCGCAGCGTCGCCCAGCTCGCTGATCCCACCGGCGAAATCACCCTTCATCGGGAGCTCGACAGCGGCCTTATCCTCAAGCGCATCGGTGTTCCGCTCGGCGTCCTCGGCATTATTTTCGAGTCGCGTCCCGACGCGGTCATGCAAATTTCTACCCTGGCGCTCAAGTCGGGCAACGGCGTCATTCTCAAAGGTGGCCGCGAAGCCATCCGCTCCTGTACTGCCCTCGTTCAAGCCATCCGTCAGGGCATTGCCAACGCTGGCCACAATCCCAACGCCGTCCAGCTCCTGACCACCCGCGAAGAAACTAACGCTCTACTGGCTTTAGATCAATACGTAGACTTAATCATTCCACGCGGCTCAAACCAGTTTGTTCAATACGTTCAGGCAAATACTCGCATTCCTGTGTTGGGCCATGCTGACGGCATCTGTCACCTCTACGTAGACAAAGCCGCTGATATTGAACAGGTCACGCCGATTGTTGTTGATTCTAAAGTGGGCTATCCTTCGGCCTGCAACGCTATCGAAACTCTCTTAGTGCATCAAGATATTGCCACTAGAGCCCTACCGATATTAGCTGAAGCACTACAGGCCAAAGGCGTAGAGCTACGTGGCGATGAAACTACTCAACAGATTTTGACAGAGATTAAATCGGCTACTGAAGAAGACTGGGCAACTGAGTACAGCGATTTGATTTTAGCGATCCGGGTGGTCGATTCGCTGGAGGCAGCGATAGACCATATCAGCACTTACGGGTCGCGGCATACGGAGGCGATCGCCACCACCGACCAATCTGCCGCCGACACCTTCATGGCCCAAGTTGACGCCGCCGGGGTGTATCACAATTGCTCCACTCGCTTTGCCGATGGCTTCCGCTATGGCTTTGGCGCAGAAGTGGGCATCAGCACTCAAAAAATGCCGCCTCGCGGCCCTGTTGGGCTAGAAGGACTGGTCACTTACAAGTATCAGCTGGTAGGCGAGGGTCATGTGGTGGCGACTTACTCAGGTGCAGAGGCAAAGCCCTTTACGCATAAAGAC